>NZ_JBSWYB010000001.1:0-391920 GCF_056160905.1 Leisingera sp. ABD4_442 | reverse complement strand
GTTGGGCCTTATGGAGTGGGTGGGGTGGGTGTTGTTTGAGGCCGTTTTGGGTGGCTGGCCTGAGTTGGGGGCTCTTGGGGGGCTCGGTCGGGGGACCCCCCCCTCTCGCTCCCCGGAGTATTTGGAGAAAGATGAAAGCCCGCTCCGGGCCGTGGTCCTCTGCGGGCCGGGCAACAACGGCGGCGACGGCTTTGTAGTGGCGCGGCTGCTGAAGGAGCGGGGCTGGGAGGTGGAGGTGTTCCTCTACGGAGACCCGGAAAAGCTGCCTGCTGACGCGCGCACAAGTTACGAAAGATGGTCGACAATCGGTACCACCGAAATAACCCCCCAAACGTCACCGTTTTGGGAGGATACCGAGGCTTGGTCCCGCGATGATTTGCTGATCGACGCCCTGTTTGGAACGGGACTAAGCCGTCCCTTGCCTGAGTGGGCAGACGTCTGGACGTCCCACACGGGGTGGGACGAGGCAGATATGGACAGGCAGGGGATTTACCCGCCGAGGTGTGTTTCTGTGGATATGCCCAGCGGAATTTGTTCTGACTCTGGCCGTCGAATAGCCCATGCGCCGCACAAGCTGGATGATCTTTTTCAAGGAAAGGACCTGAGAGAGAAAGATGCCCCTTCTGTTCAGGCTGATCTCACGGTGACCTTTCACGGATCTAAACTTGGGCACGTACTTGATGGAGGGTCCGAGAGTTGCGGCAAAGTTGTGGTCAAAGACATTGGCCTCACCTGCGGATACCGCTCATCGCCGGCAAGGAGCGCTCCGGACGAAAGGGCAGTGCCCGCCTGGCTTGAGATTGTGAGACCGGCCGTACCCTCCCTCGGGCGTAAAGAAGCCGGCCACAAATACACCCACGGCCACTCCCTCGTCCTTTCCGGCGGCCACGGCAAAACCGGCGCTGCCCGGCTGGCTGCCCGTGGTGCGCTGCGGATCGGGGCCGGGCTGGTTACCGTCGGTTCGCCGCGCTCGGCGATGTTTGAAAATGCCGCCAACCTGACCGCCATCATGCTGCAGCAGATCGACGGGGCGCATGGGGTCAGCGAATTGCTGGAGGACACACGGTTCAACGCGGTCTGCCTTGGCCCCGGATTGGGGCGCGGGGCGGATACGCAGGCGCTGGTGATGGCCGTCTTGAAAGAAAAGCGTGCCACTGTGCTGGATGCTGATGCGCTGACCCGGTTTGAGCTGAAACCAGAGGCGCTGTTTGAAATCCTGCACGAGAACTGCGTGCTCACCCCGCATGGCGGCGAATTTGCCAAGCTGTTCCCGGACCTCGCGGAGAAGCTGAACGCACCAGCCACCACCGGCCCCGCCTATTCCAAAGTGGACGCCACCCGCGAGGCCGCCAAACGCGCGGGCTGCGTGGTGCTGTTCAAGGGGCCGGATACAGTGATCGCCGCGCCGAACGGGCGCTGCTCGGTCAATTCCGCCCATTACGAGCGCTCCGCGCCCTGGCTCGCCACCGCCGGATCCGGCGATGTTTTGGCGGGGTTCATCACCGGACTGATGGCACGCGGTTTCGGTCCAATGCAGGCAGCAGAGACCGCCGCCTATATCCACGTCGAATGCGCGCTGGAATTTGGCCCCGGCCTGATCGCCGAAGATCTGCCGGAGCAGATCCCCGCGGTGTTCCGCAAGCTGGGGATGTAAGCAGGCTCAGGCCGCCGGGCGCAGGTCCTCTTGCGGCGCGGCGGCCGCGGCCAGTTCCAATCCGCCTGCATAGATCACATGCGGGCGGGAGAACTCGAGAATGGTCAGATCCATCATCTGCAGCCCCATGTCGCGAATAAACTCGCCGTCCACCAGCTCATAGGCCGGCACCACCGCCTGCGGCTGGCCGAACATCGCCTTGGCGCGCCAGTCGCGCACCAGGATGCGCTGGTCCCATGGCACCACCAGATCGCTGTCAGCACGTGTGTCGCCTAGCGACCCGGCGGCAATGCAAACCGCCTGCAGCATCGCGCGGCGGCTGCGCACTGCCGCTACCTGCGCCATGCCTTGGGTGCGGGTGATCAGGCTGTCGCCCGCCTTGATCTCTTCCGCGGCGCGTTCGCCGTCGCGGGTCAGCACAATGGTGCCGCGCAAAAGACTGATGTTTTGGCTGCCCTGAAACAGCCGCTGGGGACGGGCCTGGCCACGCGCCGCCAGCTGCGCCCGCAAGGCCGCATTGCCGAATGGTTTCATCTTGTTGCTCGCTTTGTCTGCCTCAGACTTTTTTCTGAAACTACGCTACAACTGGATTCCAGGCCCAGTCTTTTCCGGCAAAAATCCGCCCATTGTTGCACGATTGCGGACGGATTGTTGCTGTTTTGCATAAGCCGCCGGCGGGTGCGTTTTCCGCTCGCATCCCCCGCAAAGCTTTGCTATTGACCGCGGCACGCAGGGCCGCGCGCCTTGCGGAACCGTGCGGGTGTGGCGGAATTGGTAGACGCACCAGATTTAGGTTCTGGCGCCGCAAGGCGTGGGGGTTCAAGTCCCTTCACCCGCACCACTTCACAAAGATTTCTGCCATGCGCAGGTGCGGTTCAGTACCGGGTCCAGAGACAATGTTTTCCCCTTTCCGGCGGAAAATATGCTATGCTTGCCGCTGCAGCCTGCGGACAGGGCTGCCGTGTTTGTTCACCAGTCATCAGTTGCAAAGGAGGATGGTCATGAATCGTCTTCTTTCCCTCTCGTCAGCGGCTGCGGCCGGGCTGTGCGCCATTGGCCAGCCTGCCGAGGCCGACCTGAAATACAACAACAGCTCCGGCGGTTATGTGGAGATCTATGGCCAGTTCAATCCTGCCATCATCTCGGTTGACGACGGGCAGCAGACCGAAACCAACCTGCTGGACAATGACCTGTCCCGCTCCCGTGTCGGCCTGCGGCTGATCCAGCCCTTTGGCAGCAATACCTTCGGCTTCCGCTTTGAAACCGGGCTGGGCTTTCCGAACTCGACCGAAGTGAACCAGTTCGGCTCCAACTACAGCGGCTGGACCCGGGCGGATCTGCGGCATGTGGATTTCTGGCTGGAGGGCAGCTGGGGCAAATTCTCTGCCGGGCAGGGCAGCATGGTGGCTGACGGGGCGGCGGAAACCGATCTGTCCTATGTCGGCACCGCGCTCTACTCTTATACCGCTGATGCCAATGCGGGCTTTCTGATCCGCGACACCGGCGGCGTACTCAGCGGGCCAGCGCTGGTGAATGCCTATGATAACCTCGACGGCTCCCGGCGCGGGCGCATCCGTTATGATACCCCGGATTTCAACGGGTTCTCGGCAGGCGTGGCCTGGGGGCAGAACGTGCTCTCCTCTGGGGATGACGCCGACTATTATGATGCAGGCTTGTTCTATGGCCAGGAAATCGGCTCCGCTGCCTTTAACGCCTCGCTGGCCTACCAGGTCCGTGACGATGCAGGGGCCGAACGGTCCGACGTGCTGGGGGCGGCGTCAGTTCTGCTGGACAATGGCCTTAGCCTGACGGTTGCCGCGGGCACACGGGATAATGATGCCGCAGGCGCAACCGATCCAAGCTATTACTACGCCAAGGTCGGTTATGAGGATGAGTGGCTGCCCTGGGGCAAAACCGGGTTTGGCCTGCATTACTATGACGGCGAGGATTTCAACGTCACCGGGTCCAGCTCCAAGGGCTGGGGCATCGGCGCGGTGCAGAAGGTAGAGCGCCTCAATACCGACATCTATCTCACTTATCAGGAATACGATTACGAGGATGGCGCGGCAACCTATCAGGATCTGACCACCTGGGTGCTGGGTGCGCGCTGGCGGTTCTGAGGGTCGGACCGGGCTGGCGGGTGCTTTGGCCGGCTGCTCCTTCTGAACCGCGCGGCGGATGTGCGCAAAAACGCGGAAATCTGCGCGCCAGCGCAGGGTTGCAGCAGCTGCATGGCCCCTCTGCCGCCCGCGCCTTGTAGAATGTGAACTTCATTACCTAACGCTCTGTAATTGCGCGGTTTGCTGCTTGTCTGCTTTCCGGATGCGCGGAAATCCGCCTATTCGGCACCCCTGTGAGTCTCTCTGTTTTTCAACCCTGAAGGCGCAAAAAGCAGCGTGATACCTCCCGGTTCAGGCAGCGGTCTCAGGGATGGAGAGGCGTGCTGCCTGTGGAACAGGAGACTCACAATAATGAGCATCACAGTCGCGTCCCGCGCGGGTCTGGCGTCGCTTGCGGCCCTGCTGGCCGCCCCCGCCGTTGCCGGCCCGAGCTACACCAATGATACCGGCGGCAGCTTCCGCTGGTACGGGCAGTTCAACCCTGCCTTCCAGTCGTTTGACGACGGGCAGGAGGATTTCAACCGCCTGGTCGACAACGAAGCTTCGAATTCCCGGATCGGGTTCGAACTGGAACAGGCCTATGGCGAAAACACCTTGCGGTTCCGCTTTGAAACCGCGTTCGGGCTGCGCGCCTCGGATGGCGTCAGCCAGCTGACCACCGGCGACAACCTCAGCTGGGACCGCACCAACATCCGCCATGTCGATTTCCAGTTCGACACCGCAAGCTTTGGCCGTTTCTCAGCCGGTCAGGGCTCAATGGCGACCGATGGCATCACCGGTGCGGATTTCTCAGGAACCGGCCTTGGCGCCTCGAACTCCGTGGCCGACTCCGCGGGCGGCTATGCGTTCCGTACCGGTGCCGGCGCGCTCAGCGGCATTGATATCGGCGATGCCTTCACCGATCTGGATGGCAGTCGCCTGGGCCGTATCCGTTACGATTCGCCGGAACTGGCGGGCTTTACCCTGTCGACGTCTTACGGCACCGATATCCTGCGCGACGCCAACGACCGCGAAAGCTATGACGTGGCGGTCCGCTGGGCCGCTGACGATGCGGCAGGCTTTGCCATCGACACCGGCATCGGCGCGTCCTGGACCGAAGAGACCGGGGAGGCAGACCGCCGCGACATCTCCGGTTCCTTCGCGGTGCTGCACAAGGCGACGGGCCTGTCGCTGAACCTGGCCGCGGGCGAACGCGACATCGCAGGCACCTATGCCTATGCCAAGCTGGGCTATAAGGCGGATCTGATCGCAGCAGGCTCCACCTCGGTGTCGGTTGACTACTACGACGGCTCCGACATGGTCAGCGCAGGCGACAGCGCACAATCCTGGGGCTTGGCCGCGGTTCAGAAAATCGACGCCTATAATGTCGAGACCTATCTGGCCTACCGCGACTATTCCTACGACGACACCAGCGCCACTACCTACCAGGACGCAAATGTGATCCTGGCTGGTGCCCGCTGGAAGTTCTGAGCCGCAACTCCCTTGGTTTTCAGATCGGAAACACGCCCCTTTGCGGGCGTGTTTTTTCGTTTGCGGCCCGGGAAATCCGCGCGATTGCGCGACAATCGGGCAATGCCCCTTGCGCCGGGGCGCCGGGGGAAATAGAAGACCGCAAATTGTCTGGGGGCACCTCGCGAAGGCGCCCCGAATCTCTATGGGGAATAGGATGCAGGTCACCGAGACGCTGAACGAAGGTCTGAAACGCGGCTACGCCATCACCGTCACCGCGGCGGAGCTGGACGAGAAGGTCAACGAAAAGCTGGTCGAAGCACAGCCGGAAATCGAAATGAAAGGTTTCCGCAAGGGCAAGGTGCCGATGGCGCTGCTGAAAAAGCAGTTCGGCCAGCGCCTGATGGGCGAAGCCATGCAGGAAGCCGTCGACGGCGCCATGAACAAGCATTTCGAGGACAGCGGCGACCGCCCGGCGCTGCAGCCCGACGTCAAGATGACCAACGAAGACTGGAAAGAAGGCGACGACGTCAACGTCGAGATGTCCTATGAGGCACTGCCGGAAATCCCTGAGGTCGACTTCTCCGGCGTCGAGCTGGAAAAGCTGGTTGTGAAGGCTGAAGAAGAAGCGGTCACCGAGGCGCTGAACAACCTGGCCGAAACCGCCAAGGAATTCGAAGCCCGCGAAGAGGGCGCTGCTGCCGAAGACGGCGACCAGGTCGTGATCGACTTCGTGGGCCGCATCGACGGCGAAGCCTTTGACGGCGGCGCAGGCGACGACTACCCGCTGACCCTGGGCTCCAACTCCTTCATCCCTGGTTTTGAGGAACAGCTGGTCGGCACCAAGGCCGGTGAAGAAAAAGACGTGACCGTGTCCTTCCCCGAGGAATACGGCGCAGAGCACCTGGCAGGCAAAGAGGCCGTGTTCTCCTGCACCGTCAAGGAAGTCAAAGCCCCGAAAGCGGCTGAGATCGACGACGAGCTGGCCAAGAAATTCGGCGCCGAAGATCTGGACGGCCTGAAGGCCCAGATCACCGAGCGCCTGGAAGCCGAATATGCCGGTGCCGCCCGCGCGGTGATGAAGCGCGCGCTGCTGGACAAGCTGGACACCCTGGTCTCCTTCGACCTGCCGCCGTCGCTGGTCGAGGCAGAAGCCAAGCAGATCGCACATCAGCTGTGGCACGAAGAAAACCCGGACGTGCAGGGCCACGACCACGGTGAGATCGAAGCCACCGACGAGCACAACAAACTGGCTGAGCGCCGCGTCCGCCTGGGCCTGCTGCTGGCCGAGCTGGGCCAGAAAGCCGAGGTCGAAGTGACCGACGCCGAAATGACCCAGGCCATCATGGCGCAAGCCCGCCAGTACCCGGGCCAGGAACGCCAGTTCTTCGAGTTCATCCAGCAGAACGCCCAGATGCAGCAGCAGCTGCGCGCGCCGATCTTCGAGGACAAGGTTGTCGACCACATCGTCGAGCAGGCCAAAGTCACTGAGAAAGAGATCTCCAAGGACGATCTGCAGAAAGCCGTTGAGGAGCTGGAAGAGGAATAATCGCCTCCGCTCAGCATGTTACGGAAAGGCCGCCCAGTGGGCGGCCTTTTTGCTTGCGGGCGTTTACAGAATAACCCGCTCTTGCAGCCACAGAAGCGACGGGTAGGCCGCCAGCCAGATCCAGAAAAACCGGTTCAGCCCGAACAGGCAGGCATTGGCAAGATGAAACAGCGCCGCGGTGAACAGCGCCACCACCAGCGCCTCCCGGCTGAACAGGGCCAGCGGAAACGCCACCTCAAACAGCATCACCGCCCAGCCCATCATCCACAGCAGCCTGGGGCGGTCTGCAAGGCTGCGGAGACCCTCGCTAACGGGGTAGGCTGAAAAGCGGAACACATCCTGTAACGCCCGGCCGGAGCGCCATTCCGGGTTCACGATCTTGACCTGGCCCGAGATGAAGTAGCAGATCACCAGCTGACCGGCGAGATAGGCAAAAGCGTATTCCTGCCATTGCTCCGACGGCAGCCATTGCGCCGCGGTCAGGCAGCACAGGATCAGCAGGCTCATCTTGTCGCTGCCGCCATTATACGGCCCCTGAAACCGCTGTAGGATCAGCAGTCCCAGCCCAACCAGCCCCAGCAGAACCCAAGGGGTGGCCACACCAAGCAGCAGCAGCCCGGCCAGAACCAGCCGCGGCCCGTAAATCAGCTGCTCCTCCCGGAAACCGGCCAGATGCTCGGCGCTTTGCTGCAGGAACGCCAGCGCCAGCAGAACCTCGGTTGCGCGCAGGGCGATCTCCAGGGTCATGGCGCCGCCAGCCCGGCCATCAGATGCGGCTCTGACTCATAGGTGACGGCCTGGACCAGCCGGCCGTCTTCGCCCCGGTCCAGAAAGACCAGGCGGAACTGCACATAGGGCAGGCGGGCGCCGGGCGGCAGGCTGCGCTGCAGCTCGGCTGTGATCCGGCGCAGGATTTCCTGCTCGCTGTGCGCCGTGGGTTCCAGCGTCAGCCGCTCGGCGCAGGAGACCAGGAACAGGCTTTCGTTCCAGCGCGGGTTCCACAGCATCCGGCGCGCGATTGCCAGCCCGGACAGGTGCTGCGGCCGGGGCCGGAACTCCCGCCAGCTCTGCGGTGCGCTGGCGGCACTGGCCAGCATCGCCCATTCCACCCGGGGCGAGGGGTCAACCGACTTGAAGAACTGCCAGGACGGCATCAGCGCAGGCAGAAGAAGTGTGAACAGGCTCAGCATGGGGCCAGTAAAGGCCGGCAGCGGTTAGAATTTCCCTAAAATCCGCGGCATGGAGCACCTGGGCGCTCCCGCCCGGCCTTGGCGCATCCTGCGGATGCCGCCGCGTCCCGTTGGGCCCGGCAGCGCCCCTGCGGGGCGCTGCGGCCGCCTGCGGCGGCACTCCCAGGGGTTACGGGCGCAGGCCGGTTTCCTTGAGCATCCCGCGCCGCTTGGCCTCGTGGTAATACCCGCGGGAGTAATGCTTGACCGCCATATCCTGGCTGCCGTCGGAAATCAGCCACGCCCCGCGCAGGTATTTCACCGCAAACTGAAGATTGGTATCGGCATCCAGCAAGTCCTTCGGTTCGCCCTCAAACCCCATCGAGCGCGCCGTGGCCGGCAGGATCTGCAGCAGCCCGTAATAGGGCCGGTTCACTGCCCAGGGGCGGTGGGTGCTTTCACGCACCGCAAGCCGGTGCACCAGGCTGCGCGGCACCTCGTAGTGATCCGCCCAGTAGTTGATCTGCTGGCGCAGTTCGGGTGTTTCATTGGGATAGAGCGGCGGGCTGATCCGAGGGGCTTCTGGCGGCGAAGCGGTGCTGCTGCAGGCCGCCAGAACAGCGGCAGCAAAGAACATAATCAAAGTGGTCCGGCGCGTCATGCAGCCTCCGAAATCAGTTTCCTGCGGACAGCTTAGCCGCCTGGCCCGGCACCGCAACGCTGCCGTTCCTCAAATGCTGCGCAACCGGCAGGGAACCGCCAAACCCGGGCGGGAAACCCGCCGGACCCCGGGCCGCGACGGCATGGGGACGGGTGCATCAAACTTTAATCATTAGACATTTGTTAAATATGGTTTCCCACTACATATTGGGGGTGCGCATTGAGGCAGAAACAACCCTCAGGGCAGTTTGCCCCTCACGCCTGTGGGGCAGCTGACCAACTCGGGCAGAGGGGGCCGCGGCTGTTTCCCAATTTTCCGCGGTCCCTATAATCCATGCCTGCTGCCCGGCTTTGCGCCGCCCGCGGCAGGCCCCGGCCCTAGGCCGGCGAACGGTTCAGCAGCTGCTGCAAGCAGTCCGCAGCTGCATCCAGATCGGCACAGGGAAAGACCCCCAGCGCAGCCAGCTCGCGGCTGACATCGACCGGCAGGCTGGTGTTGCTGGCCTCGGGGATTTCATTCAGGCGGCCGCCGATCAGCACCGGAATATCCGCGCCCTGGTCCTGCAGCGCCTGCAGCAGCTGCCGGGCATAGCGCAGCGCCACACCGTTATAGGTGCTCAGCGCAATGGCATCGGCGCCGCTGGCAATGGCCGCAGCAGCGACCTGCGGCGGGTCGCTGGAGATGCCGCCATCGGCCAGCGTAAAGCCGGCCCCGGCAAAGACGCTGTCCAGCAGCATCTTGCCATGCTCATGGACGTCGGAGGCCGCGGTCAGGATGCATAGGTCCGGCCGGGCCAGCGCCGTCAGCATCTGCCCGCCGCTGCTGGCAAGAAAGGCCGCGGCCTCCGCTTCGATTTCCGTGAACGTTGTGGCGGGCACAACCGGCTGGCGCCGCTGGGGCATATCCGCGCGCGCCCGGCCGGCGCCAAAGCGCTGCTCCAGCGCGCGGCCGCCGATGCGGCGCAGCGCCAGCAGCATCTGAAATGGATCGGTGATGTCGACCCCGGCCGCCTCCAGCCCGCGCAGAACCCGGTTGCAAAATCCGGCCCCTTCGGCCAGCAAGGCGGCGCGCAGCCTGTCTGCCGCCTCCAGGTTCAGCAGCGGCAGATATCCTTCTGCCAATTCCTCCAGCCGGTTCAGGTGGCATTGCGCGTCGATGATTTCCTTGGCGTCGGGGATCCGCTCATTCTCGCTCACCGGGACCGGGTTCACAGCATGGCCGCTGGGCAGCAGCTTTTGCGCCGCAATATCTGCCAGCAGATAAGACGACAGCCCGGCGTAGTTTTCCGCGCGGCTGCCCTTGTACAGCACCGTGGCGCCATAGACCTGGGAGCCGGGAACCCCCTCGCAGACCGCCGCCAGCGCTCGCTGGAACGCAATCCGGGACAGCGGGTCGGTGAAATGATGGCCGTAACACACCGCATAGGGCGCGCCGATCAGATCCGCCACGATGTATTTCTCCAGCATCGCCTGGCCCAGGGCGCTGGTCAGATCTTCATAGACCGCGGCATAACCGTCATCCAGGTTGGAATGCACCAGCACCTCGGCAGGCTGTGCCGCGATTAGCCCCAGGGCCTGCACGGTGGCGGCGGTGGCGGCCGCGTCATCGGTGCAGCCCGGCAGGCGGAAGGTGAAATACTGCCCCAGGTTGCCGATTGCCGTGGCCCCGGCCGCCAGGGCGCTGCGGGTGTTTTCCAGCGCTGCCGGAAAGCCCAGCATGAAGTCGCCGAAATGCATCGCGGCCGGCGCCGCCTGGGTGAGCCGGGCAAAATCCTCGCAGTCTTGCAGCAGAATGCCTGTGCCACGCGTCTGCGCGCTGCGCTGCGCCCGCGGATAGCCCATGGACCAGTCCAGGCACATGCCGAACCGGTCGATCCGGGCACCGCGTGCCGCACAGGCCTCATAAACTTCGGCGGTGGCCGCAACCGTTTGCTCCAGATCCCGGAAGCCAAGATGCGCGTGCCGCATCACCCGGCCCCGGGCCATCATCCGCCGTTTATACTCCGCTTCGCTGCTGCAGCCCTGAGCCGTGTGAAACGCGCTGCGGCCCAATTGCCAGACCGCCGCCATCGACCGGCCTTCCTGCAGCAGGCTGTGCCCGTCCGGCAGGCTATCATCCGGGAAAATATCCTGGCGGGTGAGGGGCGCAAGATGCTGCATCGGCGGGCCTGTCCTGATTGTCCGGCAGCGCGACCTTACCCGTGCAAACCGAGCAGCGGTAGACTGAACCGGGGCAGGCGGCGGCGCTCAGACCGTCCGCCGGGGCACGCTGGGCTGGCGGAACAGCTCCCGCCCCGGCACGATCAGCCCCTGCGGCACCAGGTCCGAGACCGCCTCTGTCTTAAAGGCCGGCCGGTCGAACTTGTGGCCCCGCAACAGGCGGAACAGCAGCCGACGCCGCAACGCCAGCTCTTCACGGTCCAATGCAGTTTGCATCCTCATCCCTTTCCGTTTCTCCCGCCGCCAGTCTGGCGCGGCAGGGCAAAGGCAAGGTTTACGGGCAGGGGCATTCTGCCGGCAGTTTGAGGCGCTTTATCAAAGCACTCTGCAAAAACAGAAAAGGCCGCCCGGACAGGCGGCCTTTCCCATGTCTCACTGTCCCAATAAGGATCAGTTGGTTTCTTCGCCAGCGGCTTCGGCCGGTGCGTCGTCGTCGTCAGACGCCGCGGAGCCGATGTCGTCGAACAGCTCGGAGATTTCGAACTCAGCAGCGGCTTCCTCTTCGGCGGCCAGCTCCTGGATCGATTTGCCCGTTGCCTGCAGCTCGGCTTCCTCTTGGGAGCGGGCCACGTTCAGCTTGATTTCGACTTCCACTTCCGGGTGCAGTTTCACGGCGACGGAATGCAGGCCCAGTTCCTTGATCGGTGCGATCAGGGCGACCTGTTTCTTGTCGACCGAGAAGCCGTCCGCGGTTGCAGCATCTGCCGCGTCGCGCGGGGTGACGGAGCCGTACAGCGCGCCCGCGTCCGAAGCGGAGCGAATCACGATGAACTGCTGGCCGTCCAGCTTCTCTGCCAGGGCCTCGGCTTCTTTCTTGGTCTCCAGGTTGCGCGCTTCCAGCTGCGCTTTCTGGGCCTCGAAAGAGGCGATGTTGGCCTCAGAAGCGGTTTTTGCCTTGCCCTGCGGCAGCAGGAAGTTGCGGGCGTAACCGGGCTTCACGTCGACGACGTCGCCCATCTGGCCCAGCTTTGCAACGCGCTCAAGAAGGATAACTTGCATCTGCTTTTCTCCTTACTTCACGGCGTAGGGCAGCAGGGCGAGGAAGCGGGCGCGCTTGATAGCACGGGCCAGCTCACGCTGCTTCTTGGCCGAAACGGCAGTGATGCGCGAAGGCACGATCTTGCCGCGCTCAGAGATGTAGCGCTGCAGCAGACGGGTGTCTTTGTAGTCGATCTTCGGCGCATTTTCACCCGAGAACGGGCAAACCTTGCGGCGGCGGAAAAACGGTTTGGCTGCCATGATTTAGCGTCCTTTTCTCAAGCGTTGATCAGCGGCGCTCGCGACGGCCGTCGCGTTCGTCGCGCTTCTGCATCTGGACCGAAGGGCCCTCGGCGTGCTCGTCGACCTTGATGGTCAGGACGCGCATCACGTCATCATGCAGACGCATCAGGCGCTCCATTTCCTGCACGGCAGACGCAGGGGCGTCGGTGCGCAGGAAGGCATAGTGGCCCTTGCGGTTCTTGTTGATCTTGTAGGCCATCGTCTTGACGCCCCAGTACTCATTGTCGACCAGCTTGCCGCCGTTGTCGGACAGAACAGCACCGAAATGTTCGATGAGGCCTTCAGCTTGCGAGTTGGACAGGTCCTGACGCGCAATCATGACATGCTCATAGAGTGGCATGCGAACTCCTGTTTGTGTCTAGGCGCATTTCATAGACAGGGCATGTCGCACTTCCGCTGCCCGGTCACGAGAGGCTGCGCGGATCGAAGATGTCGCGGAAGCAGGGCCTCCTATACAGGCTGCGGCCAAAAGAGCAAGGCCAAAGGGCATATTGCCTATGCTGCGGCCGCCCGCCGCGGCAAAACCGCAAGCCCGCCCCATTCATGCCCCAATGCGGGTCTTCACTCCTTAACGAAGCCTTAACGCGGACAGAAGACCGCAGGGCCGGAAACCCGGCATGGGCAGCTTGAGAAAGGGCAGACAGATGGCAGTGACAGATCAAACCCCGCCGCAGGCAACAAGAACCCCGGGCGCTGCCGCCTTTGGCGTGGTGGCCGGTGTGGTGCCGCTCAGCCTGCGGCTGGAGGCCAACTGGAAGCTTCGGGTTGCCGTGCTGCGGCTGCTGGGCGCCGCCATGATCCTCAGTTCGACCGGCCTGTGGCTGGTGCCTGGCGCGGGTGCCGACCCGGACATGAACCTGATCCGCTTCGGCATCTCGGTGGCCTTCCTGCTGACCGGCCTGGTGCTGATGACCACCCATGAGCCGGGCAACAGGCCTGAGGCCTGTTTCGACCCGGTCCGCCGCGAGCTTCGGGTGCTGCAGCGCGACAGCCGCGGCCGTCCGCGCACCGTGCTGCGCCGCAGCTACGACACGCTCGGCGGTGCACGGCTGACGGCCTCCACCGTGCAGATGTTCGAAACAGACGGCAGCCTGCTGATCGAGCTGCCCATCGGCTCTGCCGCCATGCGCAGCGAGCTGCGCGACCAGCTCAGCGGCGCGGTTCGGATCCTGACCTGAACCGCCATCACGTCTGCGCGAGGATTTCCCGGCGGTGCCCCCGCCGGGTTTTGTGTTCGCCCGCTCACAGATAGTGTTGGAATTTGCGGGCTTTCCTTTTGCAGGCCTAATGCCGCATCTTTTGCCACAAGATTTATTCAGACGGAGCTTTCCCATGAAAAAGACCCTGCTTGCCGCCGCCCTTGCTGCCGCTGCTGCAACCGGTGCCGCCGCAACACCTGAGAAATACGTGCTGGATTCCAGCCATAGCCAGATCCTGTTCGATTACAACCACTTGGGCTATTCGACCACCTACGGCCTGTTCTCCGGCTTTGAAGGCGAGATCATGTTCGACCAGGAAAACCCGGCGAATTCCTCCGTCTCCGTCTCGATGCCGCTCAGCATGATGTTCACCGGCTGGCAGGCCCGGTTCGACCACTTCATGACCAAAGATTTCTTTGACGCAACCGAGGATGAGACCATCAGCTTCACCTCCACCGGCATCGAAGTGACCGGCGACAGCACCGCCAAGATCACCGGCGACCTGACCCTCAACGGCGTGACCAAGCCGGTGGTGCTGGACGCCAAGCTGAACCAGACAGGCGACCACCCGATGGCGAAAAAGCCCTGGGCGGGTTTTGACGCAACAGCCACCGTGGTGCGCTCCGACTTCAACCTGGGCCAGTTCGCGCCCTTCGTCAGCGACGAGGTCAACATCAAGATCTCGATCGAGGCAATGAAGGCCGACAGCTAAGCCAGCCTGCACAGTCTGAAAACGCTGCCGCCAGCGCCTCATGGGGCTGGCGGTTTTTTGCGGCCTGCCGCCATCTGCCTCCCCAAAGCGTGACAGGAGTTCATTGGCCTTTCCCCGCCCGCTGCGGCAGGCTGAGGATGGCCCCTCCGGCCACCTCGGAAAGGAGGCACCATGTTCCGCTTCGGCTTATTGACTTCAGCCAGCGCGGCATTGGCCCTCGCTGCCAATCTGGCCTTCACAGCGCCAGCCGCCGCCCATGATTCCAGCCGCGACGCCGCCCGTGCCATTGCCGGGCTGATCGCCCTGGGCCTCATCGCCAAAAGCCTGGATGACCGTAAGGACCGGCACTACGGCTACACGCATTCTTATCAGCCGCGCACCTATTACCGGCCCCACGGCGGGCGCCGGCATGTCAGGCAGCACCGGCACCGTTACCACGGTATCCACCGGCACCGCACCCGTCACGGCGGCTACTACCGTCACAGCCACTGACCTGCCAGACCTGCCGGGCACCTGTTGAGCAGCAGGAGCGCGGGCCGCGCCAGGCAGAAGCGGCCCGCCAAAAGCAACAGCGCCGCGCGTCAGCGCGGCGCCAGGGCAAAGACTGCCCCAAGGCTGAAAGGAGGCGCCGGCGCAGCCGGAAGCCTCCGCTGGCCCTGGCTATTCGGCCCGTTTCGCCTCCAGCTCCACCGCGACATCCACGGCAAAGGCCAGCGAGCTTTCGTCCGGCAGGTTCTTGCCGACCCCGAAATCCAGCCGGTTCAGCGTCAGCCCGCCGCGCATCTTGGCGCTGTCGCCGGTCAGCTCCAGATCAAAGGGCAGGGTGGCCGGCACGGTTTCCCCTTTGATGGTCAGCGTGCCCACGGCCTGATAGCCATCTTCCAGTTTCTCGATCTCAGCCTTGAACAGTGCGGTGGGGAAATTGGCGCTGTCGAAATAATCCGCACCCATCGCCTGGCCCGCGACGGAGCCCAGCTCCAGCGAGGGGATCACGATGGTCACCTCCACGTCGCCCGCAGGGCCGGGGGCGGCAGGTTCTTCGAAGTTGATCATCGCCGACCATTCGCCAAAGCTGCCATTGATGACGCTGCCCATCTGGGTGACGGAAATCCCCAGCCTGCCGGATTGCACCGCCCAGCTGCCCGCAGCCTCAGGTGCCGCGGCCACAACCGGGGCCGCTGTGCCTTCTGTGCCATGATCATGGCCGCCCAGAAGGCCCAGCGCTGCACCGCCGCCCAGCACGCTGCCCCAGACTGCCAGCGCCGCCAGCAAGGGCAGGACGCTGTGCGCCTGCGCAGGCGGCTTGGGCAGGGTGCCGCTGCCCGGCAGCATCCGCCGCAGGGTGGCGTCGCGGTCGATCACATGGTGCTTCAGCGCGCCGGCAATATGCAGCCCCAGCGCCGCCGCCAGCGTCCAGACCAGCAGCCAGTGCAGGCTGCCAAAGAAACCAGCCACCGCTTCCGACTTCGCCACAAACGGCAGGCTCTGCCCGAACGGCCACCAGATCGGCGCAAAGCCTGTGGTTGCCGCATGGTGGATCCACCCCGTAAGCGGCACCGCCACCAGCGAGCCATAAAGCAGCCAATGCACCATCTCCGCCGCCAGCGCCTCTGCCTTGCGGTCCGGGTGCAGCAGGCCGGGTTTCGGCTGGCTCAGCGCCCACAGGATCCGCAGCAGCGCGGTAAAGAACACCGCGACGCCGATGGTCTTGTGCAGCGAAAACAGCAGCGTCGCCCGCTCAATCACCGCCTGGCTGCCGTCAAATCCGGGGCTCTGGATCTCATGCGCCAGCTCATTGGCAAAATAGCCCAGCGGAAAGGCCGAGAAGATCAGCAGGGCGGTCAGCCAGTGAAAGCCTTTGGCAACAGAGCCATAAGACGAAAACGTGTTGGAGCGTGACATAAAGCGCATTTCCTGGTCAGGGTCGGGTTGACCTTAACCTAACTGCGCGCACCCGGGATGCAACGCATGGGGCTGTCCGCCCATGCACAGCTTGCGTGCGCAAGATGCACCTTTGCTTGTACGTTAGGGAAAGGGCGGGTACATCAGGCAAAACGCTAAAACAGACGAGGTCATCAATGACGATCGCATTTGTGTTCCCAGGGCAGGGCGCCCAGACCATCGGCATGGGCAAGGCGCTGGCCGAGGCCTATCCGGCCGCCAAGGCCATCTTTGACGAGGTGGACGAGGCCCTGGGCGAAAGCCTGAGCCAGCTGATCTGGGAGGGCGACATCGAAACCCTGACCCTGACCCAGAACGCCCAGCCTGCGCTGATGGCCACCTCCATGGCCGCGATGCGCGCGCTGGAGGCCGAAGGCGTCACCATCGGCAAGGCAGCCTTTGTGGCCGGCCACTCCTTGGGCGAATATTCCGCACTGGCCGCGGCCGGCGCCATTTCGGTCGCTGACACCGCGCGCCTGCTGCGCACCCGCGGCCTCGCGATGCAAAGCGCGGTGCCGGTGGGCGAGGGCGCCATGGCTGCGATCCTCGGCCTCGGTCTCGACGACGTGCGTGCGGTAGCTGAAGAAGCCGCGCAAGGCGAGGTCTGCCAGGCAGCCAACGACAACGATCCCACCCAGGTTGTGGTCTCCGGCGCCAAGGCCGCGGTCGAACGCGCGGCCGTGATCGCCAAGGAAAAAGGCGCCAAGCGCGCGGTGATGCTGCCGGTGTCCGCCCCCTTCCACTGCGCCCTGATGCAGCCCGCGGCGGACGCGATGGCCGAAGCTCTGGCAGGCGTTGATATCAAATCCCCCGCAGTGCCGCTGATTGCCAATGTGCGCGCCGATGCCGTCACCAGCCCCGATGAAATCCGCCAGCTTCTGGTCGAGCAGGTCACCGGCTCCGTGCGCTGGCGCGAAAGCGTGCAGGCGATGGCCGCTAAGGGCGTCACCGAATTCTGGGAAATCGGTGCAGGCAAGGCGCTGTCGGGCATGATCCGCAAGATCGACCGCAACCTGGCCTGCCGCCAGGCCGGCACTCCGGAAGAGGCCCAGGCCGCCGCCGCAGGCTAACCGGAATTTTGCAAAAATTCCGGCCCGTTTTCCGCGCCGGAAAACGGCGCCCCTGGCGGGCCGGAGCGTTCACAAAGGAAATGATATGTTTGATCTGACTGGCAAGACCGCCCTCATCACCGGCGCCTCTGGCGGCATCGGCGGCGACATCGCCCGCGCCTTGCACGCTGCCGGCGCCACCGTGGCGCTGTCCGGCACCCGCGAAGAGCCGCTGCAGGCGCTGGCCGCCGAACTGGGTGAACGCGCCCATGTGCTGCCCTGCAACCTGTCTGATGCCGAGGCGGTTGAGGCGCTGCCGAAACAGGCGGCTGAGGCAATGGGCTCTGTCGATATCCTGGTCAACAACGCGGGCATCACCCGCGACAACCTGTTCATGCGTATGAAGGACGAGGATTGGCAGAGCGTCCTGGACGTGAACCTCACCTCCACCATGCGCCTGTGCCGCGGCGTGCTGCGCGGCATGATGAAGGCGCGCTGGGGCCGCATCATCAACATCTCCTCGGTTGTGGGCGCCACCGGCAACCCGGGCCAGGGCAACTATGCAGCGTCGAAGGCCGGCATGGTCGGCATGTCCAAATCGCTGGCCTATGAGGTCGCCAACCGCGGCATCACCGTGAACGCGGTGGCACCTGGCTTCATCGCCACCGCCATGACCGACAAGCTGAACGACACCCAGAAAGACGCGATCCTGACCCAGATCCCGGCCGGGCGCATGGGGGAATCAAAGGAAATCGCCTCTGCCGTGCTGTACCTGGCCAGCCAGGAGGCAGGCTATGTCACCGGCACCACCCTGCATGTGAACGGCGGCATGGCGATGATCTGAGCCGCCCTGGGCCGCAGCGCTCTGTCAGCCCCGCAGCCTGCTGCGGGGCTTTCTTTTTCCCGGCACCCGCCTGGACAGCACAGCCTCCCGGCTGTTTCGCGCCGTCAAGCCGTTGAAATGCGGCGGAAATGCGAAAAAAATTCCGCTCGGGCCTTGCAAGCTCTTGATCAGAGCGCCATCTGCACGCTTCATAGCGCCCACAGGCCGCCCGGCCCCGGCCGCTGTGACCAAGCGAAACCGTTTGCCTTGGCCGCGGTCTATGCTATAGGCGGCCCGTATCCGCCGGCATTTCCTAACGGAAACGCCGCACAGCCCCGCCCGGCGGGGACCACACCGCCCGCACCGGGCAATAACCACGCCGCCCGAACGGGCAAGGGCAGAACCGGGCAGAGTGCCCTGAAAGACGAGGAAGAGACATGAGCGACGTCGCAGATCGCGTTAAGAAGATCGTTGTTGAGCACCTGGGTGTTGAAGAAGACAAAGTCACCGAAAACGCCTCCTTCATCGACGATCTGGGCGCAGACAGCCTGGACACCGTGGAACTGGTGATGGCGTTTGAAGAAGAGTTCGGCATCGAGATCCCGGACGACGCAGCCGAAACCATCCAGACCTTCGGCGACGCGGTCAAATTCATCTCCGAAGCGTCCTAAGCCACGCTTCCGGAAGACCGGATTGAGCGGCGCTCTCCCCAGCGGAGGGCGCCGTTTTCTTTTGTCCGGCGGGGCGGTGCGAATCTGGCGCTGCGGCGATCCGCCGCCTTGTTTGTTTGCGCTATCATGCGGTGCGCATTTCCGCGCCGCAATTGTTCCATAAATCGTCATGATACGCCGTTCAGCCGGGAAAAATCCGTGCTACTGTGACCCCAAGAGGCAACAGAGAGGAGATAGGCACTATGATGATTTACCCCACGATGGAAATTCAGAACGGCCGCTGCGTGACCCTCGAGAAAGGCCGCCTGGACGAGCCGATGATCTGGCATGTGGATCCGGTGGAAACGGCCAAGGGATTTGCCGCTGCCGGCGCGGAGTGGATGCATGTCACCGATTTCAACGCCATTGAAGGCGACTACAGCAACGAAGAGCTGATCACCGAAATCATCCGCGGCGCCGGCATTCCGGTGCAGCTGGGCGGCGGCATGCGCTCGCGGGAACATGTGGAGCATTGGATCGACAAGGGCGCCGGGCGCATCGTGATCGGCACTCTGGCCGCACGTGATCCGCATCTGGTGCAGGAGCTTGCCAAGCACCACCCGGACCAGATCGTGCTGTCTGTGGATGTCTACCAGGGCCAGGTGATGACAGACGGCTGGCGCCAGTCCGGCGCCATTGCGCCCGAGGATTTCATTGCCGCCTTCCAGTCCGCGCCATTGGCCGGGATCATTGTCACGGATATCGACAGCGACATGTCGGACCTTGAGGCGCAGCTGGGCCTGATTTCCGGCCTGGCGGAAAAAGCCCGCACGCCAGTGATCGCCAATGGTGTTGTGCGGACCGCCGACGACGTGTCCCGGCTCAAGTATATCTACAACATCTCCGGGGCCATGGTGGGCCGTGCGCTGTTCCGCAAATCCGTTTCGGTCGAAGAAGTGCTGGACGTGGCCCGGCCCGAGCCGGAGGCGGTTGCAGAGTTCCAGTGATCCGCATGTCCCGGCGCGGCCTCAGCGGCAGCGGCGGGACGCAAGCGGCTGGATTGTGAACATACCTGCGGCGGCCCTGACGGGCCGGCGCAATACCACAGGAGGCACCGGCAGGCGGGGCGGGCATTCTGCAGCCATTGCCTGAACGGTCTGCGGGCTGGTTGTCAGGTCGGTTGTTAGGCCGGTGGTCAGGCCGGTTCCGTCTGCTCCAGCAAGGGTGCAGCTTTCGACTTACTGAACCGCAGCAGCCTGTTCAGCTCCTCCCGCGTCAGCCGGCTGCTGAATTTAATACCGGTATAATCGGCATTCTGCCAGCTCACCTGCGCCTCTATCGGCTGAAAGCCCGTGATCACGGCGGTTACAGCCTGCCCTTTGGACAGCTCATCCCCTTCCATCTCCTCCCAGATCCTCAGCTTGGCGCCTGTGCAGCTGATGTCGACGAACAAGGCTGGCAGGTGCGCGGGACCGGACCGCAACAAGGCAGGCAGGGCGCAGGGGTGGCGTTTCCGGCGCCGCCGCTGCCTGCGCGCAAAATACCCCGCGGCCACAAAGCCGGCCGCCCCAAGCGCCAGCGCCAGCAGGCCGCTGGCAATGGCCGCATTTCGCGGCAGCAGCTTCAGGGGGCCGATCCCTGTCCGCGCGCTTGCCGCAAGCTGTTTTTGCGGCGCAAAATCGCAGGGCAGCGGCAGGATCCGGCCTGCGTAGTCGTCCAGCAGTGCAGCCACCCCCAGCCGCTGCGCGCTGGCCGCTGCCTTGCGGCGGCCCTTGCGGCGGTGCACTTCCAGCAGCGCTTTGTGCCGGGCGATCAGCGTGAGGGTCTGCGCCTCATACCCGCCCATGCCGGCCCGCCGCATGCGCACCCGCAGATCCACCGGCGGGTGGTCTGCCAGCCAGTGGCGCAGATAACGGGCCTGGCCTAGGTCCTTGCCGGTGTCCAGGTATTCCAGAAACGCACGCATTTCATGCTGCATCAGCGCCAGGTCCGATTGCAGCAGGCAGGTGTTCCTTGAAGCCTGTGCAGGCAAAGCGGTGCTGAATACTGCGGCAGGCAGGAAAATCGTCGCTATGAGTATCGGCCATTGCTTCATGTCAGGCTTGGCTCCAGACAAACAGGGGTTGAGTCTATCGGAGCGAGTCTGTCAAAGAGTGTTGATTGGCCTGTTAATCAGAAGCGGCCGGGCAGCTAATTCTCCGCAAAAGCCGCAGCACCGCAGGCCGGCACGCGCCGGGCTGGGCAGAACTGATCAGAGTCGCAAGACGTCCCGCTGCATGCCGCAGAGTTTGGCAGCGGCGGCGAAGGGCAGGGCAGCGCGGCAGGGCTCAGCGCGCCAGCCGCATTTCCTCGCGCAGGCTTTCGCCTTCCAGCGGGTAGGCCTCCAGCAGGCGGTGCAGTTGCAGGAAGTTGAAGTCCTTGGTGAATTCCACGCCAAAGTAGTCGGCGGTTTGCCAGCGGATCTGCGCCTCGACCGTGTGGCCGCCGAAATTGAGCGTGACCCGGCCGGAAACGCTGCAGGCATGGTCCGGGCGCACCTTGGCGCCGGCCCGGCTGAGGTCAACCAGATGCGCCTGAAAGCTGCGGCCGCCGGCCAGAACGGCACAGGGCACCGCGCAGGGATAACGTTTGGTGCGGCGGATCTTGCGGATGCCGATCCGGTCCAGAAAATACAGGATGCTGCCGCCCAGAACCAGAAAGGACACCCAGGCGATGGCAGCATTGATGATCTGCTGGCGCTGCCGGGCGTCCGAGGCCGCCACCGCCACCAGTTTACTGCCAAAACCCTCTTCCTTGACCTGGTCGCAGGGCAGCGCCTCCACCTGGATGCCAAAGTCCCGGGCCAGATCGGCGGTGCCGAACTGCCGTGCGCTGTCCTGTGCGGCGCCGCGGCCCTGGCTGCTGAGGATCTGCAGCAGAACCTTTTGCTGTTTCAGCAGCGCCAGGGTGTTTGCCTCAACCGTCTGAATGCCAACGGCCCGCATCCGCTGAAGCAGCGGCGCGGGCGGATGGATGAGCATCCAGGCCTGCAGATCCTGCACATAGTAACCGCCCTGGCCGGAACTCAGATACGACAGGAAGCCCTTGCTGGCGCGGTGCAGATTCGACAAATCCTGATGCACCGCGCAAGTGGCGCCTGCGCGGGCAGGCAGCAGGCCAATCATCAGCAAAAGAACAGCAATCGGAAGCCATTGGCGCATGGCAGGGGTCTTTCTTTGGTTCCTTCCGCCTGACAGGATCGCGCAAATAAGCGAATTTGCGGTTAACACGGAGCCCGGTGCCGGCAAATGGCCGCTTGCCGCCCGGCATCTGCCCGCGGGCCGCTTGCCGCGGCAGGCCGATCCTGCCACCCGCAAAAGGGCAGGAAACCTATGATATCGGAAAAAGGAAAGAAAAAAGCAGGCTGGAGACAAAATGGCCCAGAGCTCCAGCCTGCGTTGGCATGTCGTGAGGACGGATGCCGAGTATGGTTGTTGACTTCATCTTCAACTTAGGGGTGATTGGTTAACGGAATATTCCTGCTGCGCAATTCCTCCGTAAAAAACCAGCTGACGCTGCGTGACACAGGCTGTCACCGCGCTCTTGCACCTTCAGGCCATTCCAAGCTATCTGGACGGACGGATTGCCGAGGCAAAGGAGAGCAAGGAATGCGTCGAGTAGTTGTCACCGGTCTGGGCCTGGTTACCCCTCTGGCCAGCGGAGTCGAGGAAACCTGGTCCCGGTTGCTGGATGGACAGTCGGGCGCCGGCCCCATCACCCTGTTTGACGCCGAAGCCAGCGGTGTCGCCACCACCTATGCCTGCGAAGTGCCGCGCGGCGATGGTGCGGATGGCACCTTCAACCCGGACGACTGGGTGATCAAGAAAGAGCAGAAGAAGATCGACGACTTCATCCTCTATGGCATCGCAGCCGCCGACATGGCCGTGCGCGACGCCGGCTGGACGCCAGAGGATGAGGAAAGCCGCCTGCGCACCGGCGTGATGATCGGCTCCGGCATCGGCGGTCTCAGCTCGATCGCCGACACAGCCGTGATGATCAAGGAGAAGGGCCCCCGCCGGGTCTCCCCGTTCTTTATCCCCGGCGCGCTGATCAACCTTATTTCCGGCCAGGTCTCGATCCGCTTCGGTTTCAAGGGCCCGAACCACTCCGTCGTGACAGCCTGTTCAACCGGCGCCCATGCCATTGGCGATGCTGCCCGGCTGATCAAATCCGGCGACGCCGACGTGATGATTGCAGGCGGCGCCGAAGCCGCGATCTGCGAAATCGGCATTGCCGGCTTCAACGCCTGCAAGGCGCTGTCGACCAAACGTGCCGATGATCCGGCCAAGGCCTCGCGCCCCTATGACGCCGACCGTGACGGCTTTGTCATGGGCGAGGGTGCCGGCATCGTGGTGCTGGAAGACTATGAACACGCCAAGGCCCGCGGTGCCAAGATTTACGCCGAGGTGCTGGGCTACGGCCTCTCCGGCGACGCCTACCACATCACCGCGCCGTCCGAGGACGGCGAGGGCGGCGAACGCTCGATGAAGGCGGCGCTTGCCAACGCAGGTCTTGACGCAACCGCCATCGACTACATCAACGCTCATGGCACCTCGACCATGGCCGACACCATCGAACTGGGCGCTGTCGAACGGCTGCTCGGCGGTCACGCGGGCAATGTCACCATGTCCTCGACCAAATCCGCCACCGGACACCTCTTGGGCGCGGCCGGCGCGATTGAGGCGATCTTCTCGATCCTGGCGATCCGCGACCAAGTGGCGCCGCCGACCATCAACCTCGACAACCCCGCGGTTGAAACCCCGGTCGACCTGGCCCCCAACGCCAAGCGCGAACGGGAAATCAACGTAGCGCTGTCGAACTCCTTCGGCTTTGGCGGCACCAACGCCTCGGTGATCTTCGGGAAAACCAGCTGATGTGGCGCAGCCTCGCCTCTAATATGCTGACGGTCCTGATCGCCGCCCTATTCCTCTTGGGCGGCCTCATCCTGTGGGGCCAGTCGCAATACACCGCCGAAGGCCCGCTGGAGACGGCGATCTGCCTGCGGGTGGAGCGGGGCTCCAACATGGCCCGTGTCAGCCGCGATCTGGAAGAGCAGGGGGCTGTGGCCTCCGGCACGCTGTTCCGCCTTGGTGCCAAATACAGTGAGAAGACGAGCCAGCTGAAGGCCGGCAGCTTCCTGGTGGAGCCGGGCGCCTCAATGGAGCAGATCATCAGCCGGATCACCACTTCCGGCGCTTCCACCTGCGGCACTGAGATCGTCTACCGCATCGGTGTGACCCGCACTCAGGCAGAGGTGCGCGAGCTGGACCCGGCGACCAACAGGTTTGCGGAGAAGGCGGAGTTCATCCTGGGCGAGGATGACGTCCCGGCTGAGTACACCGAAACCCGCCAGGACGCCGACACCCGCTACCGTATCGCGCTGGCCGAAGGCGTGACCAGCTGGCAGGTGGTCGAGGCGCTCAAGGCGATGGATGTGCTGGCCGGCGACCCGGGCGAGCGCCCCGCCGAGGGCCATCTGGCGCCAGACAGCTATGAGGTCACCCCGGGCACAGAGCGCTCCGCGGTGCTGGCCGAGATGCAAGAGCGCCAACAGCTGCGCATCAACGCCGCCTGGGAAAGCCGCTCCGCCGATGCAGCGGTGCAAACCCCTGAGGAGATGCTGATCCTTGCCTCGATCATCGAGAAGGAAACCGGTGTCGCCTCCGAGCGCGGCGTGGTGGCTTCGGTCTTCACCAACCGTCTGAACCGCGGCATGCGGCTGCAGACGGACCCGACGGTGATCTATGGCGTCACCAAGGGCGAGGGCGTTCTTGGCCGCGGCCTGCGCCAAAGCGAGCTGCGCCGGGCAACCCCCTGGAACACCTATGTGATCGAGGGCCTGCCGCCCACCCCCATCGCCAACCCGGGGCTTGAAAGCCTGGAGGCGGCGGTGAACCCGGACAGCACCGGCTATCTGTTCTTTGTTGCCGATGGCACCGGCGGCCATGCCTTTGCGGAGACCCTGCAGGAGCACAACCGCAACGTTGCCAAATGGCGCGAGATCGAAGCCCAGCAACAGCAGAACAACTGACCGGGCGCCGGAGTTTTGCAAAAATTCCGGCCCGGAAAACACATGTTTTCCGAACCGTTTCCCGTGCGGGGAAACGGTTTGCGGGGCAGGGCGGAAACAGGAAAGGGCGCCAAGCGGCGCCCTTTTTTTGCGGCCCCTAGGCTGTTACGGTTGGTCAATTTAGGTACGAGCAAATTTGTCTCCGAAACCACTGTGTGGACAACGAACAACACATTCAACATTCGCCTGATCAGCGTTTAATCTCTTAGGCTCGTTGAAAAAGCCGTTTCATTCGTCACTGATGCGGTCATGTAAAGGCATGCACAGTTCTCCGGGCGCAAAAGTTGCGAGTTGTGTAGCGGGGAACGGCAGCTGGGAGCGATCATCTGCCACGAAAGCAGCAACTGCGAAGGATTCTCTAACTTTTGCGTAGTAGAGCCGCGTATCGGGTTGGGTGACAAAATTTCCCCAACCATACTCGAATACTTTGTCAGAAGTTATCTTTCCCTGCCGCATTATCTCAATTGAACCCAAACTTTCGTAAAGAGTTTGAGGAATATTGCCATTGTAAAGTTCACCACTCGTGAACCATCGAACCTGGACCCCCCCTTTTTCTGGGACCGGGTAGTGGACATCTTCGTAACGCAATGCGAAGCCGACCTTTGCTGCAAATGCCTGCATGTGAGCGCCGAGCAGAGGCCCATTTGCACGAAAAGCAGCAAGCTGAGGGTCAAAGATACCTTCTCGCAACATCATTGCGCGCATTTCCTCAGGAGAAAGCCACATTTCCTGTAGGAGATCAGGGGCAACGCGCTTCATTTCTTGCATTACCCTGTCCCATTCCCCTTCGTCGGCCTGATTTGCAATCCCCGGGAACGTTCGTGCCATAAATGTTGCCGCCACGTCCAAGTGGCTGGTACCTTGATTGCATGCTGAGCAGCTGGGAAATTCTAGCCCCTTCGGTCTTTGCGACATGCGAAAAATTGCTCTGGGAGGCATGTGGTCAACTTGTTCCGCTGGACCACGTCCGGCACAGTAGATGCAACCTTGCGCATCTTCTAGAACTTTGGAATGGCGACGTTTTTTTACCTTTGCTTCTCCCATAGATTAATTATTCCTGTCTTCGGAGTTTGATTTGAAAGTGTTGGTAGTACAAGTAAAGTTCGCGATAGATGTGATCTAGAGTTCCGGTGCTAGAACTCTCCGGTGAGCCCAACTTTTGTATTTGGTGATACTGAGTAAACAAGCCTAAAACTGTGCTATTGCAAAAATTGCAATAGCTCCCCGTTGCGCACCCACCGTACGCACCCCTCTCTCAAAATGCTTGACTTTTGCGCGCGTTTCCCGTATAGGTTGTGTGGCAGCTAGAAGAAACATCGACGGCCCCGGATCCCTCCGCCGGTGGCCGTCTTTCTTTCTCTCGTGCGGACAAAAACGCATGAGGCAGAGCAACCCATGACAGATACGAAACCAGACCAGGGCGGCAGTACCGTCCTGTCCCGGCAGGTGAATTACACCGCCGATCTCCTGCGCTCCTTACAGGACAGCATTCACCGCCTGCGCAATGAGGCGGAAGAGCTGCGGGCGCAGCTCGAAACCAATGGCGCCGATGAAACCACCGGCGAAAAAGGCCAGATCAGCCGCCTGGAACAGCTGATCCGCGAATGCCAGAAAGTGGAGAGAATCCTTGCAGAACAAAGCACCGACTTCGCCCGTATGTTCAAAACCGAAAACGAGCTCGATTTCGACGCCGCCCGCAGAGACGTCGAAAGCCGCCTGGCTGGCATCCGTGGAGCTCTTTCTCCAGGAGATGTTCCTGAATGAAATCTCTTCCAAGTCCCTCTGCGCGCTGCCGCATTTGTTTGAATTCTGGGCGCTGGCGCATCAGCACCCGCCGGCGGGCAAATGGCGCGCCTGGGTAATTCTGGGCGGCCGCGGCGCGGGCAAGACTCGGGCAGGGGCGGAATGGGTCCGCTCCCAGGCCGAAGGGCCGCGCCCGGACGATCCCGGCACCGCCCGGCGCATCGCGCTGGTGGCAGAAACCTATGACCAGGTGCGCGACGTGATGATCCACGGCGACAGCGGCATCCTGACCTGCTCACCGCCCGACCGGCGGCCGAAGTGGAAGGCGTCGGAGCGCAAGCTGATCTGGCCCAACGGGGCAGAGGCGCAGGCGTTCTCTGCCCACGACCCCGAGGCGCTCCGCGGCCCCCAGTTCGACGCTGCCTGGGCGGATGAGCTGGCCAAGTGGAAGAAGGGCGAGGAATGCTGGGACATGCTGCAGTTCACCTTGCGGCTGGGGCAGGATCCGCGCGTCTGCGTCACCACCACGCCGCGCAACGCAACCGTGCTGAAACGGCTGCTGGCCTCGCCCAGCACCGTCACCACCCATGCCCCGACCGAGGCCAACCGCGCCAACCTCGCACCCTCCTTCCTGGCGGAGATGCGGGCACGCTATGCAGGCACCCGCCTGGGCCGGCAGGAGCTGGACGGGGTGCTGCTGGCGGACATCCAAGGTGCGCTTTGGACCACTGCGGCGCTGATTGAGGCCCAGGTGGCCGAGGCGCCGCCTTTGGACCGGGTGGTGGTCGCCGTCGCCCCGGCGGTCAGCGCAGGCAAGGACTCTGACGCCTGCGGCATCGTGGTGGCAGGCGCCGTCACCCACGGCCCGCCGCAGGATTGGCAGGCCTATGTGCTGGCGGATTGCACCGTGCAAGGCGCCACTCCGATGACCTGGGCGCAGGCGGTGATTGCCGCCCGCGACCGCTATGGCGCCGAACGGGTGGTGGCAGAGGTCAACCAGGGCGGCGCCCTCGTTGAAAACGTGCTGCGCCAGGCCGACCCGCTGGTTCCGTTCCGTGCGCTCCACGCGCGAAAGGGCAAGTCTGCCCGCGCTGAACCGGTCGCGGCGCTCTACGAACAAGGCCGGGTATTTCACCTGCCCGGCCTTGGGGATCTTGAGGACCAGATGTGCCAGATGACCCCGCAGGGCTACCGCGGCAGCGGCTCTCCCGACCGGGTCGATGCGCTGGTCTGGGTGCTGCATGAGCTGATCATCCAGCCCGCTGCCAGCCTGCGCAGGCCGCAGGTCCGGGTTCTGTAAGCTACCGCCTGGCCGCAGGCCGGGCAGCGCCCGTCCGCCCTCCGTTATGCCGGAGGCGTGCTTCCAGCACGATGGGGCGGGCGCTTCCCGCCCACCCGCGGACCGGCGCTGCCCGTCGTAAACTCCGCAAGCCGCCCACTGCGCAACGGGCGGTTTTTCTTTTTATTCAGTGGGTTGATACAGGGTGTTGCGTACCCGCCGTACGCACCGCTTCTCAAATCTTCAGGCCTTTCTGCCACTAATGATCCTCAGCAAAGGCGCATCAGCCCCAAGGCTCATGGCGCCACACAGGAACAAGCTGAGGAGCGGACCATGGTCTTTGACCTGCTGCGGCGCAAAACGCCAGACCCCCGGAAACCGGGCCCCAATAATCCGGGCCTGGAACAGAAGGCCAGCCAGACCGCCCGCGTGGTTTCCTGGCACGGCGCCGGCCGCATCGCCTGGAGCCCGCGCGACAGCGTTTCCCTGACCCGCAGCGGCTTTGCCGGCAATCCTGTCACCCACCGCGTGATCCGCCTCATTGCCGAGGCCGCAGCCGCCGCGCCGCTGGTGCTGCAGGACAGCCGCCAGCGCTTTGATGTACACCCCTGGCTGGCGCTGCTGGCACGCCCCAACCCGGCCCAGACCCAGGCTGAGATGCTGGAGGCCCTTTATGGCCACCTGCTGCTCTCGGGCAACGCCTATATCGAAATGGTCACGGCAGAGGACGCAACGCCTGCAGAACTGCATGTGCTGCGCTCCGACCGGATGAATGTGGTGCCGGGGCCGGACGGCTGGCCCGCAGGGTTCGACTATGTGGTGGGCGGGCGCAAGCACCGCTTTGCCAACGAGCCGGGCCAATCCCCGATCTGCCACATCAAGAGCTTCCACCCCCAGGACGACCACTATGGCCTCTCAGCCCTGCAATCGGCGGCCATGGCGATTGACGTCCATAACGCCGCCTCCCGCTGGTCCAAGGCGCTGCTGGACAACGCAGCCCGCCCCTCCGGCGCGCTGGTCTGGACCGGTTCCGACGGCCAGGGGCAGATGTCCGACGATCAATTCCGCAATCTAAGCGAGCAGATTCAATCAAACTTCCAGGGCGCCAATAATGCCGGCCGCCCGATGGTGCTGGAGGGCGGTCTGGATTGGAAGCCGATGGGCTTCTCTCCCTCCGACATGGAGTTCCAAAAAACCAAGGACACCGCCGCCCGCGAAATCGCACTGGCTTTCGGGGTGCCGCCGATGCTGATCGGCATCCCAGGCGACGCGACCTATGCCAACTATCAGGAGGCCAACCGCGCCTTCTACCGTCTGACCGTACTGCCGCTGGTCTCCAAGGTGACAGCGGCGCTGTCCGGCTGGCTGACCGGCTGGACAGGCGAAGCGCTGACTTTGAAACCCGACCTCGACCAGCTGCCTGCGCTTGCGGCAGAGCGCGAGGCGCAGTGGCGGCGCATCACCACCGCGGATTTCCTCACACACGAGGAAAAACGGCGTCTGCTGGGGTTGCCCACAGAAACCCTGCCCACAGAGCAGACGGAGGGCGGACAGGATGACTGAGCACCCGATGCACGCATTCGATTGTTCACCGGGATTGCGCCTGTCCGCCCATGAGCGGGTCGCCCAGATCCAGAACGACGCCGTGAACCGCCGTCTCGACCGGATCGAACAGATGATGGAGCGGCTGGAGAAACGCCTCTGGCTCACCGTCTACGGCGTTGCCGCCGTCATCCTGGCGCAGGCCTTCCAATCCTTCCTGACGGTGCAATTGCCGTAAATCCAACGACTTGCGAGGTTCAGATGATGCAGGGATCCCCCCAGCTGGAACATAAATTCGCACGCTTCGGCGAGGATCTCTCGCTGAAGGACGCAACAGAGATTAAGGGCTACGCCAGCCTGTTCGGCCAGACCGACCAGGGCGGCGATGTGGTGCAGCGCGGCGCCTATGCGGCTTCGCTGAAGGCGCTCAAGGATCAGGGCCGCAGCGTCAAGATGCTGTGGCAGCACGACCCTGCCCAGCCCATCGGCGTCTGGGACGAAGTGCGCGAGGACACGCGCGGGCTGTACGTCAAGGGCCGCATCCTCACCGCCACCCCCAAGGGCGCCGAGGCTGCCGCGCTGGTCGAAGCGGGCGCCATTGACGGCCTCTCGATCGGTTACCGCACCCAGAAAGCCGCCCGCGCGCCGGACGGCACCCGCCACCTCACGCAGGTGGAGCTGTGGGAGGTGTCGCTGGTCACCTTCCCGATGCTTCCCGCGGCGCGGGTGGCGGCGAAATCCTCCGCGCTGGAGGCAGAAGCGCAAGCGCTGCGCGCCTTGGCCGACGGCCTGCGCCAGATCACCCGTGACCTCAGAACAGGACACTCAATATGAGCAACCAAGACCTCCCGGCCCAAACCGGGGACGCAGCGCCCCTGGCGCATGAAGTGAAACAGGCCATCGCCGGCTTTCTTCATGAATTCAAGGGCTTTCAGAACGACGTGCAATCAAGGCTGAAACAGGCAGAAGAGCGAGTGACCATGCTGGACCGTAAGACAATCTCTCAGAACCGCCCCCATCTGGCAGCCAGCCAGGACGCGGGCGCCCCGCATCAGAAGGCGTTCAACGCCTATCTGCGCAGCGGCGACGACGACGGCCTGCGCGGCCTCGAACTGGAGGGCAAATCCATGTCCACCGCGGTGGGCAGCGACGGCGGCTACCTGGTCGATCCGCAGACCGCCGACACCGTCAAGGCGGTGCTGAACGCCTCCGCCTCGATCCGCGCCGTGGCCTCCGTGGTGCATGTGGAGGCGGCGTCTTATGACGTGCTGATCGACCACAGCGAAATGGGCGCCGGCTGGGCCAATGAAACCGGCCCCTCCGCGGAAACCTCTACCGGCACTATCGACCGCATCTCGATCCCGCTGCATGAACTCAGCGCGTTGCCCAAGGCGTCGCAGCGGCTGCTTGATGACAGCGCTTTTGACATCGAGGGCTGGCTGGCAGGCCGCATCGCCGACAAGTTTTCCCGCTCCGAGGCCGACGCCTTCATCAATGGCGATGGCGTCGACAAGCCCACCGGTTTCCTCAACTACAACGTCGAGGAAAACGGCAACTGGAGCTGGGGCAACATCGGCTATGTCGCCACCGGCGTCGATGGCGAGATCGGCAACGGCGACGCGATCATTGACCTGGTCTATGCGCTGGGGGCGGAATACCGCGCCAACGGCACCTTCATTCTGAACTCCAAGACCGCGGGAATGCTGCGGAAATTGAAAGACGCCGATGGCCGCTTCCTGTGGTCCGACGGCCTGGCCGCGGGCGAACCCGCACGCCTGATGGGCTACCCGGTGCTGATCGCCGAGGACATGCCGGACCCAGGCCTGAACAGTTTCCCCATCGCCTTTGGCGACTTCCGCGCCGGCTACACCATCGCCGAACGCCCGGACCTGCGCGTCCTGCGCGATCCCTTCAGCGCCAAACCGCATGTGCTGTTCTACGCGACCAAACGCGTCGGCGGCGACGTCAGCGACTTTGCCGCGATCAAGCTGATGAAATTCGGCGCGAGCTAACCGCTCTGCGCTGATGGCGGACCGGCAGCCCGGTCCGTCGGCTGGCACGCATCCCATATTTCCCTGCCGTCTAGCTGCTCCCCCTCCGTCCGAGCGGCAGGGAACGGTGCGTGCCGGCCGAACTTTCAACGGACAGCAGATCAGGGCCGCCAAGGGGGAGGCCCGCAGGAGTGAGATGATGATGCTGAGCGAAGTGACCCCCGTGCCCGAGGCCGCCCTGCCGCTGGCCCAGTTCAAGGCACACCTCCGCCTGGGCACCGGCTTTGGCGAGGGCAGCCTGCAGGACGAGGTGCTGTTTGGCTTCCTGCGCGCCGCCCTGGCCGCGATCGAAGCAAGGACCAGCAAGGCACTGATAACCCGTGAATTTGAGCTGGAGATCCGCCACTGGCGCGACCGCAGCCGGATGGTGCTGCCGATCGCCCCGGTGCAGGCCGTGACAGAGGTGATGATCCGCAATGCAGGCGGTGCTGAGACGGTCCTGGACCCAGCGGCCTACCGCTTGGAACGCGACAGCCAGCGCCCGCGGCTGTGCCCATCTGCCAGCCTGCTGCCCGCGATCCCGACGGGCGGTTTGGCGCGGATCACCCTGCAGGCTGGCATGGCCGCCGACTGGGGCGGCTTGCCCGCCGATCTGGGCCAGGCGGTGATGCTCCTGGCGGCGCATTACTACGAATACCGGGCCGACACCGGCCTCCATGGCGGCTGCATGCCCTTTGGTGTAACCAGCCTGATCGAACGCTACCGCACCCTGCGGCTCAGCTTGGGGGGGCTCGCATGAAACGCCCCCCGAACCTGACCCGCAAACTGGTGCTGGAAGACCCCCAGCGTACCCCCGACGGCGCTGGCGGCTATACCGAGACCTGGGTGGCGCTTGGCACCCATTGGGCTGAGGTGAAATCCCTCAGCGGGCGCTTGAACAGCGACAGCCTGTCTTTGCAGAAATACCGCATTACGCTGCGCGCATCCCCTGAAGGCTTTGCATCCCGGCCGCGCCCCGATCAGCGGTTCCGCGATGAAAACCGCCTCTACCGCATTGATGCAGTTGCAGAAAACGAACCCGCAGGCCGTTACCTCACTTGCTTCGCGGTTGAGGAGGTGAGCGGATGACCTATGCCATCGCTGGCGGGCTGCAATCCGCCATCTACACCCATCTGACCGGCGACCCGGGCCTGACCACGCTGGTCGGCAGCGCGATCTATGACGCCCTCCCCGCAGGCCCCTTGCCGCAGACCTATGTGGCGCTTGGCAGCGAAGAGGTGCTGGACCGTTCCGACATAACGGCGGGCGGGGCGGAGCACCGGTTCTTTGTCACCGTCACCACCGACATGGCCGGTTTTGCCACCGCCAAATCCGCTGCCGCCGCCGTCTGCAACGCGCTGGTCGGCGCCGCGGTGCCGCTGCCGCGCGGGCAGCTGACCGGCCTCTGGTTCGACCGCGCCAAGGCGGAGCGGCTCAGCACCGGCGGCAGGCAGATCACCCTGCGCTTCAGGGCGCGGGTGGATGATGTCTGAACCGCAGAATTCTCATGAAACCAATTGAAAACCATGGAGAAACCCCATGACAGTTCAAAACGGCAAGGACCTCTTGGTCAAAGTGGACATGAACGGCGCCGGCCTTTTTGAGACCATCGCCGGCCTGCGCGCCACGCGCATCAGCTTCAACGCCGAAAGCGTCGATGTGACCAGCCTCGAAAGCCAGGGCGGCTGGCGCGAGCTGCTGGCCGGTGCCGGCGTGCGCTCCGCCAGCATTTCCGGCTCTGGCATCTTCCGGGACGAGGCGACGGACGAACGCGCCCGGCAACTGTTCTTTGACGGGCTCACGCCGGAGTTCCAGGTGATCATCCCGGACTTCGGCATCGTGCAGGGTCCGTTCCAGGTCACCGCACTGGAATACGCAGGCAGCCACAATGGCGAGGCAACCTATGAGCTGTCGCTCGCCAGCGCCGGCCAGCTCAGCTTTGCGGCGGTTTAATGATGGTGAACCCGCACGCAGGCGAGGCAGAATTGCTCGTAAATGGAGACCCTTACGCGCTGAAGCTGACCCTGGGCGCGCTGGCAGGGCTAGAGGCCGCGCTGGAGGAAGGCACGCTGGTGGATCTGGTGCAGCGGTTCGAACAGGGCCGGTTTTCCGCCCGTGATGTGCTGGCGCTGCTGGCGGCAGGATTGCAGGGCGGCGGCCATGATCTCAGCCGCGAAGACCTGGCTGCGGCCACCATAGGCGGCGGCCCGATGCAGGCGGCACGGGTGGCAGCGGAACTCTTGGTGCGCAGCTTTGCCGTGCCGGACGGCCCATGAGTGCGCTCGACTGGCCTGCCCTGATGCGCGCCGGGATGGCGGGGCTGAAACTGCTGCCGCGCGATTTCTGGCAGCTGACGCCCGCTGAACTGCGGCTGATGCTGGGCGATCCGGCTGCGCCGCAGCCGCTGGGACGTGACCGGCTGGCAGCGCTGATGCAGGCCTTCCCGGACGCCGCCGGCCCGAAGAACAAGGAGACAACAGATGACTGACTCATCCTCTATGGCGGAACTGGAACTGCAGGGCGAGGCTTTGGGAGAAGCGCTGGACGGTGCCACTGGAATGGCTGCTGCCTTTGCAGAAGTGCTGGGGCGGGTCAAGGAAGGGTTCTCCGAGACCGGCCGTGATGCCCAGATTCTGGATCGCAGTCTTTCCAAGGGCTTGCGCCGTTCATTTGACGATCTGGTGTTTGACGGTGCCAATCTGTCGGAGGCGATGGACACGCTGGCGCGCTCAATGATCCGCACCACTTATAACGCTGCGATGAAACCGGTCACCAACCATGTTGGCAGTCTGATTTCCGATGGTTTCGGCAGTTTGATCGGGAACATTCTGCCCTTCGCCAATGGTTCTGCCTTCAGTCAGGGCAAGGTGATGCCTTTTGCCAAGGGCGGCATTGTCACCAGCCCCACAACCTTCCCGATGCGCGGCGCCACCGGGCTGATGGGCGAAGCGGGGCCGGAGGCGATCCTGCCGCTGACCCGCGGCGCCGATGGATCGCTGGGGGTGCGCAGCCAGGGCGGCGGCGCTGTGAATGTGGTGATGAATGTCTCTACCCCCGACGTCAAAGGTTTTGAACGCAGCCGCAGCCAGATCGCCGCACAGCTGTCGCGCGCGCTGAGCCGCGGCGGGCGCAATCGTTAAGGATGGAGGGTAACACTATGAATTTCCACGAAGTCCGCTTTCCCGCTTCGCTCAGCTTCGGCTCCGTCGGCGGCCCTGAGCGGCGCACCGATGTGGTGACGCTGGCCAACGGGTTTGAGGAGCGCAACACCCCCTGGGCGCACTCCCGCCGCCGCTATGACGCAGGCCTTGGCCTGCGCGCGCTGGAAGATATCGAAACCCTCATTGCCTTCTTCGAGGCCCGCCAGGGGCAGCTCTATGGCTTCCGCTGGAAGGATTGGAGCGACTATAAATCTGCCCGGCCCAGCGCGGAAGTGGCCTTTGACGATCAGGTGATTGCCATGGGCGACGGCAGCACGGTGGCGTTTCAGCTGGCCAAGACCTACCGCTCCGGGGCCTTCACATATCAGCGCCCGATTGCCAAGCCGGTGGCGGGAACGGTGCGGGTGGGGATTGAGCAGGACGAGCTGCGCGAGAGCGTGGACTATGAACTGGATACCGCCACCGGCCTCATCACCCTGGCGCACCCGCCGGAGCATGGCCTGAGCATCAATGCAGGGTTTGAGTTTGATGTGCCGGTGCGCTTTGACACCGCCAGCATCCAGACCAGCGTGGCGTCCTTTCAAGCGGGTGAAGCGCCTGCCGTGCCTGTGGTGGAGGTGCGGGTATGACCAGTCTTTCCAATGCATTGCGCGGCCATCTTCAATCCGGCATCACCACGCTCTGCCGCGCCTGGGCACTGACCCGGCAGGACGGCACGGTGCTGGGGTTCACCGATCATGACTGCGTGCTGTCCTTTGATGGCATCACCTTCCAGCCCGGCAGCGGCCTGACCGCACGCGCGGTGCAACAGGCCACCGGCCTGTCGGTCGACAACACTGAGGCGCTGGGAGTGCTGAGCGATGCCGCAGTGCGCGAGGAAGACATCGAGGCAGGCCGGTTCGACGGCGCTGAGGTGCGCTGCTGGCTGGTCAATTGGCAGGATGTCTCCATGCGCTGGCTGCAGTTCCGCGGCACGATTGGCGAGATCCGCCGCGCCGGCGGCGCTTTTGAGGCAGAGCTTCGCGGGCTGACCGAGCAGCTGAACCAGCCGCAGGGGCGGATCTATCAGAAGCCCTGCACCGCGGTTCTGGGCGACCGGGCGTGCGGGTTTGAATTGAACACGCCCGGCTATGCCGTTGAAACTGCGGTGGACACCGTAGAGCGCAGCGAGGATTTCCGCTGGGACGCGTTACCGGGGTTTGAGCCAGGCTGGTTTGCGGATGGCCGGCTGACGGTTCTCAGCGGTGCGGCAGCGGGGCTGTGGGCCGCGGTGAAGTCCGACCAGTCCAATGCTGCGGGGCGCAGGATCACCCTGTGGGAGCCGGTCCGTGCGGTTGTGTCTCCGGGTGATACGGTGCGGCTGGTAGCGGGCTGCGACAAGCGCATGGAGGCCTGCCGGCTGAAGTTCAATAACCTGATGAATTTCCAAGGGTTCCCGGATATTCCGGGCGAGGATTGGATCATGGCGGTGCCGCGCCAGTCCGGCATGAACACCGGGGGAAGCCGGCGATGAGCCGGGTGGTAGAGGCCGCGCGCGGCTGGATAGGCACGCCCTATGTGCATCAGGCGTCCTGCAAGGGTGCGGGCTGCGATTGCCTGGGGCTGATCCGGGGGGTGTGGCGGGAGCTGTACGGCGCGGAGCCGGAGGTGCCGCCCGCCTATACAATGGACTGGTCGGAGCCGCAGGGTGCCGAGGCGCTGTGGCAGGCCGCAGCACGGCATCTGGCGGCAAAGCCGCTGGATGATGCAGCAGCGGGTGATGTGATCCTGTTCCGGATGCGGGAGGGATCGGTGGCCAAGCATCTGGGGGTGCAAAGCATAGCCATAGAACGAAACGCGAGGGCAGCGCCGGTCCCGCGCGGGGAGGGCGTAAAGCGCCCGCCCGTTTTGCCGGAGGCAAACCTCCGGTTTGACGGGGGGGCGGGACGGGCGCTGCCCGGGCCGTTGGCCCGGACGGGTTCTCTAACAAATGCTCCCGCCTTCATCCACGCCTATGCCGGCCACGGGGTTGTCGAAAGCCCGCTGAGCCCGCCCTGGCAGCGCCGCATCGTGGCGCGGTTTCACTTCCCCGGCATGTCCTGACAAAGGAGCTGATCTGATGGCAACCATTCTTCTTTCTGCCGCCGGTGCGGCGGTCGGCGGCGCAATTGGCGGCACCGTGGCGGGGCTGTCCTCGGCGGTGATCGGCCGCGCGGTGGGCGCCACCCTGGGCCGCATGATAGACGAGCGCCTGCTGGGCTCTGGCGCTGATCCGGTGGAGACCGGCAAGGTCGACCGCTTCCGGCTGACCCAGGCCAGTGAGGGCGCGCCGGTGGCGCAGGTCTATGGCCGGATGCGGCTGGGCGGGCAGGTGATCTGGTCCTCGCGCTTTCTGGAGACCTCGCAGACCAGCGGCGGCGGCGGCAAGGGCCGTCCCAGCCAGCCGCAGGTCACCAGCTACAGCTATTCGGTGTCGCTGGCCATTGCGCTGTGCGAAGGTGAGATCGCCAGCGTCTCGCGGGTCTGGGCCGATGGCGAGGAAGTGGCGCCGAAGGATCTGAACATGACCGTTTACCGCGGCACGGCGGATCAGCTGCCGGACCCGGTGATGGAGGCGATCGAGGGCCCGGGGCAGGTGCCGGCCTACCGCGGCACCGCCTATGTAGTGATGGAGAACCTGGAGCTAGGGCGCTTTGGCAACCGGGTGCCGCAGTTTTCATTCGATGTCTTGCGGCCGGAACAGCCTGCCAGCAGCACCTATGCGCAGGACCTGGGGCAAATCGTGCAGGGGGTGGCGCTGATGCCCGGCACCGGGGAATATACGCTGGCCGCGGATGTGGTGCAGTATTCCGGCGGGCCAGGAGATGCGAAACCGGCGAATGAGCATACGCCTTCGGGACTTTCCGATCTCGAGACCTCGCTGAATGCCCTGCAGGAGGAGCTGCCGTCCTGCAGCGCGGCCTCGCTGATTGTGTCGTGGTTCGGGGATGACCTGCGCTGCGGCAGTTGCACGCTGAAGCCCAAGGTGGAGCATAAGGACGCTGAGGGGAACATGGTCTGGTCCGTCAGCGGCGTGACCCGCGATGCAGCCGAAGAGGTGCTGATGCAAGATGGCGTGCCGCTTTACGGCGGCACGCCTGCGGATGCGTCGGTGGTGCAGTCGATCCGGGAAATGCAGGAGCGCGGCCTTCGGGTGATGTTCTACCCCTTCATCCTGATGGATCAGGCAGAGGGCAACGCGCTGGCCGATCCCTGGACCGGCGGCGCCAGCCAGCCGCATCTGCCCTGGCGCGGGCGGATTACCCTGTCGGCGGCGCCGGGCCGGCCTGGATCGCCGGATGGCACCGCGGCGGCGGATGCGGAGGTGGCAGCGTTCTTCGGCACGGTCACCGCGGCGGATTTCACGGTGGGCGACGGCACCGTCGCTTACAGCGGGCCGGAGGAATGGAGCCTCAGCCGGTTCATCCTGCATAATGCGGCGCTTTGCGCGGCGGCGGGCGGGGTGGAGGCCTTTTGCATCAGCTCCGAGATGCGGGCGCTGACGCAGATCCGCGGGGCCGGTGGCTTCCCGGCTGTGCAGGCATTGAAAGGGCTGGCGGCGGAAGTGCGCAGCCTGCTGGGGCCGGAGACCAAAATCGGCTATGCCGCCGACTGGTCGGAATACTGGGGCTATCAATCGCCGGAGGGCGACCGGTATTTCCATCTGGACCCGCTGTGGGCGGATGAAAACATCGACTTTGTCGGCATCGACAATTACATGCCTTTGTCCGATTGGCGCGAGGGTGATGATCATCTGGACGCGCAGGCGGGCGTGCCGTCGATCTATGACCTCGAATACCTTAGCGGCAATATGGAGGGCGGCGAGGGGTTTGATTGGTATTACCATTCCCCCGAGGCGCGCGAGGCGCAGATCCGCACCCCGATCACCGATGGCGCGCATGATGAGCCCTGGATCTGGCGCTACAAGGATATCCGCAGCTGGTGGATGCAGGAGCATCACGAGCGCATCGGTGGGGTGCGGCAGGCTGCGCCGACCGACTGGGTGCCGCAATCAAAGCCCGTGTGGTTCACCGAACTGGGCTGCGCCGCCATCGACAAGGGCACCAACCAGCCCAACAAGTTCCTGGACCCGAAAAGCTCGGAGTCAAAACTGCCGCGTTATTCCAACGGTTTGCGAGACGATCTGATGCAGATCCAGTACCTGCGCGCCTTTCTGGGCTATTGGGGTGAGGCGGCCAATAATCCCGTGTCAGAGGAATACGGCGGGCCAATGCTGGATATGTCCAACGCCTATGTCTGGGCCTGGGACGCGCGGCCGTTTCCGGCCTTTCCGGCGCGGGTGGAGATCTGGAACGACGGCGAGAACTACCTGCGCGGGCACTGGCTGAACGGGCGTGCCGGGCAGCGCACGCTGGCCTCTGTGGTGGAGGAAGTCTGCCACCGTGCGGGGCTGTATGACATTGATGCCACGGGTCTTTATGGCGTGGTGCATGGGTTTGTGAACCCGGATGTGGCGGACGCCCGCGCGGTGCTGCAGCCGCTGATGCTGCGGCACGGGTTTGACGCGGTGGAGCGCGACGGGGTGCTGCGGTTCCGGATGCGCAAGGGCACCGGCGCGGAGATGCTGAGCCTCGAGCATCTGGCCCACAATGACGAGATGGACGGCAGCCTGGAGCTGGCCCGCGCCAGCGAGGCGGAACTGGCGGGCCGGGTGCGGCTGCGGTTCACCGAATGGAGCGGCGACCATGCTGCGGGCTCGGTCGAGGCGGTGCTGCCCAATGAAGCAACGCATAGTGTCAGCCAGAACGAGCTGCCGCTGGCCATGACCCGGGCGGAGGCGCGCCAGACCGTCGCCCGCTGGCTGGCGGAAGCGCGGGTTTCGCGCGACACCGCGCGGTTCGCGCTTCCACCCTCACTGCTGCATCTGGGGGCAGGCGACGTGGTCTCAGTCCCGGTGGAGGGCAAGGATCAGCTCTACCGCATCGACCGGGTGGAGCAGGCGGAGGCGCAGATGGTGGAGGCGGTCAGGATCGAGCCGGGCACCTATGATCTGGCCGCGGTGGCAGAGGAACTGCCGGGGGTCAACGCCTTTGCCGCACCCGGGCCGGTGCTGCCCTTGTTCATGGATCTGCCCCTGATGCGCGGCGATGAGGTGCCGCACGCGCCGCATCTGGCGCTGACCGCCGCCGCCTGGCCCGGCAGCGTGGCAGTTTACGGATCAGAAGCGGATGAAAATTACGCGCTGGAACAGGTGATTGCAGCGCGGCAGGTGGTGGGCGTCACGGAAACGCCGCTGCTGGCCGCAGGCGCGGGACGCTGGGATCTGAGTGCGGATTTGCAGGTCAGGCTGATCACCGGCAGCTTGGAAAGCCGCACGGCGGAGGCGGTTCTGAACGGTGCCAATGCCGCCGCCATCGGAGATGGCTCGGCGGGCAACTGGGAGCTGTTCCAGTTCCGCGAGGCGGAGCTGATTGCGCCGCAGACCTACCTTCTGCGCGGGCGTTTGCGGGGGCAGCAAGGCACGGATGCGGTGATGCCGGATGTCTGGCCTGCAGGGGCCTATGTGGTGCTGCTGGATGGCACGCCGGTGCAGATGGAACTGGCGCCGGAGCAGCGCCGCAGGGTGCGGCATTACCGGATCGGCCCGGCGCGCCGCGCGCTGGAGGATCCGTCCTATGTGCACCTGCAGGAAGCTTTTGAGGGCAATGGCCTGAGGCCTTATGCGCCGGTGCACCTGCGGCTGAATGGTGCGCTGGGACAGGATATCAGCACCACATGGATACGCCGGACCAGGATCGAAGGCGACAGCTGGGAGCTGGACGAGGTGCCGCTGGGCGAGGAGATCGAGAGCTACCGCATCCGGGTGATGCGCGGCGCAACGGTGCTGCGGGAGGAAACCTCTGCCACGCCATCCTGGGCCTATCCGGCAGCGGCGCAGGTCGGCGATGGGGTGCAGGCAGGCGACGTGCTGGAAGTGGCGCAACGCTCGGCCCGGTTTGGCGCCGGGCCTGCGGCGAAGGCTGTGCTGGGATGATCCGCCCGGTGCTGCCCGGCGATGTTTCCGCAGCGTCGCGGGCCTTGCTGATGGTGCCGGAGGGCGCGCGCCTTGCCTTGTGCCGCCGCATTTTCGGTGCCGCCGCGGAGGCGGCGGCGCATGGCCGTCTCTTTGGCCGTTTGCATCCGCGCTGGGGCGACGGGAGTTTGAGCGCCGCTGCCCGGCGGTATGCGCTGGCGGAGGAACCGTTTCTGGATGATCCGGAATATCTGCAGTGCACCCGGCTGGTGCTGCGGGAACTGGCGTTCGTTCTGGAAACAGACGGGGCGGCGTCCGCCCGCCAGTCTGGCGGGGTCAAGGAGGGCCGCAGGCCCCCGCGCCTGGGCGCGGCTTGTCCTTGAGGCTGTCAGGCTGGCCTTACACTTGGGAAGGCGTCTTGAGGAAGCAGGATGCGCCCTCAAGCGCTTCTCAGCAAAACACCCTTTCCACCATATGCTGCGCATTTCCCGGCCGGCTGCTTGCACGTTCCAGTGGCTGCCAAGCGGCAGCGCCGCGCGCCGACGGCGCGCGGCGCGGGTCGTTTCGGGCACAGCCCGAAGCGAAAAACCTCACCTCCGGCCGGACCAAGACGCCGGAAATGCAGTTGAGCGCCCCCAGGCCAGCTGTTGCTTGAGCCGCGCCTGACCGGACTCATTCAATTCAAAAATATGCCTCATCACGGGTTTGCGTTTGCTGCAAACCACCTTAGATGGGTAGTCTGAGCGGAGAAAGGACGTTGACCCATGGCAAAAACACAGCAAGCCGTTACGCCAGTGGATCCCGTATGGGACCGCATCACCCGCGAAGCTGAGGAGGCCGTTGCCACCCAGCCGCTGATGGGCGGGCTGATTCACGCCTGTATCCTGCACCACAAGTCGCTGCAGAAGGCGCTGTCCTACCGGATTTCCGCGAAGCTTTCGTCCAACGAAATGTCGATGGTGATCCTGCGCGAGATTGTTGACGACGCCTATGCCGGCTGCCCGGAACTGGTGGAAGCCGCGCGTGCCGACCTGATGGCGATAAACGAGCGCGACCCGGCCAGCCACCGGCTGCTGCAGCCGATCCTGTACTTCAAGGGGTTTCAGGCGGTGCAGGCCTACCGGGTCAGCCACTACCTGTGGGACCTGGGGCAGAAGGATCTGGCCTATTTCTTCCAGATGCGCACCTCGGAGATTTTCGGGATCGACATCCACCCGGGCGCCTGCCTGGGCAAAGGGATCATGATCGACCATGCCCATTCCATCGTGATCGGTGAAACCGCGGTGGTCGGCGACAATGTGTCGATGCTGCATTCGGTGACGCTGGGCGGTACCGGCAAGGAAGAGCAGGACCGCCATCCGAAGATCGGCGACGGGGTGCTGATCGGCGCGGGCGCCAAGGTTCTGGGCAACATCAAGGTCGGCCATTGCAGCCGCATTGCGGCCGGGTCCGTGGTGCTGTCAGAGGTTCCGCCCTGCACCACAGTCGCGGGCGTGCCTGCGAGGATCGTTGGCGAAGCGGGCTGTGATCAGCCTTCGATCAACATGGACCAAGTGGTGCCGGCCGGATCTCCCTCAGCGGAGTGAGGCAGCGGGCTGCCGGCCTGGGATACCGAGTATTAATGCAAAGAAAGAGGGGCGGGTGGCGCCCCTTTTTTGTTGGACCCTAGAGTGAATAGTGTTTTGAAATAGGCGGTTGCGGGCGCCTGTTGATCTTGTGCGCGCCGGTGGCGCGGCCTGCGGTTCCGCAGATCGCCAGTTCCGGCGGAGACTGGTCTTAATCGCCGCTGGCGGGCGCTGGCTGGCTTGAACCCGGCTGGGCTGGGGCGCATATTCCTGACCAACAGCTTCTATTTCTGCAGTTTCGATTTTGGGGGACAGATCATGATTTACACAACCGAAGGCCGCGGACGGCTGTTTGGCTCGATCCTGGAAACGGTGGGCAATACGCCTGCGATCCGGCTGAACACCATCGCGCCAAGCCATGTCACGATGTATGTGAAGTTTGAGGCGTTCAACCCAGCGGGATCGGTGAAGGACCGGCTGGCGCTGAACATCATCGAAGCGGCGGAGCGCGAGGGGCGCTTGAGCCCGGGCCAGACCGTGGTGGAGGCCACCAGCGGCAACACCGGAATCGGGCTTGCCATGGTCTGCGCCGCCAAGGGCTATCCGCTGGTCATTACCATGCATGACGGGTTCTCGGTCGAGCGGCGGCGGCTGATGCGGATGCTGGGCGCCAAGGTGGTGCTGACCCGCAAGGAGGACAAGGCGGTTGGCATGGTGGTGAAGGCCAAGGAGCTGGCGGAGGCCAACGGCTGGTTCCTGGCGCATCAGTTCGAGACCAAGGACAACGCCGATATTCATGAGGCCACCACCGCGCGGGAGATCCTGGGAGATTTCGAGGGTGAACGGCTGGATCACGTGGTGCTGGGCTATGGCACCGGCGGCACGGTGTCAGGCCTGGGCCGGGTGCTGAAGGGCGCGCGGCCGGATCTGAAGATTACTCTCAGCGAGCCGTCGAATGCGGCGCTGGTTCAGTCCGGCGAGGCGCAGGCGCGCAACGGTGAGGGTGAGCCTGCGGCGACCCATCCGGCCTTCAATCCGCACCCGATCCAGGGATGGACCCCGGATTTCATCCCGCTGGTACTGCAGGAGGCGCTGGACGAGGGGCATTTCGATGCGCTGGAACCGGTGAGCGGCGAGGACAGCATCAAGTGGTCCCGGCGGCTGGCGGCGGAGGAAGGCATCCTTGCCGGAATTTCCAGCGGCGGCAGCCTGGCTGCGGCAATGAAGGTGGCTGAGAGCGCACCGGAAGGTTCTGTGCTGCTGGCGGTGCTGCCGGATACCGGCGAGCGCTATCTGTCGACGCCGCTGTTCGAGGATATTCCGGCGGAGATGGATGCGGCGGAGCAGGCGCTGTCGGCCTCGACGCCCGGGTATCAGTACTGAGCGGCGGACCGCCGCTGGCCGGGTGCTGGCGGCGTCTGTGGCGCAGATGAGTATTTTGGGAAAGATGAAGGAAACGGTGGCGCTGCCTTATTGAACGGCGCCGGATATCGCCGCTGCCTGGGTCGCGGCGGCCTTTGGCCTGATCCCGCGCCGGGTGCGGAACGTAAAGGAAAAGCCCCGGGTGTCGCCGGGGCTTTTTTCATTTCTCCAATGCTTTAGCCTCTTAGGCCAGCATCACCATCGGGTTTTCCAGGTTGTCGACGATCGCCTTCAAGAGGTCCGCGCCGAGGGCGCCGTCGATGACGCGGTGGTCGACCGACATGGTGACGCTCATCACCGTGGCGACCTTCAATTCGCCGTCCGAACCCACGACCGGCTTCTTGACGCCGGATCCGACCGCCAGGATGCCCGCATGCGGCGGGTTCACGATGGCGTCGAAATTGTCGATGCCGAACATGCCGAGGTTGGAGATGGCAAAGCTGCCGCCCTGGTATTCATGCGGCGCCAGCTTGCGCTCGCGGGCGCGGGCGGCGAGGTCCTTCATCTCTGCCGACAGCGCGGAGAGCGATTTGGTGTCGCTGTCCTGCAGCACAGGGGTGAACAGACCGCCCTCGATGGCGACGGCAACCGCCACGTCGGAGGCTTTCATCTTCAAGACCCGGTCGCCGGCCCAGACCGCGTTGGCGTCCGGCACCGCTTGAAGTGCCAGCGCCACAGCCTTGATGATGAAGTCGTTGACCGAGAGCTTCACACCGCGGGGTTCCAACTGCTTGTTCAGCTCACCACGGAATTTCAGCAGCGCATCCAGCTGGATGTCGCGGCGCAGGTAGAAATGCGGGATGGTCTGCTTGGCCTCGGTCAGACGCGCGGCGATGGTCTTGCGCATGCCGTCCAGCTTGACCTCCTCGAACGCGCGGCCCTCGTACATTCGGGCAACCATGTCGGCGGAGGGGCCGGCCGGGGCTGCGGAAGCGGCAGGCGCGGCGGCCGGGGCGGAAGCTGCCGGGGCAGCGGTGGCTGCTGCCTGCGGCTTGGCGTCGATCACGTCGGCCTTGACGATGCGGCCCTTGGGGCCGGAGCCCTTAATGGCGCTCAGGTCCAGGCCCTTGTCGGCGGCGATGCGGCGGGCCAGCGGCGAGGCGAAGATGCGGTTGCCGTCAGCGCCTTGCGGCGCGGCAGGGGCGGCTTTGGCCTCTTCCTTGGGCGCGGCTGCGGGGGCTTCGGCTTTGGCCGCGGGGGCCTCTTCCTTGGCCGGGGCGCCGCCGCCGTCAACGCCGCCGGAGGACTGGATGTCGTCGGCGCTTTCGCCGTCTTCCAGCAGCACCGCGATGGGGGTGTTGACCTTCACGCCCTCGGAGCCTTCGGCGATCAGGATCTTGCCGACCACGCCTTCGTCCACGGCTTCGAATTCCATGGTGGCCTTGTCGGTTTCGATCTCGGCCAGCAGGTCACCGGAGGAGACGGTGTCGCCCTCCTTGACCAGCCATTTGGCAAGGGTGCCTTCCTCCATGGTGGGAGAAAGCGCGGGCATCAGGATTTCAGTGGGCATCTTGAGGCTCCTTACCGGTAGGTGACTTGCTTCACAGCGGCGACCACCTCATCCGTAGTGATCAGCGCGTGGCGTTCCAGGTTGGCGGCATAGGGCATCGGCACGTCCTTGCCGGTGCAGGTCACAACCGGGGCGTCGAGATAATCGAACGCCTGCTGCATCACCTCGGAGGCAATGTAGCTGCCGACGGAGCCCTGCGGCCAGCCTTCCTCGACCGTCACCAGGCGGTTGGTTTTCTGCACCGAAGCGATCACCGTGGGCAGGTCCATGGGCCTGAGCGTCCGCAGGTCGATGACCTCGGCTGAGATGCCGTCCTCAGCCAGCTTGTCAGCCGCTTCAAGCGCGTATTTCATGCCGATGCCGAAGGAGACGATGGTGGCGTCCGAGCCTTCGCGCCAGATCCGGGCCTTGCCGAAGGGCACGGTGAAATCGTCCATCTTGGGCACGTCGAAGCTTTGGCCGTAGAGGATTTCATTCTCCAGGAAGATCACCGGGTTGTTGTCGCGGATCGCGGTCTTCATCAGGCCCTTGGCGTCGGCGGCGGAGTAGGGCATCGCCACCTTGAGGCCCGGGATCTGCATGTACCAGGCGGCGTAGTCCTGGGAGTGCTGGGCGCCGACACGGGCGGCGGCGCCGTTGGGGCCGCGGAACACCATCGGGGCGCCCATCTGGCCGCCGGACATATAGAGCGTCTTGGCCGCCGAGTTGATGATGTGGTCAATCGCCTGCATGGCGAAGTTGAAGGTCATGAACTCAACAATCGGGCGCAGGCCGCCGAAGGCCGCGCCGGTGGCGATGCCGGCAAAGCCGTGCTCGGTGATCGGAGTGTCGATCACGCGCTTGGAGCCGAATTCATCCAGCAGGCCCTGGGAGACCTTGTAGGCGCCCTGGTACTCGGCGACTTCCTCGCCCATCAGGAACACGTCCTCGTCGCGGCGCATTTCCTCGGCCATGGCGTCGCGCAGGGCTTCGCGCACGGTGGTCTGCACCATTTCGGTGCCTTCCGGGTAATCCGGCTCCAGCACGCGGCTTTCGACCGGGGCTGGCGCGGAAGCAGCAGCAGCGGGGGCTGCGCGCGCCTCAGCTGCGGGTGCCGGGGCTTCTGCCGCGGGGGCAGGGGCGGCGGAGGCGTCGTAGGTTTCGCCGTCTTCGACCAGCACCGCGATGGGGGTGTTCACCTTGACGCCTTCGGTGCCTTCACCGATCAGGATCTTGCCGACGGTGCCTTCGTCGACGGCTTCGAACTCCATCGTCGCCTTGTCGGTTTCGATCTCAGCGAGGATATCGCCGGAGTTTACGGTATCGCCTTCCTTGACCAGCCATTTGGCCAGGGTGCCTTCCTCCATGGTCGGCGACAGGGCGGGCATCAGAATTTCAGTTGCCATGTCTTGTTCTTCCCTCTCAGGCGTAGATGTCGGTCCAGAGTTCGTCCAGGGCGGGCTCGGGGCTCTCCTTGGCGAAGTCTGCGGATTTGTTGACGATCTCCTTGATCTCCTTGTCGATCGCCTTGAGATCCTCTTCGGTGGCGTGCTTGCCGGTCAGCAGCATTTCGCGGACCTGCTCGATCGGGTCGCGCTCCTCGCGCATTTTCTGGACCTCTTCGCGGGTGCGGTACTTGGCCGGGTCCGACATCGAGTGGCCGCGGTAGCGGTAGGTCTTCACCTCCAGGATGTAGGGGCCGTCGCCGCTGCGGCAGTGGGCCACGGCGCGCTCGCCTGCTTCCTTCACCGACAGCACGTTCATGCCGTCCACCGCCTCGCCCGGGATGCCGAAGGCCTTGCCGCGTTCCCAGATCTCGGCGCTGGAGGTGGAGCGCTGCTGGGCGGTGCCCATGGCGTACTGGTTGTTCTCAATGACGAAAATCACCGGCAGTTTCCACAGGGCGGCCATGTTGAAGGTCTCGTAGACCTGGCCCTGGTTGGCGGCGCCATCGCCGAAATAGGTAAAGGTGACGCGGCCGTTGCCCTTGTATTTGTCGGCAAAGGCGAGGCCCGCACCCAGCGGCACCTGGGCGCCGACGATGCCGTGGCCGCCGTAGAAATGCTTCTCCTTGGAAAACATATGCATGGAGCCGCCCTTGCCCTTGGAGTAACCGCCCTCGCGCCCGGTCAGTTCGGCCATAACGCCGTCCGGGTCCATCCCGCAGGCCAGCATATGGCCGTGGTCGCGGTAGGAGGTGATCCGCTTGTCGCCTTCCTCGGCGGCGGCCTCCAGGCCCACAACAACCGCTTCCTGACCGATATAGAGGTGGCAGAAGCCTCCAATCAGGCCCATGCCGTAAAGCTGGCCCGACTTCTCCTCGAATCGGCGGATCAGCAGCATCTCGCGGTAGTGTTTGGTCAGTTCTTCGGCAGAAACGTTTGGTTTCTTTGCGCTTTTTCTAGCGGCCATGGTGGTCAGCTCCCCCTGAAGGCTAGATAGTTTAGTGTTAAACAAATTCATAACCGGTTTTGACCCGGCTGGATAGTGTTATTCTGCCGCGGGGTTTCCGCCGCGTAAAATTCCGCTCAGGCAGCGCAAAAATGCCACGCTTGGGGGCTGCGGCACGGGCGGTGGCGTTCAGGAAGTTGAAAAATTCCGGCCAGGAAAATTGCAAATATTCCTAACCGTTTTCCTTGCAGGAGAACGGTTTCGCTGGGGCGGGTCAGGGAAAGATCAGCGGATCACGATCTCGTCCGCGCGGACGAGACCGAGAACCGAGCGCGCCTGCTCGTCAAGGAGGTCGAGGTCGAGGTAGTCGTCGGACAGGCGCTGTGTCAGGTTCTCCATCTCGCCGATTTGAGATTGGAGACGGCCGAGATCCAGCCGCAGTTCTTCCGCTTCGGCCTGGATCTCGACCCTCCGGAACAGACCGAAGTCGCCCTGCACCGCCGCAAAGGTGAAATACGCGCTGAGCGCGAAGGCGATAGCAAAGAAGGCGATGGCGCCGAGGGAGGGCCGGTTGCTTCGGGTCACGTTTGGAGTGCCTGTATGATACTGCTCAAGTTTTTGATTTTGCGCCGTTTCCCGGCGTCTAAAGTGACTATGCCACAACCGAATCGGCTTGTGAATCCCAAAACTGTCCACAGGGTGCATTTTTTGCGGCGCCGGACTAGTTGCGGACTTTTTCCGGTCACAGGATCACCTCTTGAAGTGCCTTGGGGTGGGACGTGATCTGTTCATAGCCGTCTTCGGTGATGATGAAACTGTCGCCGACCTGGGCGCGGAATGTATCGGTGGAGACCGAGCCGTCGACAGCAAAGACCATGCCGGGCTTCAGCACGGTTTCGTCGCCGGTGACCAGCTGCGGGCTTTCGAGGAAGCTGAAGCCGGTGGCGCGGCCGCAGCGGAACGGATAGCTGAAGCCTGCGTCCTGGATCACCTCGGCATAGGCGCGGTGAACCTCCTGCGCTTCAATACCGGGGCCAAGCACCTCCAGCGCCGCCTGCTGGCTGGCCACGGCCACCTCATAGATGCGGGCCTGTTCCGGGTCCGCCTCACCAATCCAGAAGGTGCGGTCGAAGCCCAGCTTGAAGCGGTGGAAATTGGTCATGCCGCAGAAGCACAGGAACACCGGCTCACCGTGCTGCATGATGCGGGTGGAGGCGCGGTGGTGGGTTTTGGTGATGTCCCGGCCTGAGGCCATGATCTGCAGGAAATGGGTGCTGGGCGACATGTTGGCATCGCTGTAATGGGTGCTGAGCAGTTCCGCCGCGGTGCGGGTGCCGGCCTGGGAGGTGGCGATGGCGACCTCGTATTCCGGCACACCGGCGGCAATGGCGCCGCGGCCTGCGGACATCATGGCGCCGGCCACCTGGCCAGCGTGCCGGGCCAGTTGCAGCTCCTCCGCCGATTTGATCATCCTGAGGTCGGAGAGCGCCGGGGTGATGCTGGCGATTTCAGTGCTGCCCGCGAGTTCATCGACACAAGCGCGCACCATTGGCGGCATGTGGTCCGGCTCGATGGCGATGCGGCTAGCACCTGCCAAGGCGTCTGGCAGTTCGGCGCGCCACTCGGCGCCGTCGCCGTCGTTCCAGGCAGCGATGCGGTCCACTTGGGCGGCCTCCTCGGCCATCACCACGTCGATCACCGGGGTGATCAGCAGGGAAGGGCCGTCGCAGGGAACCACCAGGATGGTGGGGCGGCCAAACTCCATATGCAGGTAGTCGTAGTAGCCGGTCAGGTAATAGACATTGTCGTCGTCGGTGATCAGGGCCACGCCGATTTCGGCCTCTGCCATCTTCTGCCGCAGGCGGGTCATGCGCTCCTGAAACATCCCTGTGCCTCCTTGTTCCGGATATCTGCGGAAGACGCTAGGGGCAGGCAGTGACTCGCGGCAAAGGCTTTATTGTCCCGTGACAAAGAAAACGCCCCGGCGGGAAGGCCGGGGCGCGGTCATGCCGAGTGCGGGTTAGACTTACTGTTCCAGCGCCGCAACGCCAGGGAGCTCTTTGCCTTCCATCCATTCCAGGAAGGCGCCGCCGGCGGTGGAGATATAGCTGAAATCGCCCGCAGCACCTGAAGCGTTCAGCGCGGCCACGGTGTCACCGCCGCCTGCGACCGAAATCAGCTGGCCTGAGCGGGTCAGGGCGGCGGCCTTGAGCGCGGCGGCGTTGGTGGCGGTGTCGAAGGGCTCCAGCTCAAAGGCGCCCAGGGGGCCGTTCCAGATCAGCGTCTTGCTGTTCTCGAACACTTCGTTGATGCGGGCCAGGCTGTCGGGGCCTGCGTCCAGGATCATACCGTCCTCGGGGCACTGATCGGCGGGCAGGATTTCATGATCGGCGTGGGCTTCGAATTTCTTGGCGACCACGATGTCGGAGGGCAGGATGATCTCGCAACCGGCCGCCTCAGCTTTGGCGAGGATCTCGGCTGCGGTGTCCTTCATGATGCGTTCGGCGAGCGAAATGCCGACCGGCAGGCCCTTGGCGACCAGGAAGGTGTTGGCCATGCCGCCGCCGATCACCAGGTGGTCGACCTTCTCGATCAGGTTGCCCAGCAGTTCCAGCTTGGTGGAGACCTTGGCGCCGCCGACCACGGCGGTCACCGGGCGCTGCGGCTGGCCCAGGGCGCTTTCCAGCGCTTCCAGCTCGGCCTGCATCAGGCGGCCGGCGCAGGCGGGCAGCAGGCGGGCAATGGCCTCAGTCGAGCTGTGCGCGCGGTGGGCGGCAGAGAAGGCGTCGTTGCAGTAGACCTCGCCCAGGCGCGCCATGCCGGCAGCCAGATCCGGGTCGTTCTTGGTCTCGGCGGCGTGGAAGCGGGTGTTTTCCAAGAGCAGGACTTCGCCCGGCTGCAGCGCGTCTGCCGCGGCCTCAGCCCCGGCGCCGACGCAATCGGCGGCAAACAGGACCTTGGTTTCAAAGGCGCGCTCCAGCGTCGGCACCAGCTGGTTCAGCGACAGGTTCTCGCGGCGCTCGCCGCCGGGGCGGCCGAAGTGCGCGAGCAGGATCGGCTTGCCGCCGACCGCCAGAATATCGCGCACGGTGGGGGCAATGCGGCGGATGCGGGTGGAGTCGGTCACCACACCGTCGACGATCGGCACGTTGATATCCACGCGCACCAGCACGCGCTTGCCGTTCAGATCCATGTCGTCGAGTGTTTTCCAGCCCATCTTGAGAGCCCCCTTATGGTGAAAATGCAGTCAAATCCGGGCGCTGTTTCGGGGGTTTTTGCGGATCAGTCAATGCTCCCTTGGCATTTGGTGGCGCTACCCTTAACTATCGTTGCAAATTTCGACGACAGGAGGGCCAGATGGCCGAGATTAAAGATCCCGAAAACACCGTCATCATCGAGCTGAAGGACGGCAATGTTGTTATCGAGCTGCTGCCTGATGTGGCGCCGAAGCACAGCGAGCGGATGAAGGAACTGGCCCGTGCCGGTGAGTATGACAACGTGTGCTTCCACCGGGTGATCGACGGCTTCATGGCGCAGACCGGCGACGTGGCCAACGGCGACATGGAAGACGGGTTCAACATCCGCATGGCGGGCACCGGCGGCTCCAGCCTGCCGAACCTGCCGGCCGAGTTCTCCAAGCTGCCGCATGACCGCGGCACCCTGGGTGCAGCGCGCTCCGCCAACCCGGACAGCGCCAACTCGCAGTTCTTTATCAACTTCAAGGACAACCACTTCCTGAACGGCCAGTACACCGTTTATGGCCGTGTCATCGAAGGCATGGAGCATGTGGACGCGATCACCCGCGGCGAGCCGCCTGCGAACCCGGACCGGATGATCTCTGTCAAGGTAGCTGCGGATGCGTAAGGCGCTGAGCCTGGTGGCCCTGCTGGCAGCAGGGCCTGCTTTCGCCTCCGGCCTGGAAATCCAGGTTGCGGGAGAAGCAAACGGCACCATCAAGATCGACCTGTTCGAGGACGTGGCGCCGGCGCATGTGGCACAAATCACCGCGCTGGCCGGCGAAGGACAGTATGACGGGGTGGTGTTCCACCGGGTGATCGAGGGCTTCATGGCGCAGACCGGCGATGTGCAGTTCGGCAAGGCTGGCGGCGACATGCGCCGGGCCGGGCAGGGCGGCTCTGACCGTCCCGATCTGCCTGCCGAGTTCTCGGACATCACCTATGGCCGCGGTGTTGTGGGCATGGCCCGGGCGCAGGACCCGAACAGCGCCAACTCGCAGTTCTTCATCATGTTTGAGCCGGGTCCGTTCCTGGACGGCCAGTATACGGTTGTCGGTCAGGTGACCGAAGGCATGGATGTGGTTGATGCGATCAAGCGCGGCGCAGGCCCCAATGGCGCGGTGGTCGGCCAGCCCGACACCATGACCAAGGTGACTGTGACAGAATAAACGGTCCGGCAGACGGATCGCAGAGGCCCGCTCCCGGTTTCCGGTGGCGGGCCTTTGCCGTTTCAGCCACGGCTTGCGCCAATCCTCTGACATGACGTCACAAGCCCGTGTTTCCCGCTGTTCAGCAGGCTGTGCTCTTCCGTACCCTGGGGTCAGCGGAGAACCAGGTATGTTGAAACGCGTGTTGATGAGTGCCGCTGTATTGCTGCCCTGGATGGCGCAGGCCGAACCGGGACAGTGGCAGCGGGAATGGCCGAGGACGGATTTTAGCCGGACCAGCATTCCGGACTGGGGGCAGATCCGCTCAGGCGGGGTACCCAAGGACGGTATTCCGGCGCTGGATGCGCCTCAGTTCGTGGAGGCGGCGAAGGACCGCCGGATCAAGCCCCGCGAGCCGGTGATCGCGCTGGAGTTAGAGGGCGCCCGGCCGCGGGCCTATCCGCTGCGGTATCTGACCTGGCATGAGATCGTGAACGATGTGGTGGCGGGGGTGCCGGTTGCGGTGACCTATTGCCCGCTCTGCAATTCGGCGATGACATTTGACCGGCGCACCCGGGCGGGGGTGCTGAGTTTCGGGGTCAGCGGCAAGCTGCGGTTCTCTGACATGGTGATGTATGACCGCGAGACCCAAAGCTGGTGGCAGCAGGCCCTGGGCACCGGCATTGCCGGTGAAATGAGCGGCCAGAAACTGGCGAGCCTGCCATCCTGGGTGGAAAGCTGGGAAGCGTTCACCGCGCGCAACCCGGACGGGCTGGTGATGGCGCAGCCGGGGTACAACCGCCGCTATGGGCAGAACCCTTATGTGAATTACGACAGCTCAGACTGGCCGTTTCTGTATGACGGCACGCCGCCGCCGCACGGGCTGGCGCCGCTGGACCGGGTGGTGCGGGCCGGCAGCCGGGCCTGGCCGCTGGCGCGGCTGGCTGCAGCGGGTGAAATCCGCGAGGCCGGGCTGGTGCTGAGCTGGCGGGAAGGGCAGGCCTCGGCGCTGGATACGGCCAGCCTGGCCGCCGGGCGCGACATCGGGTCGGTGCGGGTGCGCGACAGCAACGGTCTGGACGTGCCGCATGACGTGATGTTCGCCTTTGCCTTTCATGCCTTCTGGCCCAAGGGGCAGTGGATGCTGCAATGACAAAGGCGCGCCCCGCGGCGCGCCTTTGCAACTGGCCGCAGGCACCCGGTTCAGAACAGGAAGTTGTCCGTGTTCTGCAGGTCCGGCAAACTGATATTCTGAACAAGAATGCTGGCCTCTTCAAAAGAGATAAGCACATCACTGTCCAGCTGTTCGAAGCTGAGCTGGTCGATGGATGACAGGTCACGGCGGATGCGGATCAGGTCTGTTCCAGCAGAGAAATCAGTGATGGTATCGTTGCCGAACGTCTTGCGGAAAAGAAATATGTCCTTTCCGGAACCGCCTGTCAGCCTGTCGTTGTCCAAGCCGCCATTCAGGCTGTCATTTCCAGCCCCGCCGCGCAGCAGATCCCCTTGCCAGGAGCCCTTGAGCGTGTCGTTTCCATTTCCACCAACCAGAGTGTCGTTGCCAGAGTGGCCACGCAGCCAGTCATCACCCTTGTTCCCGTACAGAACATCTTCGCCCCAATTGCCATGAAGCCGGTCGTCATCGTCACCGCCGGACAGAGTGTCGTCGCGCAGCCCGCCGAAAAGCCGGTCGTCGCCGGTATTTCCAATCAACTGGTCGCTGCCTCTGGAGCCGAACAGAATGTCGTCCCCGGCGCCGCCGTCCAAGGTATCGCGGCCGCGAAAGCCAAGAATTGTATCCGCCCCATCGAGGCCCGCCATTTGATCATGCGAGGTTGAGCCATGCATGAGATCGCGCAGTTCTCCGGGCATGGAGTCTCCAGACACAGCACCGTCAGATTTTTGCACGTTTGTGACGGGAATTGTCCAGTCTTGGAATTGGATGAATTCAATTTCTTGAAAAGTGATTTCATGCCTGCTGGTTTCCAGCGCCGCAGAGCCATAAAAAATGAAAATACCGGCCTCATTAAAATCGGCATTGATGATCAGCGTGTCGACCCCGTCTCCGCCTTCAATATTCTGGTCTCCTGTCCCCGGATCAATAGTGTCATCGCCAGCACCCGCCAGCCAATGCGCATCTTCGCCGCCGGTGTTTCTGACGAAGTCGTTTCCACTTAAACCGGTGAGTAAAAGGCTCTCAGTGAAGTCGCGGAGGTAGTCGCCGCTGGACGAGAAAGGAAGGTTCAGATCTGTCGCCGTCAACGCAAGACTATCGTCGAGGGAGAAGGTGAAAGTGGATACTACTCCGCTGTCGTAGTCTCCAGAATAAAGAAAATTTCCCTCAAGTGTGATTACAAATGCCTTTTCCGGATCGAGCCGTTGAGGGTTTTTGTAATTTCCTGTGATGACGATTGCGTCATGCGATTTGGAAAGGATTTTTGTGTTGCTGAAAGCTTTCCCTGTGGGGTGATAAATCCAGCCGTCACCCGATGGTTTTGCCGAAAATGAACTGGGTACAATTCTGGCATCGTGGAAAATAAAGTTCCCCATTTTATTTTCCTGTATTTTGAAGTTGAAAGTGCTGCTTGAAAATTAGCGGTGCATGATGCGTCTGAAGCGGCTTACACTTGCAGATTGCAATGTCGGATTAGTGAACGCCTCATAAGGTTTGTCAAGGCTTGATGCCGTCGGGGGAGCGGTTACAGCATCAAAGCCGACGGGCAGTTTAAAGGGAGTCTGGGATTTTAAGAGGAATTCGCCGGTTGAGGCGCGTAAAACCGCAACGTAAAAGCTGCGGTCTTGTTCCGCTGCTGCAATGAAAAAAGGCGCGCCGCAGGGCGCGCCTTGGAACCGGTGGCCGGGCAGGGGTCAGAACAGGAAGTTGTCTGCGTCCTGCAGCTGTGCCACGGTGATGTCTTCCACCAGGATGGTGACATTTGCAAAAGAGACCAGGACATCATCGCCCTGGCTTTCGAACTCCAGCTGTGCCAGCCGGTTGGCGCCGCGGCCGATCTGGATGTGATCCTCGCCTGCGGTGAAATCGGTGATCGTGTCGTTGCCGTGGCCCTTGTGGAAGACAAAGATGTCGGCCTGGCTGCCGCCGGTCAGCTGATCATTGCCTTTGTGGCCCAGCAGGGTGTCGCGGCCGGAGCCGCCGGACAGCGTGTCGCTGCCACTGCCGCCGAACAGCTGGTCATTGCCGGAGTTGCCTTCCAGGCGGTCCTTGCCGGACCCGCCCTTGAGCGTGTCATTGCCGCCTTCGCCCAGCAGCTGGTCGCCGTGGCGGCCGCCGTCGAGGCTGTCATCGCCGAAGCCGCCGAACAGGCGGTCGCGGGCAGCACCGCCCAGCAAAGCGTCGTTGCCGTCGCCGCCCTTGAGGGTATCCCGGCCGCCGCCGCCCAGGATCCGGTCATCGCCCTCTTCGCCCAGCAGCAGATCCCTGCCGGAGTGGCCGGAGATCGTGTCGTCGCCGCGGCCGCCAAGGATCAGGTCGCTGGAAGGGGAAGAGGAGTCGCCGGACAGGCTGTTGCTGAGGGAGGAGCCGGCCTGCAAGGCGAAGGTGCGGTCAGAGAATTCCAGCTGTTCGATGGAGGAAATCCGGTCGCGGCCATCGGCGGAGCTGATGGTCACGCTGCCAAAGCTGGAAGACAGCTCTGCATCGGCGAAACGGTCGCTGATGATCAGCCGGTCGGTGCCGGTGCCGCCGTTAACCGTGTCATCGCCGGTGCCCAGCGAGATGGTGTCATCGCCGCCATAGGCCTGCCACAGCTGGCCCTGCGACATGTTGGAAGTGATCGTGTCGCTGCTGGCGAGAATACGGGCTTCTGCCTGAGCACCGGACAGGGTGGAGAAGGTAAAGAGGTTCATCGAGAACCCGGTCAGGGACATCACCGATGTGCCGTGCGAGGTGATGTTGATCCCGGTTATGGTCCAGGAAAAGCGGGACGCCGAGGAAAAATCCCCGGTGAGGTTGAAGCCGGCGCCATTGGTGCCGGTGAACACGATCAGGCTGGAGGTTTGCGTGGTGATCTGCGCATTTGCGAAGTCCGGGGAGTTCAGGTCCGCCAGGGACCAGCTTCCGTTCAGATCGTTTACGGTAATTGTCGCCATTCCGTGAATTCCTGTTTTGATCAACACGCTGGCGGGGCTGCCGCGTCTTTAACGGTTCATTAGCGTTGTCAACTCTTACTTGCAAGGTAAGGAAAGCAGGAAGCTAATACGCGATCCGGATGGCGCGGTGCCTGCCTGGGACCCGGTTGGCCAGTCCGGCAGCCTGGCACGCTGCGTGTCCTTCCCGTCCGCCGGCCGCGGGCCGGTGGATGGGAAAGGGAAATGGCGCGCCGCGGGGCGCGCCAGGCCAGCGGGCTGGTGGCAGTTTCAGAACAAGAAGTTGCCCGCGTCCTGGAGCTGCTCCACGGTGATGTTCTCAACCAGGATGGTCACATTTGCAAAGGAGACCAGAACGTCGTCGCCCTGTTGTTCGAATTCCAGCTGTTCCAGGCCAGAGGCGCCGCGGCCGATGCCGATCTGGTCAAGGCCTGCAGTGAAGTCGGTGATCGTGTCGTTGCCATGATCTTTAAGGAAGACAAACACGTCCGCATGGGCGCCGCCGGTCAGCACGTCGTCGCCTTGATTGCCGAGCAGCAGATCTTTGCCTGCGCCGCCGGACAGCGTGTCGTTGCCGTCGCCGCCGTTCAGCGTGTCGGCGCCCTTGCCGCCCTTCACCACATCGGTGCCGCTTCCGCCGGACAGGCTGTCATCGCCGCCGCCGCCCTGCAGGCGGTCCTGGCCGGCGCCTCCTTCCAGCGTGTCCTTTCCAGCATCGCCGCGCAGCTTGTCGCCGCCCTTGCCGCCGCTGAGGCTGTCGCGGCCGCTGCCGCCGATCAGAAGGTCGCCTGAGGCGCCGCCGTCCAGCGTGTCGTCGCCTGCGGCGCCGTAGAGCGTGTCCCGTCCGGTAAGCCCCAGCAGATTGTCGGCGGCACCGGAGCCGGCCATCACGTCCCGGTTTTCCTCTGCGTAGGTATCGCCTTCGGTTTCTGCCGCGTCCGCCTTGGCTTTGGTGACGGCAATTGTCCGGTCGTTGAATTGAAGGAATTCCACAGATTTGAAACTGTCCCGGCCGCCTGCATGTTTGACCCCGAGACTGCCCTCCCAGGCCCCTGTTTTGGCGTCCGCCAAATCAGAATTAATAATGAGCGTATCGGTGCCGCGGCCGCCGAGGACGGTGTCATTTCCACGGCCCGGATCAATGGTGTCATTTCCGCGCCCGGCCGCCCAGAGACTGCTGCCTTTGGGGCCTTCTATCAAATCATCGCCTTTCAGCCCGTCTGCGGCAAAACTGGTGAGGAAGGCATTAAGATGGCCGCTTCTGCTGGCCTCATAGGACAGGGCCAGGCCGGTCGCAGTGACGGCATCTGAGCCGTCCTTTTGCAGACTGAACCCTGTAATTGTGCCGCTAGCCTGTTTTCTGGACAGGGAAAAACTGCCATCTAAAGTCAGCAGAAAACTGCCCCCGCCGCTGAGTTCGCCTGCGATAATCACTTGGCTGGCAGTTGTTTCAGAGACCCAGCTGTCAGCGACCATGCTGGTGCCGGTAAGGTCCCAGAAGCTTTCCGGCAGCTGTTTTCCCCAGGCGAATTTGGAATCAAATACAGTGAACTGTGCCATAGTTTTCCCCCCGGTATGGCATTACGCCCGCGTGCTGCGGGTATTTTGGTGTCGAGGAAACCAACTAGAATTGCAGTTTCCGAAGTCGAGAGAAAATGCGGGGGGCGGAATTGCGGACAGGGGGCAGCAGGCTTTGAGAACTGCTTAAACGGGAAAAACAGGCGCGCCGCGGGACGCGCCTGGGAATTTGGCCGGCGGCAGGGCTCAGAACAGGAAGTTGTCCGTGTCCTGAAGCTGCTCCAGGGTGATGTTCTCGACCAGAATGGTCACATCGTCGAAGGAGACCAGAACATCACCGCCCTGGGTTTCAAAGCCAAGCTGTTCCAGACTGGACGCGCCGCTGCTGATCTGGATCCGGTCCCGGTTCTCTGTGAAGTCGGTTATCGTGTCGTTGCCATCGCCTTGCTTGAACACAAAAACATCTGCTTTGCGGCCGCCTTGCAGAATGTCGTTGCCTGCGCCGCCGAGCAGGCGGTCGCGTCCTGATCCTCCGTCAAGAAAGTCATCGCCGCCCCCGCCTTTGAGACGGTCGCGCCCGCTCTCGCCCAGCAGCCGGTCATTGTGACCGCCGCCATGCAATTTGTCGCCGTTCGCGCCGCCAATCAGGGTGTCGCTTTGCGCGCCGCCGGAGAGCCGGTCCTTGCCATCGCCGCCAGCCAGCGAATCTGCGCCTGCACCGCCGGACAGTTTGTCGTTTCCACCGCCTGCGAGCAGGGTGTCTTCGCCATTTTTGCCGAACAGCTGGTCGTTGCCGTTGCCGGAAGACAAGATGTCATGGCCGACGCCGCCATCGAGGTAATCATTGAAGGCTGCGTCAGACCGCAGATCGCTTTCCAGGCTGTCATTGCCGCTTCCGCCATAGAGGCGCGCTTCGCCGTTTTCGCCAAGCAGGATGTCGTCGCCCGCTTCGCCATAGAAGACGTCGGCGCCGCTGCCGCCTTTCAGGGTATCATTGCCATCGCCACCCTGGACTGTGTCATCCTCGCGGGAGCCGATGAAGCTGTCGTTGCCGCCGAATGTGAGTAACGTCACGCCATGGTGCGGATATTGGTCCCACGTTTCGCTGGACCAGACCTGCTGAACACCGGAAAGGTCGATCAGATCATCGGTCTCTGAGCCGTAGAGAGTGCCGTTTGTGGCTAGGATCTCGATCGATTCCTCTTCGCCCAGCACCAGTCGCTGGATGTGGTCCAGATGTCCGACCGACAGCATGTCGGTGCCCTCGCCGCCGCGGATCAGAACGTCGCCGCCAAAGTAGAAGTCGGTGATGCGGATGGTATCATTGCCGTCGCCGGCAAAGACCGTGTCGTCAAAAGCATAGCGGTCCTGAGGCAGGGTTCTTTGGTTGCGGAATCCAGTCACGATCAGATCATCGCCGGCACCGCCGTCGAAATAGTCGGATCCTTCGCCGCCTTCCACCGTGTCACTGCCGGCGCCGCCATAGAGGGTATCCTCGTCAAAGCCATTGCCATTGCCGCCGACCAGCCAGTCATTGCCTTCGCCGCCAACCAGAGAGTCGTGGCCGTTGTCGCCTGAAAGCGTATCATCGCCGGTGCCGCCAATCAGTGTGTCGTAGCCGCCTCCACCGTAAATTTCATCATCGCCGGCTTGGCCGTGCACCCAGTCTCTTTTTGCCAAGGGCGCATCGGAGAGAGGGACAAATCGATCTTTTCCCTCCGTCAGGTAGACAGGATCCTGCACCAGGGTTTCATCCGGTTCGGTAATCGGTTCGCCAAGTCCTGCCAAATCAGCCTCCTAAAATCCTTGAAAGTATGGATGGCTAGAGGTTTGCGGCAGGGCTGCACGGTGCGGAAGCTGGGAATGTTCATAGGTGGCTTTGGCCGGCGGGATCGGCGGTTGCCTATAGCGTGCGGCGGACGGGAGGTATCAGCCCCGTTGCCCAAGGGGGCTTGCCCACGAAAAACGCCGCGGGGAGGCTCGCGGCGCTGCTTGTATCAGATGCGGGCTGGCAGGCCTGGGATGGCTCAGCCTTCGGCCTTGTGCGCGGCGGTCGCGGCCTGCACGGCGGCTGAGGGGGCCGGAGCGGCGGCGGGCGCCGGAGCGGCCGGAGCTGCCTTGCGGCCGCCCGGGTTCAGCGGGTCGTCCTGGCGCTGCACGGAGCCTTCGAAATGGGCGCCGGACTCAATGGCGATGGTCTTGTGGATGATGTCGCCCTCGACCCGCGCGGTGGCGGTCAGGCGGACCTTGAGGCCGCGCACACGGCCGACGATGCGGCCGTTGATGACCACGTCATCGGCGGTGACTTCACCCTTGATGGTGGCGGTTTCGCCGACGGTCAGCAGATGCGCGCGGATGTCGCCTTCGACGGTGCCTTCGACCTGGATGTCGCCAGTGGTCTTGACGTTGCCGGTGATGTGCAGGTCAGAGCTGAGCAGCGACGCAGCGGGTTTGGCCTTGGGCGCGCTGGATTTGTAGTCGCTGGCCGCAGGCGCAGCTGCCGGGGCCGCCGCGGGTGCCGGGGTTGCGTCGGCCTGCTTCGGCCCGGGCTCGTTGATTTTGCTCTTAGAAAACATTTCTCGCAGCCTTGATGTAGATCATGGGGTTTACAGGTTGCCCGTTGACCCTGACCTCGTAATGGAGGTGGGTCCCGGTGGACCGTCCGGAGTTACCCATATCAGCAATGTGATCCCCGCGCGAGACCCTTTGGCCCTTTGTCACGCGGAGTTTCGAGTTATGGGCATATCTGGTTTCAATGCCGAAAGCGTGGCGGATGGTGACAAGCCGGCCATAACCGGATTGCCAGCCGGCGTGGGTGACGACGCCGTCCGCGGTGGCAAAGATATTTGTGCCGGTGCCGCCTGCGAAATCCGATCCCTTATGCAAGCGGCGGCCGCCGGTCTTGGGGTCACGGCGGTAGCCGAAGCCGGAGGTCTGGCGCACCTGGCCCAGGTTCACCGGCGTGGCAAAGGGCGCCTGCTGCGCCGCCAGCCGGTAGAGGTTCAGCTGGTCCAGCTTGGCCAGGATGGCGTTGGCGCGCAGCGCTTCGGGGCTGGGTTCCTCGCCGCGGGTGGACATCGCCAGCGGTTCCAGCGGCCCGCCCTGGCCGTTGTAGCCGCGGCGCACCTGTTCCAGGATCCGGTCGGGCGGCATTCCTGCGTTGCGGAACATCTTGTCGAGCGGGGTGACGGAAACCGCCACCGCTTCCTCCAGCTGGCGGAAGATCTGGCCGTTGCGCTCATTCATCAGCTGCAGTTCCAGCTCCAGCTCATCGCGCTGGCCGATCGCGTCGCGGGCGTCGGCCATGATCTGGTCGCGTTCTGCCGCGGTGTCGGTCAGCACGCCTGCCAGGAGATCCATCTGGGCTGAGGCGCTGGCCATGGCGGCATGGGCGGCGTTTTCGTCCTGGGTGTCCTGTTTCAGCTGGGCCAGCGATTTGCGGGCGGTGTCGCGCTGGGTCATGGTATCGCGCAGGGTGGACTGGATCACCTCGATCCCGGTTTCCAGCTCGCGGCGGCGGGTCTCAGAAGCCAGCAGCTCGGATTGCATCATGGAAATCTGGGTCAGCGCCGCGTTGAACCTCTCCTGCGCGGCCAGGGCCTCCTCGGCGCGGGCGTCGCGTTCGGCAGAGATCGCATTCAGGCGTTCGCGGTAGGTTTGCTGGTCGCGTTTGGCGAGTTCGCGGAAGTTGCCGGCGCCAATGCTGTCCATCAGCACAATAGCAGTGGCAACGATGGCCCAGGCCACGAACAGCGTGATGCCGGCCACCGCAACCAGCTGGGTTTCAGAACGCAGCCGGATAAAGCGCGTGTCGCTGTCGGATTTCAGGAAGACCCGCCGTTCCGGGAAGCGGCGTTCGAGAAAGCTGTGAATTCTGATCGCGAGCCGTGTGCGCAATGTCTGGTCCCTGTTCCATCCCGTCCAGTGCCGGTGCCGCAGGGCGGTGCCGGTGCCTTGGGCGAAGTGAATAGACAGGGCGGGCCATTTGGGCAAGCCTGTTGACCCATCCGCCGCAGATGCGGCGGATGCGGCCCCGGTATAGGCGGAATTCTGCCGAAGATACCGGGGCTTGGGCCGGGGGCTGACTGGGTCAGCTGGCGGAGCGTGCAACCAGGCGCAGGACGCAGGCCATGACGATCCCGTAGAGCACATGGCCGGCCAGGGCGACCCAGGCGATTCCGGTGAAGTTCAGAAAGAACGGCAGCCCGGCAATGGCGGTGATGCCGCCGATGGCAAAGAGCCACAGGCCAAAGCCGTAAAGGGCAGAAGGCAGGAGCCAGCCGCCGCGGCCAGTCACCCGGGACCAGGCCGGTTTGAACAGGAACAGCCAGCCTGCCGGGTAGCCGATCAGCCCGACCAGGTAGAAATGCACGAAATAGCCGGCAAAATCGCCGTTGGGCAGGCCGAGGCTGCCCAGCAGGCTGCGTGCCAGCCCATGCGGCGACAGATTGGCAAAGCCCAAGCCGGGGCTGATGAGCTGCCCCCAGAGGTCAAAGGCATTGGTGGCGAAGAACCCGGATATGAACATGAGGCCCAGCGTTTGGGTGTTCAGGGCGGGAAGGGCGCTGCGGCTGGCAGTTGTCATTTGGTTCGGTCTCCTGTGCGGGCTGTGTTGCCGCCGAACATCGGGATGCCAGACGCATCTTCAATCCGCTGTAGCAGGATCTCACCGGCAGGTGATCCGGCCGCCGGGACGTCGTGAGGATTGTTACAGGCCGGCAGCGGCAGGTGCTGCGGCTGCCGCGCTCACCAGCCGGGCAGCGGTTTCACCTGATCTGCCAGCGGCCAGTAGAAATCGGGCGGCAGGCCGGCGTCGGCGCGTTTTTCCTCGTTAAAGGGCGGCTTCAGAGCGCCGCGGAAATATTTGCGCACCAGGGCGTGGAACGTCTCTTTGGGATCCAGGTTGTCCCGGCCGCAAAGGAAGTTGAACCATTTGGAGCCATAGGCGACATGGCTGACTTCCTCGGCATAGATCAGCTCCAGCGCTTCGACGGCCTGGGGGAGGTTTGCTTTGCGGAAAACCTCGATCATGCCGGGGGTCACGTCGAGACCGCGGGCCTCCAGCACCATTGGCACCACGGCAAGGCGGCCCATCAGGTCGTCTGCCGTGTCCTCTGCGGCGCGCCACATTCCGGCATGTGCGGGAAGGGCGCCATAGTGGCTGCCCAGCGCTTCAAGGCAGTCGCACATCAGGTTGAAATGCTTGGATTCCTCATCTGCAGCCTTAACCCAGTCGTCAAAGAACCCCAGCGGCATCGGCACATGCGAAAAGCGGGCGATGATGTCCCAGTGCAGATCGACGGCATTGAGTTCGATATGGGCCACCGCGTGCAGGAGGGCGAGGCGACCGGCCTCGGACCCGGGCTTGCGCTTGGGCACGTCGCGCGGGTTCAGGAGTTCGGGTTGCTGGGGGCGTGCCGGGTGCATCGGAGGGGAGGCGGTGCCGGTGGGGATCTGCGGCATCTCGCCCTTGCGGCTGGCGAACCACTCAGCCGCATGCTGGCGCGACAGGGCGGTCTTGGCACGCCCGTCAGCGGTGGTCAGCACCTCTGCGGCGCGTTCGGCAAGCGAAAGGGGCTGATCAGTCATGTGTCTCTCCTGGTGCGGCGGGGCGGCTGGGACATTGCAGGGGCGGGTTCATCTGATTTCTGCGGCGGAGTCCAGAGCGGAAACCGGAACGCTCCCGCGCCTGCGGGCGATTAGCAGGCTAATCGCCCTGGCAGCCTTGGGTCCGGCAGGGCGCGGGCAGAGCTGGCGGGAGTGCTGCCGACGTGTTTGCACAGCGCAGTACTCAGAGGGCGCGGACCGCTTCCAGCACTTCCTCGGCGTGGCCGTCGACCTTTACCTTGCGCCAGACGCGGGCGATGCGGCCGTCGGCCCCGATCAGGAAGGTAGAGCGCTCAATGCCCCAGTGTTTTTTGCCGTACATGCTCTTTTCTTTCCACACGCCGTAATCCTCGCAGACGGTGCTGTCCGCATCCGACAGAAGCGGCGTGGTCAGCCCGTGTTTTGCGGTGAAATTCTCATGCTTCTTGAGGCTGTCCTTTGAAATCCCGAAAACGTGAGCGCCGGCATCGGCAAATGCCTGCAAAGCCTCTGAAAAGGCGATGGATTCTTTGGTGCAGCCGGGCGTATTATCGCGGGGATAGAAGAACAGCACCACGGGCGCGCCCTTGAGGCTGGACAATGTGACCTCTCCGCCGCCGCCGCGGGGCAGGTTAAAGGAAGGGGCGGGATCTGAAACGTCGAGCATTGGCCTGTCTCCTGTCATCTGCGCAAATCACTGCGCGGCCAACATAACCCATGAGCAGCAAAGGGAAAGCTGAGATCAAACCTGCTGGCGACAATAAGGGGCCAGCCGCCGAGGCGGTGCCTGTCCGCGGCCCGGAGCCGGTTGCGCAGAGCGGCGGCGTTGCCGCGCCGGCGCGGCAGCGGCGCTGGCCCTGGCGGCTGCTGCGCGGCGGCATCTGGCTGCTGGCGCTGCTGTGTTTTCTGGGCGCGGGCGCGGTTTACTTCGGCATCGGCACCCGGCTGGACGCGCCGGAGTGGGTGCGCAGCCGGGTCGAGTCACGGATTGAGCGGCATCTGAACGGGCTGCAGATTGAATTCGGCGCCATCCATGTGGTGGTCAACAAGGGCTGGCGCCCGCGGGTGAGCCTGCAGAACGTGGTGCTGCGCCATCCGGACGGGGCGGTGTTTGCGCAGCTGGCCGATGCCCAGGCAAGCCTGGCGATGCGGCCGCTGCTGCGCGGCCAGGTGCAGCCCAAGCGGATTGCACTCAGCGGCTTGTTCGCGGCGCTGCGGCGCAACAAGGACGGATCCTTTGCGCTGAGTTTCGGCGAAGGGGCGCTGCCCTACCGGCAGGCGGGCAACCTGGCGCAGCTGATCGAGCAATGGGACAGCCAGCTGCAAAAGCCGGTGCTGGCGGCGCTGACCGAGCTGGAGACCAGCGCCCTGACGCTGTCTTATACCGATGACCGGCTGGGCCGGGGCTGGACCCTGGACGGCGGCCGGATCGGGTTGCAGAAGGACGGCGGCAGCGTGTCGCTGTCGGCGGTGTTTTCGGTTCTCAGCGGCCGCGGCGATGTGGGCACGGTTGAAGCCAGCTACAGCTCGGAGATCGGCAGCGCGGAGGCAGATTTCGGGGTGCTGGTTTCGGATATCGCCAGCGAGGATATTGCGCTGCAAAGCCCGGCGCTTGGCTGGCTGGGGGTGCTGCGGGCGCCGATCTCCGGCTCTTTGCGGGGCGGGATTGCTGAGGGCGGCGTGCTGGAGCCGGTGCAGGCGAGCCTGCGGATCGGCGAAGGGGTGATCCAGCCCGCGGCGCAGACCCGCCCGGTGCCGATCAGCGGTGCGCGCAGCTATTTCACCTTTGATCCGGCGCGGGAGTTGCTGGAATTCTCTGAGCTGGCAGTGCAAAGCGGCTGGGGCTCCGGGGTGATGCAGGGGCAGGCGCGCCTGGCCGGGGTGGAGAACGGCCAGCTGAGCGGGCTGGTGGGGCAGCTGCGGTTCTCTGATCTGGAGCTGAACCCGCGCCGGCTGTTTGAAACGCCGGTGAAATTCCCCGCGGTGGACGCGGATTTCGATCTGCGGCTCAGGCCCTTCCGGCTGCGGCTGGGGGAGATGCTGGTGCGCGACGGCGGAAGCCGCATTCATTTCGATGGCTCCGTCGGGGCCGGGGCTGAGGGCTGGAACTACGATCTGAACGGAAGTGTCGACCGGGTGAGCGTGGAGCGGGTCAAGGTGTTGTGGCCGCAGGTGCTGGCGCCCAAGCCGCGCGAATGGGTGCGTGATAATCTGCGCTCCGGACAGGTGCAGGATGTTGGCTTTCACATGCGCGGGCGCGGCAGCGGCAAACCGTTTGTCAGCCTGGACCTGGCTTTCACCGGGGCCGAGGTGCTGTTTCAGAAGTTCATGCCGCCGGTGCGCCAGGCCGCCGGACAGCTGAGCCTTTACGGCCAGCGGTTCGTGGTAACGGCATCGGCCGGCACCGTGACGCCGGAGCAGGGCGGCGGGGTGGATGTTGCCGGCACTTCCTTCATCATACCGGATGTCTCGGCCAAGGACGGCACGCCGGGGATTGCGCGGATCCGGGCAAAGGGCTCTGCCACGGCTGCGCTGTCCTTGCTGAACCGTGAACCATTGCGTGTGATGGACAAGGCCGGCCTGCCGGTGGCGCTGGCCGAGGGCCAGGTGGAGGCCGAAGGCACCCTGGCGCTGCCCTTGCAGAAAGAGGTGCCGGTGGAGGAGATCCTCTATCATTACCGCGGGCAGATCCGCGGTGTCGAAAGCAGCAAGCTGGTGCCCGGCCATGTGGCGGGAGCAGAGGTGCTGGAGGTGACCGGTGATCAGAGCCAGGTGCGCATCAGCGGTGCGGGCAGACTGTCCGGGGTGCCGCTGACGGCCAGCTGGTCGCAGAAGATCGGCAAGGACGCGCCGCAGGACAGCAGCGCCGAAGGCAGCATCGAGCTGTCGGAGGCGGCGGTGGAGGCCTTCAATATCGGCCTGCCGCGCGGTGCCGTTTCCGGCACGGGGCAGGGGCGCTATGCGGTGCATCTGGCGCCGGGCGCGCCGCCGCGGCTGGAGCTGGAGTCGGATCTGGCTGGTGTGGGCCTGCGCATTCCGGAGATCAGCTGGCGCAAGAGCGAAGCGGCCGCCGGCAAGCTGTCGCTGACAGCCACGCTGGGGCAAACGGCAACGGTGGAGCGGCTGGAACTGCAAGCGCCAGGGCTGACGGCCGCAGGAAGGGTGACCACGCGCCAGGGCGGCGGGCTGGATCAGGCCGTGTTCAGCAGCGTTCAGGCCGGCGATTGGTTCCGCGGGGCGGTCACCTTCCGCGGCCGGGGCAATGCGCCGCCGGCCATTGAGGTAACGGGCGGGCGGCTGGACCTCTACCGCTCCCCCTTTGCCGCAACCGCGGACAGCGGCGGCGGCGCCAGCAGCGGCGGCGCATCGGTGCCGGTATCGCTGCGTCTGCAGAACCTGCAGGTCACCGACAGCATCGGCCTGCAGAACTTCCAGGGCCGGTTCTCGACACAGGGCGGCATGAACGGGGACTTTACCGCGCGGCTGAACGGGCAGACGCCGGTGGCTGGCACGGTGGTGCCGCAGAACGGCGGCACTGCGGCGCGGATCCGGGCTAATGATGCGGGCGGGGTGTTCCGCTCTGCCGGGGTGTTCGAACATGGGCGCGGCGGGTCTTTTGACATGACGCTGGTTCCGGCAGGCAAGCCGGGCGAATATGACGGCAGGGTTGAGGTGCGCAATATCCGGGTCCGCAATGCCCCGTCGATGGCAGCGATCCTGAACGCGATAAGCCTGGTCGGCCTGCTGGACGAGATGACTGGCCAGGGCATCCTGTTTACCAGCATGAACGGACGGTTCCGGCTGGGCGCCTCGCATCTGATCCTGCATCAAAGCAGCGCGGTTGGTCCGTCGATGGGGCTGTCGCTGGACGGCAATTTCGACCTGAACAGCACTGCGCTGAACATGCGGGGGGTGATTTCACCGATCTATCTGGTCAACGCCATAGGCCGGCTGCTGGCGCCGCGCGATGGCGAGGGGCTGATCGGGTTCACCTTTACCCTGCGCGGCACCGCGGAAAACCCGGATGTGTCGGTCAACCCGCTGGCCGGGCTGGCGCCGGGGTTCCTGCGGGAAATCTTCCGCGGGCCAGCACCTGAGGTGCCGGGCCAGCAGCGCGCCTTTACGGCCGAAGAAGAGGCCGCGCAGGAAGAGCGGCGGCAGTACCGCGAACCGCGCGGCGCGGACAAGTAACGCGCCAAAAACCGCGGAAACCCCATGGATTTCCGCTGCGGCGGGCCTTATATCGCGCGGCATGAAACTCAGCGATTTCGACTTTGACCTGCCCGACGATCTGATTGCCACCCGGCCTGCCAATCCGCGCAGTTCGGCCCGCCTTCTGGTGGCAGAGGGCGGCGCGTTGCACGACGGCCAGGTGACCGATCTGGTCCACTGGCTGCAGCCTGGCGACCGGCTGGTGCTGAATGACACCAAGGTGATCCCCGCGCGTCTCAGCGGCCTGCGCCACCGGGACAGTGCGCAAGGGCCGGTTGCGGCGAAAATCGAGGCAACCCTGCTGGAGCCGCGCGCCGATGGCAGCTGGGCGGCGCTGCTGAAGCCGCTGAAAAAGATCAAAGCAGGCGAAGAGATCGTCTTTTCCGAAGATCTGAGCGCCAGGCTGGAAGAGATCGCCGATGGCCAGGGGCATCTGCGCTTTAACCTGAGCGGCACCGATTTCGACGCGGCGCTGGCCGAGGCCGGCGCGATGCCGCTGCCGCCCTATATTGCCGCCAAACGCGCGGCGGATGAGCAGGACAAGACCGACTATCAAACCGTCTGGGCCAAAAACTCGGGCGCGGTGGCGGCACCGACGGCCTCGCTGCATTTCGACGCGCCGCTGCTGGCGGCGCTGCAGGCGCGCGGGGTGGAGATTTCCTATGTCACGCTGCATGTGGGCGCGGGCACCTTCCTGCCGGTCAAGGTGGAGGATGTGACCACCCACCGGATGCATGCGGAATGGGGCAAGGTGAGCGGGGAGGCCGCGGCGGAAATCGCGGCGACCAAGGCGGCGGGCGGCCGGGTGATCCCGGTTGGAACCACGGCGCTGCGGCTGATCGAAAGCGCCGCCAGGGACGGGCAGATCCGTCCCTGGGAAGGCGATACCGACATCTTTATCTACCCGGGGTTTGAATTTCAGGCGGCCGATGCGCTGATGACCAATTTCCACCTGCCCAAGTCGACCCTGCTGATGCTGGTCTCGGCGCTGATGGGGCAGGAGGAGATCCGGCGGATCTATACCCATGCAGTTGAATACCGTTACCGGTTCTTCTCTTACGGCGATGCGTCGCTTTTGATCCCGGCCAAGGCGAATACATCTGAGAACAGCGGCGCGGAATCATAGACAAGCGCCGCAACTGCGGGCTCTGACAGCGCAAACAGAGTCACGAAACTGAAACCGGAATCGGCGATACAAGGCGCCTGAGCCTTGATCGCCAGGACATAACATTCAAATGTGTTGGCAGCCCGTCCCCTGTGGAGGGCTGCTTTGCTTTCGAAGGAGGCATGAAATGCTGCAGGTGCTGTCGAGCGCATGGGCGCTGTTGCTGGGGGTATGCTTGCTGATGGTGGGCAACGGCCTGCAGGGCACCATGCTGGGGGTCCGCGGCGACCTTGAGGGGTTTTCCTCCTTTGAGATGTCGCTGGTGATGGCGGCCTATTTCGTCGGCTTCCTGGGCGGGTCGCGGCTGGCGCCGGAGATGATCCGCCGCGTCGGCCATGTGCGCGTTTTTGCGGCGCTGGCGTCGTTCATTTCTGCCGTGATGATCCTCTATCCGATCCTGCCCAACACCCTCGCCTGGGGCCTGGGGCGGGTGGTCATCGGCTTCTGCTTTTCCGGTGTGTATGTGACGGCGGAAAGCTGGCTGAACAATGCCGCCGACAACACCAACCGGGGCAAGGCGCTGTCGCTTTACATGATCGTGCAGATGATCGGCATCATCACGGCGCAGGGCCTGATCCAGATCGGCGATCCGGCGGGCTATGAGGCGTTCATCATTGCGTCGATTCTGGTTTCGATCTCCTTTGGCCCGATTCTGCTATCGATTTCGCCGACCCCGGCCTTTGACACCACCAAGCCGATGTCGCTGAAGCAGCTGATGAAAATCTCGCCGCTGGGCTGCGTTGGCATGTTCCTGCTGGGTGGGGTGTTCTCGGCCCAGTTCGGCATGAGCGCGGTTTACGGCGCCGCCGCAGGCCTGACGCTGACCCAGCTGTCGATCTTTGTCGCCACTTTCTATGTCGGGGCGACCATTCTGCAGTATCCGCTGGGCTGGCTGTCCGACCGCATGGACCGCCGGGTGCTGATCCTGTTTGTTGCGTTGTTTGGCGCCTGCGGCGCGGTTGCGGGTTTCCTGTTCGGCGCCGATTTCAAGATGCTTCTGGTGGCGGCCTTCTTTATCGGGGGCCTGTCGAACCCGCTTTATTCGCTGCTGATCGCTTATACCAACGATTACCTGGACCATGACGACATGGCAGCAGCGTCGGGCGGGCTGGTGTTTATCAACGGGCTGGGCGCCATTGCCGGCCCGGTGATCACCGGCTGGCTGATGAGCGATGCGGTTTTCGGGCCTCCGGGGTTCTTTAGCTTCATCGCGGCGCTGATGTTCGTGATGGCTGCCTATGCCGCTTACCGCGCGACGCAGCGGGCCTCCACCCCGGTGGAAGAAACCGGCAGCTTTACCGCTATGTCGCCCACCGCGACCCCGGTGGCTGTGGAGTTTGCACAGGAATACGCCATCGAGACAGAGCTGGAGGAGCAAGAAACTGCCCAGGAAACAGGCTGATTGCGCTAACTAGCGGGAATTGTGAGGATTATTTCACACAGGACCCTTGCCTGTTGCAATTTGTGACCCAAGCTTACTTGTAAAGGTAATGTAAAATGGCCTGAAGATAGGGTCAGGAGAAACTTGGAGTTACGACCGATGGCTGGTCCCGAAGAGATACTTGCATTCTGGCTCGACAAAGTCGGGGAGAAGGGATGGTATCTGCAGGATGACGCGCTGGATGAGGAGATCCGCGCGACGTTTCAAAAAACCTGGGAAGAGGCCTGCGAAGGCAGGTTCTCTTTCTGGCTGACTTACCCCAGCGGCACGCTGGCCTATATCATCCTGATGGATCAGTTCCCGCGCAACATGTTCCGCGGCGAGGGCAAGGCCTTCGCTTCTGACCGGGCGGCGATGTCGGCGGCCAAAGTGGCCATCAACAAGAAATGGGACATGAAGATCGACGAACCGGCGCGCCAGTTCTTCTACCTGCCACTGATGCATTCTGAGAACCTGTGCGACCAGGAACGCTGCATCCGCCTGATGATGGAGCGGATGCCGAAGACCGGCACCAGCAATCTGCTGCACGCGCGCGCGCACCGCGAAGTGATCCGCCAGTTCGGCCGCTTCCCCTACCGCAACGAGGCGCTGCACCGCGCCAGCACCGGGCCTGAGCTCGACTATGTAATGGCGGGCGGCTATGGCGAAACCGTGCGGCAGGTGCAAGCGGCCGGCTGACGCCCGGCTCCTGATACCGGATTGGAAACGCCGCGCCCTGACCGGGGCGCGGCGTTTTCCGTTGCAGCAGGCGCAACGCTGCGTTTTCACGGTCTTGGCGGAAATTTGTGCTGGCGGGACGCCCGCCCGCGGCATAGCCTGATTGGGCTGGTGTTGCAAAAATGGCCGGAAACTGCCGGCCTGCTATCCTGCAGCACAGGATGATTGCAGTGCAGAAAAAACTAGTTTAACGGTAAACTAGTTTTTGGAACCTGTTCGAGGCGAGGGGACACCATGGCCGCACAATCCTATGACGTGATCGTAATCGGCGCCGGGCCGGGGGGCTATGTTGCCGCCATCCGTGCCGCACAGCTGGGGCTGAAAACCTGCGTGGTTGAACGAGAGCACCTGGGCGGCATCTGCCTCAACTGGGGCTGCATCCCGACCAAGGCGCTGCTGCGGTCGTCGGAAGTGTTCCACCTGATGGAGCGGGCCAAGGATTTCGGCCTGAAGGCAGAGAACATCGGCTATGACCTGGACGCGGTGGTGAAACGCTCGCGAGGGGTGGCGAAACAGCTGTCTTCCGGCATCGGCCATCTGATGAAGAAGAACAAGATCGACGTGGTGATGGGCGAGGCGTCCATTCCGGCCAAAGGCAAAGTGTCGGTCAAGACGGACAAGGGCGTGCGGGAGCTGACCGGCAAAAGCATTGTGCTGGCCACCGGCGCCCGTGCGCGCGAGCTGCCGGGGCTGGAAGCCGACGGCGATCTGGTCTGGACCTACAAGCACGCGCTGCAGCCGGTTCGGATGCCGAAAAAGCTGCTGGTCATCGGCTCCGGCGCCATCGGCATCGAGTTTGCCAGCTTCTACAACACGCTGGGTGCTGACACCACGGTGGTTGAGGTGATGGACCGGGTGCTGCCGGTCGAGGACGCGGAAATCTCTGCCTTTGCCAAGAAGGCCTTTGTAAAACAGGGCATGAAGATCATGGAGAAAGCCATGGTCAAGCAGCTGGACCGCGGCAAGGGCAAAATAACCGCCCATATCGAGACCGGCGGCAAGGTCGAGAAGCACGACTTCGACACCGTAATCTCTGCCGTGGGTATCGTCGGCAATGTCGAGGGGCTGGGACTGGAAGAACTGGGCGTCAAGGTCGACCGCACCCATGTGATCACTGACGAATTCTGCCGCACCGGCGTTGACGGCCTTTATGCTATTGGCGACATCGCCGGCGCGCCTTGGCTGGCGCATAAGGCGTCGCACGAGGGTGTCATGGTGGCGGAGCTGATCGCGGGCAAACACGCGCACCCGGTGAAGCCCGAAAGCATTGCCGGCTGCACTTACTGCCAGCCGCAGGTGGCCTCCGTCGGCTATACTGAGGCGAAAGCCAAGGAGCTGGGCTATGACATCAAGGTCGGCCGCTTTCCCTTCATCGGCAACGGCAAGGCAATTGCGCTGGGAGAGGCAGAGGGCATGGTGAAAACCATCTTCGACGCCAAGACCGGCGAGCTGCTGGGCGCCCATATGGTTGGCGCCGAGGTGACTGAGATGATCCAGGGCTATGTGGTGGGCCGCCAGCTGGAGACCACTGAGGAAGACCTGATGAACACCGTCTTCCCGCACCCGACGCTGAGCGAAATGATGCATGAGTCGGTGCTCGACGCCTATGGCCGTGTGATCCATATGTAGGCTGCCCGGGCGGCGGATTTCGAAAGGCGGTCCTGTGCGGGCCGCCTTATAATTTTGAAGAAGCGCTGTTAAGGTGCTGAACAGCCTGAAGAAAACTCCTCAACCCAGGCCTGCCACTCCCGGGTGATTTTCCCGATCTTGCGGTCATCACGTCCGGGGCGCAGGTCTGAGGGGCGGCGTTTGCCGCTGGCCATATAAGAGATTTTTCCCACTGGGTAGGCAGCGGGATCCACGTCAAAGAAGCTCATGCTGCTGCCATGGGCGCTGGCGACCAGCGGTTTGAGGAAGGTGGCGCGGCGCACCAGATGCGGCTGCAATGCCGCCACCCGGGCCAATTCGCGGGCGGGCCAGGCGCCGTCCAGCTCCAGCGTTTCCAGCGCGGGCAGGGCATGGAAGCAGTCCAGCGACTCATCCGGCGTGCGCAGCCCGGCCAGCGACAAGTTTCGCAAGCTGTGAAGAGTTTTAAGAGGTTGCATGGAGATCTTCTTCCAGCCGCCGCCCAGTGCAGGACCGCTGAGGCGCAGGGTCTGCAAGTGCGGCATGGCGCAAAGGGCGGATATGTCCAGCAGCCGGCTGCAGCTTTCCACGATCAGGGTTTCAAGGGATCTGAGGCAGTCAGCGGACGCCAGCGTTTCGAGCCGGGGGAGGTCCATCAGGGCCAGCGTTTTCAGATCCGGCAGGCAGTCCAGGCAGGCGAGGCTGGTGATTTTTCCGCCTGCCAGCAGCAGGTGGCGGGGCCGGTGGCGTGCCAGCGTTGCCTCAGCCGTGTCCTGATCAAAGCCGCGCAGAACCAGGGTGCCGTGGCATTGTGTGCCACTGTCCGGTCCGCTGTCTTTGTCCAGTGTCAGGCCAGTGTCAAACAGCCGGGCTTTCTCTGCTTCGAACGGGTTGAGTGCATGGGCGTCGAAGTCCGGGTCATAGGGCATGTAGCGCATCGGGGCTCGAAACGTTTGGTTGCAAGGCTGCGGGTATAGAAGGGGGCTCCGCCCTTTTATTCAAGTCCTTGATCGCTGCAATTGGCGGCTGGCCGGAGAGCGGCGGCATCCTTATGAGGAACAGGCCGGGCGTCGGCACATTCTGTTGCAAGGGCAAAGGCCGAAAGGAAGTCACATGGCAGAAACAGCGAGCCGCTGGGGCGCGATACTGGCGGTCTGGGCCGCGGGGCTGGGTGCAGCGGCGCAATACGGCAAGGTGTCGGTTGTCTTTGATCAGCTTGGCGCGCTGTATCCGGAGGCCGGCGCAGGCTTGAGCCTGAGCGTGTCGATGACCGGCGTGCTGGGAATTTTGCTGGGGGCGGTGGCCGGGCTGTTTGTTTCTGCCTTTGGCTACCGGCGGGCGCTGGTCTGGGCGCTGTGGACTGGCGCTGCGATGTCAGCGCTGCAGGTGCTTCATCTGCCCTATGGGCTGTTCCTGGTCACCCGTGTGGCCGAGGGCCTGTCTCACTTGGGCATCGTGGTGGCGGGGCCGACGCTGATGGCGCTCTTGGCGAATGACCGGCAACGGGGCACAGCGCTGACGGTGTGGAGCACCTTCTTTGGCGTCGCCTTTACGCTGCTGAACTGGTTGGGGTTGCCCCTGGTGGCTGCGTATGGCCTGCTGGCATTGTTTGCCGCCCATGCGGTGCTGATGGCCGCACTGGCGGTGCTGCTGCACTGGGCGATGCGGGATCTGCCGGTGCCGCCGCGCCAGCCGATGCCGCAGCTTGCCAAGCTGCCAGCGCTGCATTTGCAGATCTACCGCTCGCCGTTCAAGCTGGCGCCGGCCGCGGGCTGGCTGTTTTACACCACCTGCTTTGTGGCGCTGCTGACGGTGCTGCCGCCGCATCTTCCAGAGGGGCAGCGGGGGTTTGTGATGGGGGCGTTTCCGCTGATCTCCATCGCGTCGTCTATGGTGATCGGGGTGGCGCTGCTGCGGGTGATGCCGGCGGTGCAGCTGATCCAGGTTGGTTTTGCCCTCTGTGCGGCGGGCGGGCTTTGGCTGTGGGCGATGCCGGGGGACTGGCTGGCGTGCTTTGCGCTGGCGGCGGCCTTTGGCCTGGTGCAGAGCGGAAGCTTTGCCTGTGTTCCGCAGCTGAACATCATTGCGGCGGATCAGGCCGAGGCAAACGGTGCCATGTCGCAGGCGGGCAATGCTGGCAATGTGATCGGCACGCCGCTGCTGCTGGCGGCTCTGGGGGTGGCGGGTTACGGCGGCATGATGATGGTGGTTTGCGCGCTGTTCCTGGCGGGCATTCTGGTGCACCAGCTGCTGGCGGCGCGGCGGAGGGCCTGGGCCTAGCAGCCGCTCCCGCCCGTCACCGGCCCCTTTTCAGGGACCGTTCCCGTTGGGCCAAGCGCCGCGCCGGGCGCGGCGCGGCGGAATTCGCGGCGAATTCCGGGCCGGAAAACGCAGGTTTTCCGGCTGCTGCCAGCTGCTGTCAGCAAGTTTCATCCTGTTCGCGCATTGTTCTCTTTTGGGGCTTGGCGTTTTCCACCGCATTCCCTATCTGTAGGGCGGGCGTCCGCCATGGGTTCGGCGGCGCGGGCACGGGGGCATTATGGCTGAGCTGAAATCCATCGAAGTGCGCGGCGCGCGCGAGCACAATCTGAAGAGCATCGACGTGGATATTCCGCGCGATGAGCTGGTGGTGATCACCGGCCTTTCGGGCTCGGGCAAGTCCAGCCTCGCGTTCGACACCATCTATGCCGAGGGCCAGCGCCGCTATGTGGAATCGCTCAGTGCCTATGCGCGCCAGTTCCTCGACATGATGGAAAAGCCGGATGTGGATCACATCAGCGGGTTGTCTCCGGCGATCTCGATTGAGCAGAAGACCACCTCGAAAAACCCGCGCTCGACCGTAGGCACCGTGACCGAGATCTACGACTATCTCCGTCTGCTGTTTGCCCGTGCAGGCACGCCCTATTCGCCGGCCACCGGGCTGCCCATCGAGGCGCAGCAGGTGCAGGACATGGTCGACCGGATCATGGAGATGGAGGAGGGCACCCGCGGCTATCTGCTGGCGCCGATCGTCCGCGACCGCAAGGGCGAGTACAAGAAGGAATTCCTGGAGCTGCGTAAGCAGGGCTTCCAGCGGGTGAAGGTGGACGGGGAGTTCTATGAACTGGACGAACCGCCCACGCTGGACAAGAAGTTCCGCCATGACATTGACGTGGTGGTCGACCGCCTGGTGGTGCGCGAGGGCATGGAGACCCGGCTGGCGGACAGCCTGCGAACGGCGCTGGATCTGGCCGATGGCATTGCCATTCTGGAAACCGCGCCCAAGGAGGGTGACCCGGAGCGGATCACCTTCAGCGAAAACTTTGCCTGCCCGGTCAGTGGCTTCACCATCCCGGAGATCGAGCCGCGGCTGTTTTCCTTCAACGCGCCCTTCGGGGCCTGCCCGGAATGCGACGGTCTGGGGGTTGAGCTGTTCTTTGACGAGCGGCTGGTGGTGCCGGACCAGAGCCTGAAGGTCTATGACGGCGCGCTGGCGCCCTGGCGCAAGGGCAAGTCGCCCTATTTCCTGCAGACCATCGAGGCCATCGCGCGGCACTACGAGTTTGACAAGAACACAGTCTGGAAAGACCTGCCCGAGAAGGTGCAGAAGGTATTCCTCTATGGCTCGGGCGACGAAGAAATCCTGTTCCGCTATGACGAGGGCGGTCGGGTCTATCAGGTGGAGCGCACGTTCGAGGGCGTGATCCCGAACATGGAGCGGCGATACCGCGAAACGGATTCGAACTGGATCCGTGAAGAGTTCGAACGCTATCAGAACAACCGCTCCTGCGGTGCGTGCCGCGGACACCGGCTGCGCGAGGAAGCGCTGGCGGTGCGGATCGCAGAGAGGCATGTGGGCCATGTGGTGCAGCTGTCGATCCGCGAGGCGCTGGCCTGGATCGAGGATGTGCCGAACCATCTGAGCCAGCAGAAGCAGGAGATCGCCCGCGCCATCGTCAAGGAGATCCGCGAGCGGCTGGGCTTCCTGAATAACGTGGGGCTGGAATACCTGACGCTGAGCCGCAATTCCGGCACCCTGTCGGGCGGCGAGAGCCAGCGCATCCGTCTGGCGAGCCAGATCGGGTCTGGCCTGACCGGGGTGCTGTATGTGCTGGATGAGCCGTCGATTGGCCTGCACCAGCGCGACAACGACCGGCTGATCGGCACGCTCAAGAACCTGCGCGACCAGGGCAACACCGTGATCGTGGTGGAGCATGACGAGGACATGATCCGGCAGGCGGACTATGTCTTTGATATCGGGCCCGGTGCCGGGGTGCATGGCGGTGAGGTGGTGAGCCACGGCACGCCGCAAGCCATTGCGTCTGACGCTGGCTCGATCACCGGCCAGTATCTGGCGGGCACGCGGGAGATCGCGGTGCCTTCCAAGCGGCGAAAGGGCAACAAGAAAAAGATCAAGGTGGTGAAGGCCACCGGCAACAACCTGAAAGAGGTGACGGCCGAATTCCCGCTGGGCAAGTTTGTCTGTGTGACCGGTGTATCCGGCGGTGGCAAGTCGACGCTGACCATCGAGACGCTTTTCAAAACTGCCTCGATGCGGCTTAATGGCGCGCGCCAGACACCAGCGCCTTGCGAGAGCATTAAGGGGCTGGAGCATCTGGACAAGGTGATCGACATCGATCAGCGCCCGATCGGGCGCACGCCGCGGTCGAATCCAGCCACTTACACTGGTGCCTTCACCCCGATCCGCGATTGGTTTGCCGGCCTGCCGGAGGCCAAGACGCGGGGGTATAAACCCGGGCGGTTTTCCTTCAACGTCAAGGGCGGCCGCTGCGAGGCCTGCCAGGGTGACGGGGTTATCAAGATCGAAATGCACTTCCTGCCCGACGTTTATGTGACCTGCGAGACCTGCAAGGGCGCGCGTTATAACCGGGAAACGCTGGAAATCAAGTTCAAGGGCAAGAGCATCGCCGATGTGCTTGATATGACCGTGGAGGATGCGCAGGAGTTTTTCCAGGCAGTTCCGGCGATCCGCGACAAGATGGATGCGCTGATGCGGGTTGGCCTTGGCTATATCAAGGTGGGCCAGCAGGCGACCACGCTGTCCGGCGGCGAGGCACAGCGGGTGAAACTGTCCAAGGAGCTATCGAAACGCTCCACCGGGCGGACGCTGTATATTCTGGATGAACCGACCACCGGCCTGCATTTCGAGGATGTGAAGAAGCTGCTGGAGGTGCTGCACGAGCTGGTGGAGCAGGGCAATTCGGTGGTGGTGATTGAACACAACCTGGATGTGGTCAAGACCGCCGACTGGATTATCGACATTGGCCCCGAGGGCGGTGACGGCGGCGGCGAGATTGTTGCGGCCGGTACGCCCGAAGCAGTGGCGGACGAACCGCGCAGCCATACCGGGCGCTATCTGAAGGACATTCTGGCGGCGCGGAAGGTGGCTGCGGAGTAAGGGAAGCGTTTGAGGTGGGAGGGGCGCTGCCCCTCTTGGCCGTTGGCCAATTCACCCCGGAGTATTTCTGCAAAGGTGAACAGGGGGCGATGACGCCCCCTTTCTTATGCGGGTTGCACGGCAGTTGGGCGGGCCAGCAGCAGCGGAACCAGGAACAGCGCCAGGAAGGCCGTGTTCATCACCACGTTGAACCAGGCACCGGCGGCGAGGGAGCCGAGGCTGTCAGGGATGTACCAGGCCAGCAGCGCCGGGATCAGCAGGCGGCGGCCGAGGGCCGGATCGGTGCTGTAGACGTGCTCTGTCAACAGATAGATCAGCACACAGAATCCGCACATCAGCCCGCCGCTGATGGCTGTCATCAGTGAGGCCGCGCCGGGCGCCAGCGCCTGGGCGCCGTCCACCGGCAGGAATGCGAGGTCGATGAACAGGCTCAGCGGAAGGGCCAAGGGCGTGGCCAGGGCCAGCACCATGGCGAGGCCAAAGGCTGCTGAAAGGATGGAGGCGGTCTTGAGGATGCGGATGGCGGCGGTGTGGGTCATTGGGGGCTCCTGTACAATCTCCGTTGCAGGGTGCAGTGGCGAAGGGAGGCAAAACAATTACCTGTGGGGTAAGTGAATTCCCGGCCGCAAGCCCTTATGCTGTTGAAAAGGGAGGCAGTGGATGGCGGAGAGCTTTGGCGCGGTTCTGAAGAAATGGCGCAGCCTGCGGCGGATGAGCCAGATGCAGCTGGCGCTGGAGGCTGGGGTCTCAGCCCGGCACCTGTCGTTTCTGGAGAGCAGCCGAGCGCGTCCAAGCCGGGGTATGGTGCTGCGGCTGAGCGAGGCGCTGCAGCTGCCAGGCGGGGCGCAGAACCAGTTGCTTACGGCAGCGGGGCTGGCGCCTGCCTATGCGAGCCGGGATCCGGAGGATGCAGCGCTGGCGCCGCTGAGGCAGGCGGCGGAGCGGATGCTGGCGGCGCATGCGCCTTTTCCGGCGATGATGATCGACCGGCATTGGCGGCTGCTGGAGATGAACCCGCCGATGGAGAAAATGCTCGGCGGTGCAGGGGTGGAGAAGGGCAGCAGCCTGATCGGGGCGCTCCTGGAGAATGCGGCGCTGCGGGCGGCGCTGGACAATCTGGAGGAGGTGGAGCGGCACAGCCTGGCACGGCTCAGGACAGAGCTTGTGTATTTCGGGGCCGACCCGGTGCTTGAGAAGGCGGTGGCCCGGCTGCAAGAAAACACTGCGGCCCATGCGCCGCCGCAGGAGAGCGTGCTGCCAGCGGTGATCCCGGCCCGCTACCGGCTGGGCGGGCAAGTACTGTCCTTCTTCTCCGCCATCACCCAGTTCGGCGGCACCGGCGATCTGGCCATGTCGGAGCTGAGGATCGAGATGCTGTTTCCTGCCGATGAGGAGACAGGCCAGGCGTTGGCGGCAATGGCCGCTCTCTGACTGCGCTGCCCGGCTATTACTGAGAGAGCGTGTCCGCAGCGCCGATCAGGCGCAGCACCTTCTGGGTTTCGCGGTTCACCTGATAGACATAGCCGCCGGCCTGCACATAGGTGCCATAGGGGTCCGGCGCCCAGCCGCCCGGATCGCCGATCCAGACATAATCATCCAGGATGTGATCGCCGCGGCGGTAGAATTTTTTGGCGTAGCCCGGCGGCACGCATCGCGCCGATTGCCGGGTCAGGCCCGGCGGGCAGTCAAAGCTGGCGGGTTTCATTTTGTCCTGGCCGCTGCCTGCGGCCAGCGGGATGGCCACGGCGCTGGCCGAGGCGAGAACAACTGCGGGAACTAAAAAACGGCGCACCATTTACGCGGATCCTCTTTTGAACGGTCTTTGACATAACCGGCCCGGCGGAGATTCCAAGTGCCCTCGAAAGCGGCCGGCGGCGGCCCGCCTGCGGCGGATTACGCAGCGGCAAGAACCCGCGCTTCGAAGCTGCGAAGCGACAGCCGGGCGGCATTTCCATAGCCGCGGCCGGTTTCTGCGCAGAGGTCCGGGAACAACTCGCGGATTTCCGCCTGTGTGCCGGCATCAAAGCCCGCGGCGGTTTCAGGGCCGGGCTGGTAGCTTTCGCTGAGGGCGCCGTTGGCCCAGAGAATCTGATGGCTGCCAAACAGAAGGTGGAAATACTCCGCCTCCTGCATTTCCAGCGCCGGGCGGACGGTCTTGTCGTTGACCAGATCCTTGGCCTTGACCAGGACTTCCTCCTCGCCGAACAGCAACGCCGCCAGCGGGCCGGAGACAACCATCCTGTGCTGGGGCGAGACATAGAGGTCCCGGCTATTGCCGCAGCTGCCAGCAGCAAAACGGACCGGGGCGGTGTCAGCAGTGCAGCGGGTGCGGCGGCTTCCGGCCCATTTCAGCACCTGGGGGCCGTTGTCATAGGTCAGCACTTCCATGCCCGGGCGCAGGTCCTCGACCGCAACGTCGCCGCCGGGTGTGCGGATCAGGGTGCCGCGCAGGAAGCAGGGCACGGTCTGGTTGATCTCGACCAGGCCGGTGTCGGAGTTCCCAAGGCCATTGTCCGCCGTGTAGTTGAAATAGACGGTTTCCAGGTCGCCGTCGGTGACCACGGTCAGGGTGCCGTCGGCGTTCAGGGTGACCTGCTGGCCTGTCGTCAGGGTGACAGTGTCGCCGGCTGAGACCGCCTGGTCGTTGATATGGGTGATGGTCAGCGTGCCGGCCGTGGTGCTGTCATTGTCCAGCACGTCGATCACCCGGGTCTTGTTGATCGCGATGTCTTCCTGGTCGTCCTGCGCAACCACGGCCGTTTGCACCGACCCGCCGGCAATCAGCAGGTTGGTGTCATAGCTGCTGTCTACGGTATCGGCGACACCGATTTTCAGGGTGTTGATGACACCTGGATTCACCGGTGCGACAAAGGTCAGGGTGATGGTGAACCCGTCCATCTCTGTGTTGAACTGGTCGCCGGTGTTGTCGACATAGATGTTTTCGGTGCCATCATTGATATTGCCGATGGAAGCGGTTCCGTTACCGATAGAAACCTGTGCCTCAACCCCGTTCACCCAGACGCCGACCACGTCGTTGTACTGGGAATTGGAGAATTCCGGATATTCCTCTGAGGATAGCACGAAGTCGATGGTCAGCGTGTCGCCGTCCGGGGTGAAGTCGATTTCCAGGAACGCGGCGTCGCGGGTTGCGGCGCCTGCCAGCGCGTTAAAGTCGGCGTCGTTGTTCGCACCGCTGGTATTGGTGCTGGTGTTGCCGCGGACGTTGGTGTTGGTGGAGCCGTCGCTGTTGGTAAAGTCGCGGGCATAGCCGGTTGACAGGATGACACCGGAATCCGCCGGCGCTACCCCTGGAGAGGTGGTATCAGCGCCGGTGTAGATGCCCGATGACAGATTGTCGCCGCTGTAGCTGGCGCTGTTGACGGTAACGCCATCGCCAAAGATCTCCTCCGCCATTTGGGTGGCGGTGGCGGAAGAGTTGATGTTCAGTTCGGTTGCCGTGGCCATATCGGGCAGCAAGCCTCCGGGAATGCGTCGTTAATATTCGCTTACCGGAATGCTGCTGAACTTGGACGGAACTGTGGCAGGCTGGTGCCAAAATCCTGGAGTTTATTCGAATTTTACGGGTATTTTCAGAGAAGGCGGATGAAAAAGGCGGCCTGCAACGGGCCGCCTTAAACAGGTATTTCTGAGGCTGCGCGCGGTCAGCCGCCGCGGCTGCGCTGCTCAAACCGGGGCAGCATTGCAGAGAAATCCATGCCCTTGCCGTCTTCGTCCTCGACGAATTTCCTGTACAGCGCCATTGCCAGCTCGCCCATCGGCGTGTCCGCGTCTGCGCTTTCCGCCGCTTGCTGGCTGAGGCCCAGATCCTTGAGCATCAGCTCCGCGGCGAAACCCGGCTGGTAGCTGTTGTCGGCGGGCGACTGCGGGCCGACACCGGGGGCAGGGCAATAGGCGTTCATGGTCCAGCTGTAGCCAGAGGAGGTGGAGACCACATCGAACATTTTCTGCCGGTCAAGGCCCAGCTTGTCAGCCAGGGCAAAAGCCTCGCAGGTGGCGATCATAGTGACGCCCAGAATCATGTTGTTGCAGATCTTGGCGGCTTGTCCAGCGCCTGCCTCGCCGCAATGCACGGCTTTCTGGCCCATGATAACGAACAGCGGTTCTGCTGCGGCAAAGGCCTCTGCAGAGCCGCCGGCCATGAAGGTAAGCGTGCCGCCCGCAGCGCCGCCGATACCGCCGGAGACCGGCGCATCGACGGACAGCAAACCAGCGGCCTCGGCCTGTTCCGCAACCGCGCGGGCGGAATCCACATCGACAGTCGAGCAGTCGATAAAGGCGGCGCCTTTGGCCATGGCCGGGATAACCTCTGCCGCAACAAGGCGCAGGATGGCGCCGTTGGGCAGCATGGTGATCACCGCATCGGCGCCTGCTGCGGCCTCGGGGCCAGAGGCGGCCATGGTCACGCCCTCGATACTGACATCGGCCATGTCGAAACCGGTGACCTCATGGCCGGCCTTGGCCAGATTGGCGGCCATCGGACCGCCCATATTGCCCAGCCCGATAAATCCGATCTTCATTGCACGTCCTCCTCAAATGTCAGCGCATCGGCGCCCAAGGGCGCCAGCATATCCTCGACCGCCTGTGCAGGCACGGTCTGGCCCGCATATTGCCACTGCGGATTGCGGTCCTTGTCAATGATCTGGGCCCGGATGCCTTCCAGGAAATCCCCCTTGGCCATGGCGCGGAAGGTGTAGCGGTATTCCAGGTCCAGCGCCCGGCGGATGGCAGGGCCATCGGAGCGAAGGCGGCGCAGCATCGCCAGCGTGCAGGCCATCGACAGCGGAGAATTGCGGTTCAGGGATTTCAGCGCAGCGGCGGCGAACTCGCTGCCGTCTGCCTCAAGGCTTTCCTGGATGGCCTCAAGGCTGTCTTTGCCGAAATGCTTGGCGGCATCTTCGCGGGCCCCGCGCAGTTTGCCTTCGGGGGCGGGTTTGGCGGTGTCCTCGACCAGTTTGGGGGAGCCGGTCTCTTCCAGCCCGGCAATCAATTCAGGCCATTGATCCTGAGGAATGAAATAATCGGCAAAGCCTGCGAGGATGGCGTCATCCGCGCCCATCCGCGCCGCCGTCATGCCGAGGTATTCACCCAGGTGATCCGGTGCCAGCGCCAGCATCAGCGAACCGCCGACATCCGGCACCAGCCCGATGCCGACCTCCGGCATGGCGATCTGGCTGCTTTCGCCGACCACCCGGTGGGTGCCGTGGCAGCCTATGCCGACGCCGCCGCCCATGGTGAAGCCCTGCATGAAGCTGATCACCGGTTTCTTGTACTCGAAAATCCGCGCGTTCAGCCGGTATTCATCGCGCCAGAAGGTACGGCCATAGGAGTAGTCGCCCTTGGTGCCGGTGTCATAAAGCTCGGCAATGTCGCCGCCTGCGCAGAACGCCTTATCGCCCTCGGCGTCGATCACCACCAGCTTGACGGTGTCGTCCTCGGCCCAGCCGCGCATGGCGGAGTCGATCGCCATGCACATCTCATAGCTCATCGCGTTGAGCGCATTGGGGCGGGTGAAGGTGATGCGGCCGGCCTGGCCGGTCTTGCGGATATGGATGTCACTCATTGGGCGTGCTCCATCAATGGATAGTGCGGGCAGTCTGGGGCAGGGCGGTTCAACCTGCAATCAGCTGACGCGAGACGATCAAACGCATGATCTCGTTGGTGCCTTCCAGGATCTGGTGCACCCGCAGGTCGCGGACAATCTTCTCGACACCGTAGTCGGCCAGATAGCCGTAGCCGCCGTGCAGCTGCAGGCAGCCGTTGGCCACATCAAAAGCGGTGTCGGTGACCATCAGTTTGGCCATGGCGCAAAACTTGGTAGCGTCATGGGCGCCGATGTCCAGCTTCCACGCTGCCTGGCGGAGGAAGGTGCGGGCGGCCTGAAGGCGGGTTTCATACTCCGCCAGCCGGAACTGCAGCGCCTGGAACTGGTTGATGGATTTGCCAAAGGCCTTGCGCTCGGACATATACTGCACGGTCTGGTCCAGCGCCGCCTGGGCGCCGCCAAGTGCTCCTGCGGAGATATTCAGGCGGCCGCCGTCGAGGCCCGCCATCGCATAGGAAAAGCCCTTGCCTTCCTCGCCGATCAGGTTGTCCGCGGGGATCGCGCAATCATCGAATTGCACCTGCGAGGTGGGCTGCGCCTTCCAGCCCATCTTGTCCTCCAACGCACCGAAGGACAGGCCCTGCGTGCCATCCTCAACCACCACGGTGGAGATGCCTTTGGGGCCGTCCTCGCCGGTGCGGCACATCACGACATAGGCGTCGGAGTAGGAGCCGCCGGAGATAAACGCCTTGGTTCCGTTCAGCACATAGCCCTCATTGCTGCGCTCGGCGCGGGTTTTCAGCGCCGCGGCATCGGAACCGGAGCCGGGTTCGGTCAGGCAGTAGGAAAACACCTTTTCCATGGTGCACAGGCTCGGCAGCCATTTTTGCTTGGTCTCCTCCGAGCCGAATTTGTCGATCATGCCGCCGCACATGTTGTGGATCGACAGAAAGGAGCCGGTCGCGGGGTCGGCCATCGCCAGCGCTTCGAACACCAGGGTGGCATCGAGGCGGCTGAGGCCGGAACCGCCGTATTCCTCGGACACGTAAAGCCCGCCGAACCCCAGTTCCGCCAGCTGCGGCCACAATGTTTTGGGGATGGTGCCGTCCTTTTCCCACTGGCGGGCATGCGGTGCGATGTTTTCCTGGCCGAATGCATGGGCCATGTCGAATATGGCCTGCTGTTCCTCTGTCAGTGCGAAATCCATGAGCCGCGCCTCCCGTCGCTCAGATGAATTGAACAGTTGTTTATTTAATAGCGGCCAGGGGGCGCTGAGGCAAGCTGCGCAAATGCAAAGCCGCCGTGCAGCAATGCCGCGCCAGCGGGGCGGCGGGTGAGGGGAATATTAAGAAACTTCGGAGAAACTCTGTCTCAAACTGTCCGATTGCGGGGGAAACCTGCCGCAAGCATTCCAAAAGGAGTTTTATCAGTGTCGAATTCAGGTGCCCCGCACTTTTTGGCGTCCCAAGGTTCAAAAGGGTCAGGTGATGCAGCACATGCCAAATCAGAGCTTTTGAAGGCTGAAAGAGGCCGCGCAATGGCGGAGTTTGCCTTGTCCCAGAGGCACGGAATGATCCGATCTGTAGTCGGCACGCCCGAAGAACAAGCTTCATCTCTGTATCGAGAAGGCCGGAAGCTAGCGCTCAAACGCAGATACACAGACGCAGAGTTTTTGTTCCGCAAAGCTCTGGAGCTGGACGGTGCTTACCGGATGATTCACACCGCGTTAGGTGAAGTTCTTGAAATGATGAACAAACCTGAGCAAGCAATTCTTGCCCACATCGACGCTTTGAGACTGGATCCGACAGACTCCAAGAGTCTGGAGAAGATTGGCAGCTTCCTGATGCGTTTGAAGCAGGAAGAAGAGGCAATCGGGTACTTCGAAGCCGCAGTCAAGTTTGATCCGAAGAACGGGAACGCGTGGTCGCGGCTGTTCTTTCTGCAGCGTCAGCACTGCAATTGGACCAAATTGGCGAATACTGAAAAACGTGTTCCGCTGTTCAAAAAGGGGGGGCACTATTCGGACCCCTTTGCGCTACTGAACCTTGCAGATGATCCGGCCATGCAGAAGAAAGTGTCGGAAACGGCTGCAGCGGTATTGAAAACAGAAATAGACCAATTCACTTTTGACCGGCCCAGAGCGGAGGACCGGAAAATCCGGATCGGGTATTTCTCGTCAGATTTCCACACCCATGCAACGATGTTTCTTATGGGGCGCCAGCTGGCACTGCATGACCGCAGCAAGTTTGAGATTTTTCTCTATGACTATGGTGTCAAGGGCGATGAGGAAGGCCGCAAAAAAGCCCGGGAAACAGCTGATACCTATCGGTTTGTAGCTGGCAAAGAGCACGGGGAGATCATTCGGATTGCCCGGGAAGATGATCTGGATATTGCTGTCGACCTTAAAGGGTATACGAAAGACAACCGGCTGAACATTTTCAACCGGAGACTCGCTCCTGTCCATGTGTCTTTTCTGGGCTACCCCGGAACAACAGGCCTGCCTGGAATGGATTACATGGTCGCTGATCCTGTGACTATCCCAGCCCGCTACCGCAAGCACTATTCTGAAAAGATCCTCTACATGCCGGACTGTTACCAGGCAAACGACGATCAGCGTTCCGCATCGCAGAACCGTCCGGCACGGGCAGAGGCCGGACTGCCTGAGGACGCCTTTGTCTTCTGTTCCTTCAACAGCCCTTACAAAATTTCGCCAAAAGAATTTGATGTCTGGATGAAGCTTCTCAAACTGGTTCCTGGCAGTGTTCTTTGGTTGTACGCAACACGTTCAGAGATCCGGGAGAACCTGTTGAAGGAAGCACAGAAAAGGGGGATTGGAGCGGAGCGGATCGTGTTTGCCGGCTTTGCCGAGCAAAAAGACCACCTGGCTCGTCTGCCGCTGGCCGATGTTTTCCTGGATTGTTTTGCCGTCAATGCGCATACCACCGCCAGTGACGCTTTGTGGGCCGGGGTTCCGGTCGTCACCAAGACAGGCAAACAATTTGCCGCACGCGTTGCCAGCAGCTTGCTGAGTGCTGTCGGGGTGAGTGAATTGGCCGCCGGGTCGGTTACGCAGTATCAGGCTCTTGCACTGAAACTGGCCCGGGATCCGGAGTATTTGGCGGATGTAAAGGCGCGGGTGAAACAGGGGATCGCCGATGGGCCGCTCTATGACACCGAAAAATTCACCCGCAATTTCGAGGTGCTGATGGAAAAGGCGCTGGAGCGCTACAACGCGGGCCTCGAACCTGATCACATCAGCCTGACCCAGTAGCCAGGTTCCAAAAAAGAAAAGGGTGCGGCCAATGCCGCACCCTTTTTCATAACACCGTTTCTGCCAGTGCTACACCAGCCGCACCTGGGTGCCGATCTGCACCATCTCATACAGTTCTTCGACGTGCTGGTTATAAAGGCCGATACAGCCCGAGGAGCTTTGCCGCCCGATCTTGCGGGTGTCGTGGGTGCCGTGGACCAGATAGGCGGGCCAGTCCAGATACATTGCACGGGTGCCCAGCGGGTTGCCGGACACGCCGCCCTCGATACGGACCGGCAGCGTCGGGTCGCGCTCGCGCATAGAGGCGGTGGGCGTCCAGCTGGGGTTCTCGCGTTTGCGCACAACCTTGGTGTAGCCGCGTTTGGTCAGGTCTTCGGTCATTGGAACCGACGACGGGAACAGGCGGTAGGTCTCACCGTCCGGTCCCCAGTAATGCAGCGCGCGGGAGCTGATGTCGGCCAGCAGGCAGCCAGCACCCAGCTCGTCAAAGTGATCCTGCCAGTTCTGCTGCGAGAAGGCAGAGATGTTGCGCTGCACGGGAACCTGTTCGCGGATCGCCTGTTCATTCTGCGGAAACGCGTCAGTGGATTGCGCGCGCAGGACCGCCGGCGCGGTAAGAGAGGCGCCAAGGCCCATCAGGGTGGCGCGGCGGGTGATACGGAGTTTGGTCATTATTCCTCAACCGTGCTGCTCGAAAACTCCGCAGCAAGATAAGCAGGCTGGCGGAATTTCCTAGGGGCGGCAGAGCGGTTTTACGGCGGCTCACAGGCTTGTGTTGCCCAGGGCGGCGGAAGACCGCCGCCTGAGGGCTGTGCCGGGGTCAGGAATAGAGGCTGCGGGCCTGGGCGAAGGACAAGAGGCGCTTGCTGTCCTCATCCCACAAGTGCAGGCGCGCATTGGCCAGGCTTTCGCGGATGGTCATCCGGTTGCCTTCGGCCAGTTCCGCGTGGTCCCGCAGCACTTGAGGCAGACGGTAGAACGGGATGCGGCTGTAGAGGTGGTGCACATGGTGGATGCCGATATTGGCGCTGAGCCATTGCAGCACCGGCGGCAGCACGTAATGCGAGCTGCCGTGCAGCGCGGCGTCATGCAGCTGCCAGTCTTCTTCACTCTCCCATTGGGTGGTCTCGAACTGGTGCTGCACATAAAACAGCCACAGCCCGGCGGTGGCGGCGATCAGGGTGGCGGGCAAGAAGATCAGCAAAAGCGGCATAAGGCCGCCGAAATACCAGATCAGCCCCAGCGCCCCGAGGATCGAAACATTAGTGCCCATCGCGCTGATCCAGTAGCGGGCCTGGCCTGTCAGACCGTAGGGAATACGGTTCTGGAGGAAAAACAGGTAGCCGGGGCCGATGCAGAACAGCGTCACCGGATGGCGGTACAGCCGGTACATCAGCCGATCCCAGCGGCTGGCGGCGCGGTACTCGGCCACCGTCATTGTGTGGATGTCGCCCATGCCGCGCTTGTCCAAGTTGCCGTGGGTGCTGTGGTGAATCGAATGGGTGCGGCGCCAGACGTCATAGGGGGTCAGCGTCAGAACGCCGATGATGCGGCCCACCCAGTCGCTGACATGCCGGTTGGCAAAGAAGGACCCATGGCCGCAATCGTGCTGGATAGTGAACAGGCGCAACAGGAAGGCTGCGATCAGCACCGAGATTGCCAGCGTCAGCCAGTAGCTGACCGACAGCGACCACCAGGCCAGCGCCCAGAGCAGCAGAAATGGCACAATTGTCACTGCCAGCTCAAAGCTGCTGCGCAACGGATTGGGGTCGCGGTATTGGGCCAGGATCTTGACCCAGTCGCGGGCGGTCTTTGCAGCCGCCTGCGGCTGGTTCTGTTCTTCTGTCTTGCTCATGCGCCTGCCGTTTGTCTGTCTGTTGCTGACCGGATAGACGAGTTACGCCGCGGAACAAGTAAAAACTGGCCAAAACGCTTATTTTACGTGGCGCCGTGCCGGCAAAAACGCCATCAGACGAAACGGCTCTGCGCGGGCAAGGCGGCCGCCCAAGAAAAAGGCCCCGGAAAATCCGGGGCCTTTTCCTGTTAAGAGGCAGAGGTTTAGTCCATTGCCTTGAAGTTGAACTCGCCGCCTTCTTTGATGCCCGAGGGCCAGCGGGAGGTCACGGTCTTGGTGCGGGTGTAAAATTTGAAGCTGTCCGGGCCGTGCTGGTTCAGGTCGCCGAACATCGACTTCTTCCAGCCGCCGAAGGTGTGGTAGGCCAGCGGCACCGGGATCGGCACGTTGATGCCCACCATGCCGATGTTCACACGGGAGGCAAAGTCGCGTGCGGTGTCGCCGTCACGGGTGAAGATCGCGGTACCGTTGCCGTACTCGTGATCCATCGCCAGCTTCAAGGCTTCCTCGTAAGTGCCTGCGCGAACAGTGGAAAGCACCGGGCCAAAGATCTCCTGCTTGTAGATGTCCATGTCGGTGGTGACATGGTCGAACAGGTGGGCGCCGACAAAGAAACCGTCTTCATAGCCCTGCAGTTTGAAGTCGCGGTTGTCGACCACCAGCTTGGCGCCCTGATCGACACCGGACTGGATCAGGCCCAGGATGCGTTCCTTGGCGGCCGCGGTCACAACCGGGCCCAGGTCGACGTCGTCGCCGGCGGTGTAGGGGCCGACTTTCAGTTTCTCGATGCGCGGGATCAGTTTTTCGATCAGCTTGTCGGCGGTTTCCTCACCAACCGGAACTGCAACCGAGATCGCCATGCAGCGTTCGCCGGCCGCGCCGAAGCCTGCACCGACCAGCGCGTCAGCGGCCTGGTCCAGATCGGCGTCGGGCATCACGATCATGTGGTTCTTGGCACCGCCGAAGCACTGGGCGCGCTTGCCGTTGGCGGTGGCGCGGGAATAAATGTACTGCGCAATCGGGGTGGAGCCCACGAAGGACACGCCCTGGATGATCTCGCTGTCCAGAATGGTGTCAACCGCCTCACGGTCGCCGTTCACCACCTGGAACACGCCTTCCGGCAGGCCGGCCTCGACGAACAGCTCAGCCAGCATCAGCGGCACGGAGGGGTCGCGCTCGGACGGTTTCAGCACCACGGCGTTGCCGCAGGCCAGGGCCGGGCCGACGTGCCACAGCGGCATCATGGCCGGGAAGTTGAAGGGCATGATGGAGCCAACAACACCCAGCGGCTGGCGCATGGAGTACATGTCGATGCCGGGGCCTGCGCTGTCGGTGAATTCACCCTTCAGCATCTGCGGCGCGCCAATGCAGTATTCGATCACTTCCAGGCCGCGCTGCAGGTCGCCCTTGGCGTCCGGGATGGTCTTGCCGTGCTCGCGGCTCAGCGCCTCTGCCAGCTTGTCCATGTCGCGGTTCATCAGGCCAACCATGGCCATCATCACGCGGGCACGCTTTTGCGGGTTGGTGGCGCCCCATGCGGGCTGCGCTGCCGCGGCTTTTTCGATAGCGTCGGTGGTTTCCGCCGCGCTGGCCATCGGGCACTGGTACTGCACTTCGCCGGTTGCGGGGTTGAAAACATCGTCAAAACGGCCTGAGGTGCCGGAGACCAGTTTGCCGTTGATAAAGTGGCCGAGTTCTTTCATCGGATCCTCCTCTGTTCATCTTGCCCATATCCTAGGCTTGCAAAAAACATCGGAAAAGAGGAAACATTTCAAAGAGGCTTTGCAGGAACGCAAAAGGTTAACGTCAGGTTAGCAGCAGAACGGAGGACCCGGGGCAAATGGATCCGCAGTGGGATGATATGAAAGTGTTTTTGGCGGTGGCGCGGGAGGCGAGCCTGTCGGGTGCCGGCCGCATTCTCAAGATGGACCCCGCCACCGTTGGACGCCGTATTGCCCGGTTTGAAGCTGCGCTGGAAACCCCGCTGTTTGTGAAATCGCCGCAAGGCTATGCCCTAAGCGCCGCCGGCGACCGGCTGCTGGTTCATGCGGAGGCGGCCGAGCAGGCAATGCGGGCGGGCACCGAAGCGCTGACCGGGCCCAGCGACACTTTGTCCGGGCAGATCCGGATCGGCGCCCCGGACGGCAGCGCCAATTACCTGCTGCCGCAGGTCTGCGCCCAGATTGCCGAGGAGAACCCGGACCTGGATATCCAGATCGTGGCGCTGCCGCGGGTAATCAACCTCAGCCGCCGCGAGGCCGATATGGCAGTCACGGTCAGCGCCCCCACCGCGGGCAAACTTCTGGTGCAGAAGATTTGCGATTATAAGCTGCATCTGGTGGCCTCACGGCATTACCTGAAGAACCACGCGCCGATCACCAGCCTGGAGGACCTGAAGGGCCATAAAATGATCGGCTATATCCCGGATATGATCTTTGACAAGGAACTGGATTACCTCAATGACATCGGCATTGAGCGGGTGGCGCTGGCCTCCAATTCGGTGTCGGTGCAGATCAAGATGGCGGCACAGGGCACCGCGATTTGCGTAGCGCATGATTTCAGCCTGCCCGCGCACCGGATGCTGCGCAAAATCCTGACCGACAAGGTGAGTCTCAGCCGCAGTTTCCACCTCGTGCGGCACCAGGGCGACCAGCGCAGCGAACGTCTGAACCGCTTTGCCCAGGCGCTGTCCAAGGGTATCCGCGACGAGGTGGCCCGCCTGGAAGCCTTGACTTGAAGCTGCATTGCGGCAAACCTCTGAATTACGCAATAATATTACGGAGGTGTGTGCAGAATGCTTGTTCAAGAGATTTTGAAGTCAAAGGCCGGCTCCGGTGTTGTCACCGTTCCTCTGGATGCGAGCGTTGCTGAGGCTGCAAAAGTGATGGCGGACAACCGTTTTGGCACCGTGGTGGTTTCTGCTGACGGCGAATACCCGGACGGAATCCTGTCCGAACGCGATATTGTGCGGGAACTGGCTAAGGGCGGTTCCGGCTGCCTGGACCAGCCTGTCAGCGGCTATATGACGCGCGAGCTGGTCACCTGCACCAGCCAGTCCAATGTGGGCGAGATATTGCAGCAGATGACAGACGGGCGGTTCCGCCACATGCCGGTGGTCGAGGACGGAAAACTCATTGGAATCGTGACAATTGGCGATGCGGTCAAGGCGCAATTGGCGCAGGTTGCGATGGAGAAGGATGCGCTGCAAGACATGATCATGGGGCACTGAGCCGCAGGGGCAGGATCCGTATTTCTGCCCTATTGCATTCGCAGCATCAGATATGTTTGCCTGTGCAGAAATTCTGACTAGGCAGGAGGCCGCCCATGCGTGTGGGTCTGTATCCCGGCACCTTTGACCCGATCACCATCGGGCATATCGACATCATCCGCCGCGCCAGCGCGTTGGTGGACAAGCTGGTGATCGGCGTCGCCATCAACCGCGACAAAGGGCCATTGTTCAACCTGGAAGAGCGGGTGGAGATGATCGAGGCGGAATGCGCCAAGCTGAGTGCCGAGACCGGCACCGAAATCGTTGCGCATCCGTTCGAAAACCTGCTGATCGACTGCGCCCGCGACGTCGGCGCCCAGATCATCGTCCGCGGCCTGCGGGCGGTGGCTGATTTCGAGTATGAATTCCAGATGGTCGGCATGAACCGTGCGCTGGACAGTTCGGTCGAGACGGTATTCCTGATGGCAGAGGCCCGGCATCAGGCGATTGCCTCGAAACTGGTCAAGGAGATCGCCCGGCTGGACGGGGATGTGTCGAAATTCGTGACGCCCCTGGTCAAGGAACGGCTGTTGGAACGGCTGGGCAAGACGGGCTGAACAAGCGGCAGGCAAACTCGCAGCGGAATGCGCTTGACAGGGGAAAGGGGCAGGGGTGCTGCCCCTCTTGGCCTTGCGGCCAATTCACCCCGGAGTATTTTCAACCAGAAAGAAGCAACTCCGCCAGCGGCAGGCTGAAGCGCATGCAACTGGCTGGCGGTCGCGGGTCAGCGCCAGAAGGCGACCCAGTCGATCAGGGCAAACAGTTTCTTTCCCAGGAAGATCATGTGCTGATCCCCGAACAGCGCAATGTCTATGATGGCAGCGCCAATCAGGAACAGGCCGAGGAAGATGGCAATCCGGTTGGTCATGAAGGCTCCGCCGCAAAGAAAACGCCCGCCCAGATAACCTGAGCGGGCGTGAATTCTCAAGCGGTTAAGGCTGGCTTAGCCCAGCTTGCCCATCGCAACAGCCACATCGGCCATACGCACCGAGAAGCCCCATTCGTTGTCGTACCACGCCAGCACGCGCACCATGCGGTCTTCGACCACGCGGGTCTGGTCCGGTGCAAAGATCGAGCTTTCCGGGGTGTGGTTGAAGTCGGTGGAGACCAGCGGCGCCGGCTCAAAGCCCAGAACGCCCTTCATCGGGCCTTCAGCCGCTTCCTTGACGGCAGCGTTGATCTGCTCGGCGGTCACGTCGCGGCCGGCGCGGAAGGTCAGGTCGACAGCGGAGACGTTCGGGGTCGGCACGCGGATGGCGGACCCGTCCAGGCGGCCCTTCAGGTTCGGCAGCACTTCACCCAGAGCTTTTGCAGCACCGGTCGAGGTCGGGATCATCGACATGGCGGCGGCGCGGGCGCGGTACAGGTCCTTGTGGCGGCGGTCCAGGGTCGGCTGGTCGCCGGTATAGGCGTGGATGGTGGTCATGATGCCGTGCTCGATGCCGAAGGCCTCGTCCAGCACCTTGGCCAGCGGCGCCAGGCAGTTGGTGGTGCAGGAGCCGTTGGAGATCATGGTGTCGCCGGCTTCCAGCTGGTCATCGTTGACGCCGTAAACGATGGTCTTGTCGACGTTTTTGCCGGGGGCGGACAGCAGAACCTTCTTTGCGCCGCGCTCCAGATGCGCCTTGGCTTTCTCGCCGTCGTTGAACTTGCCGGTGCATTCCAGAACCACGTCGCAGCCTGACCAGTCCAGCTCACCCATGTCGTAGGTGGAGAACATCTGCATGTCGCCGCGGCCCAGGTTCATGGTGCCTTCGCCGATGGTGACTTCGCCGGGGAAACGGCCATGCACGGAATCGTATTTGATCAGGTGTGCTGCGGTGTCCAGCGGACCAGTGGCGTTCACCTTGATCACTTCGATGTCGTCGCGCCCCGAGGCGGCGATGTGAGACAGGGTGCAGCGGCCGATGCGGCCAAAACCGTTGATCCCGACTTTGATGGTCATGAGTACGTCTCCAAGCGAGCAAAACCTTTGGCCGCCATATAGACCGGGGCGGATGTGGTCTAAAGGGGTAAAAGCGTCATTAAATGAAACTGTTAGCGCAAAATGTGAGCGGTGGCGCTAACGGTTCGGTGCGGTGGCGGTAACGGATTTTTGCCTCCACAGCACGGTGGCGCTAACGCTTGTGCTGCGGCGCGGAAGCAGGCAGATTGCCCCTCAAACGCGGACAGGATTTGAGGGATTTGGCATGAGCGGTTTGCTGGCGCTTCTGGATGACGTGGCGGGGATTGCCAAGGTGGCGGCAGCCTCGGTTGACGATGTGGCCGCAGCAGCGGGCAAGGCCGGTGCTAAGACCGCGGGGGTGATCATCGACGATGCGGCGGTGACGCCGAAGTACCTGCAAGGGTTTGCGCCCGCCCGCGAGCTGCCGATCATCTGGCGCATCACCCGCGGTTCCTTGTTCAACAAGCTTATCCTGCTGCTGCCGGTGGCGATGCTGCTGGCGAACTTTGCGCCGTGGCTGATCACCCCATTGCTTATGCTGGGCGGGTCATACTTGTGCTTCGAAGGGGCTGAGAAGGTCTTTCACGTGCTGTTCCCCCACGCGAGCCACGCGATTGACGAGGATATGAGCATCAAGGATCCCGGCCATTTGGAGGAGCAAAAGATCAAGGGCGCGATCAAGACCGACTTCATCCTGTCGGCGGAGATTATGACCATTGCGCTGGCTGCCATCGAGGCGCCGAATGTCTGGATGCAGGCGGCAACGCTGGCGGTTGTGGCGATTGGTGTGACGCTGGCGGTCTACGGCTCTGTCGCGCTGATCGTGAAGATGGATGATGTGGGGCTGTACCTGGCGCAGAACGCACCGACGCCGGTGGGGCGCGGGCTGGGGCGCGGGCTGGTCAAGTTCATGCCGGTGCTGATGAAGATCCTGTCCGTGGTTGGCACCGCGGCGATGCTGTGGGTCGGGGGCTCCATTATCATCCACGGGCTGGAGGTGCTGGGCTTTGGCTGGCTGGGCCACCTGATCCACGACTGGGCCTATGCCGTCGGCCACGCGGTGCCTGCAGCCTGGGAGGGCTTTGCAGAGTGGAGTGCCAAGGCGGCTATGGATGGGGTGTTTGGCGTTGCCTGGGGGCTGGTGCTGATCCCGCTGGCGACCAAGTTGATCGGGCCGGTGATTGCGTCGGTTTCGGGGAAGTCCGCAAGCCATTGAGTGAAGTGTCCGTGCAAAGCACGGCAGCGCCCGACCGGCCCCATCATGCCGGAGGCATGCTTTCAGCATGACGAGGGCGCTTCACACCGACTCCAAGGCCCGGGCGCCGGCGCCTTTGGTCTGTGCCAACTAGCCTTCCCGCAATGAAAAAAGGGCACCCAATCGGGTGCCCTTTCTTTTTGGCTTTCGGAGTAGTTTACCCCAGCAGCTCTTTCACCTTGGCGACGGCGCCCTCAGCCGTAATGCCGAAGCGTTCGAACAGCTCGCCTGCCGGGGCGGAGGCGCCGAAGCGGTCCATGCCGACGAAACCGGCTTTCTTCTCCTGGCCGCGCTCGCCCAAGAGCCAGCGGTCCCAGCCGCCGTCACGTACAGCGGCCTCGATACCCACACGCACCGGACCTGCGGGCAGGACCTTGCGGCGGTAGGCTTCGTCCTGCGCGGCAAACAGTTCCATGCAGGGCATGGAGACGACGCGGGTGCCGATGCCTTCGGCTTCCAGCTTGGCCTTGGCTTCCATCGCAACGGAGACCTCAGAGCCGGTGGCGATCAGGATCACCTGACGCTTGTTCTCGGCCTCAGACAGCACATAGGCGCCTTTTTCGACCATGTTGGTCAGCTTGTGCTCGGTCCGCACGGTCGGCAGGTTCTGACGGGTCAGGGTCATCACCGAGGGGGTTTCCTTGGAGGTCAGGGCGATTTCCCAGGCCTCGGCGGTTTCCACGGTGTCGGCGGGGCGGAACACATAGGTGTTCGGGGTCGCACGGCAGATCGCCAGATGCTCAACCGGCTGGTGGGTCGGGCCGTCTTCGCCAACGCCGATCGAGTCGTGGGTCATCACGAAGACCGACGGGATTTTCGACAGGGCCGCCAGACGCATCGCCGGGCGGGCATAGTCAGTGAAGCAGAAGAAGGTGCCGCCGTAGGGGCGCATGCCACCGTGCAGCGCCATACCGTTCATCGCGGCTGCCATGCCGTGCTCGCGGATGCCCCAGTAGACATAGCGGCCCTTGCGGTTGTCGGTGTCAAAGACGCCCAGATCGCCGGTCTTGGTGTTGTTGGACCCGGTGAGGTCGGCAGAACCGCCCACGGTTTCCGGCATCAAGGGGTTGATGACGGCCAGCGCCATCTCGGAGGATTTGCGGGTGGCAACCTTGGGCTGCTCCTCGCTCACCTGCTTTTTCAGCGCCTTGATGGCTGCGGACAGTTTCTTGGGCGCATCCAGGTTGTAGGCGCGGTTGAAGCGGTCCTGCTTCTGCTGCGACAGCTCTGCAAAGCGGGCTTCCCAGGCTTCGCGCTCGGACTTGCCGCGGGAACCGATCTCTTCCCACTGGGATTTGATCTCTGCCGGAACCTCGAACGCGCCGCCGGTCCAGCCGTAGGCGTCCTTGGCCGCCTGCAGTTGGGCTGCGTCGGTCAGCGCACCGTGGCCCTTGGAGGTGTCCTGTGCAGCGTGGCCCAGGGCGATATGGGTTTTGCAGGCGATCATCGACGGTTTTTTCGATTTCTTCGCCGCCTCGATGGCCTCATCGATGGCCTTGGGGTCATGGCCGTCGATTTCCAGAACCTGCCAGCCCGACGCCTTGAAACGCTGCACCTGGTTGGTGCGGTCGGACAGTTCAACGGTGCCGTCAATGGTGATGTTGTTGTTGTCCCAGAAGACAATCAGCTTACCCAGCGAGTGGCGGCCGGCAAGACCGATGGCCTCTTGGCTGATGCCCTCCATCAAGCAGCCGTCGCCTGCGATCACATAGGTGTGGTGATCCACGACTTTCTTGCCGTAGTGCGCACGCTGCATTTCCTCAGCCATGGCAAAGCCGACGGCATTGGAAATACCCTGGCCCAGCGGGCCGGTGGTGACTTCAACCGCGTCCAGAAGGAAGTTTTCCGGGTGGCCCGCGGTCAGCGCGCCGGACTGGCGGAAGTTCTTGATCTGGTCCAGGGTGACCTGCTTGTCGCCGGTGAGGTACAGCAGCGAATAGATCAGCATCGAGCCGTGGCCCGCCGACAGGATGAAGCGGTCGCGGTCCGGCCACTGCGGGTTGGATGCATCGAATTTGAGATGCTTTTCGAACAGAACGGTTGCCACATCGGCCATGCCGATCGGCATGCCGGTGTGCCCGGAGTTGGCGGCGGCTACGGCGTCCAGCGCCAGCGCGCGGATGGCGGCGGCCTTGTTCCAATGCTCAGGGTTTGCGGTGCGCAGGGCTGTCAGGTCCACTTGGATTGTCCTTTGGCGTTAACAGGCATTTGCTGCGCTCAATAACAGCGATGCGCCAAAGATCAAGCATGGTTGCGCGCAACTCTGCTATGTTGCGCGAAGTTGGCGCGGCAAGTGGTTGAAACGCAAAGGGGGGTGATTTATTCCTGAAGGGGAAGAACTGGCCCATGCCGCCGCCGGTGGTCCGATTCGGACAGGCGGCGGAACGATAATGGAGCGGATGGGCCCGGGTGAGGGACAGGCATGAACCAGATTGAAGAATTGCAAGGCCGCATCCAGGCTGCGCTGGAGCGCATCAGCGCAGGCTCCGCAGCGCTGCAGCAGGCACGCGCGGCAGACCAGGCCCGCGCCGAAGAAGCCGCAGCCGCAGCCGCGCAAGCAGCAGAGGCCGCCGCCGCAGGTGCCGCCAATGAAGAGCTAGAGCAGGCGCTGGATGAGGAAAGAACCGCTAACGCCCAGCTGGAAGAGCGGGTGAAGGTGCTGCACGCCCGCCTCAAAGAGGTTGAGGGCGATGCGCCCGCAAGCTCTGCCAGCAGCGAAGATATTGCGGCGATGGAAGCCGAACTGCAGCTGTTGCGGAATGAGGCCGGCGATCCGGCAGAGAAAGAGGCGCTGCGCGCCGAGGTCGCCCGCCTGAAAGGGGAACTGGAGGCCGCGGCCAATACCGCAGCCAGCGAAAAGGAAATGCTGGAGGATCAGCTGTCTGAGGCGCAGGCCGCCTTGGACAGTTTGAAGGCCCAGCTTGAGGCGGCGCAGCCCGCTGATGATGCAGCAGCGCCTCAGCCCCAGGATATGAGCGCTGAGATTGAGCGCCAGAATGAAACGCTGGTGCGGCTTGACACCGAATTGCAGCAGCTGCGCCAGGCCAATGAGGAATTGCGAGCCTCCAACGCGGCCCTGCGCGAAGCTAACGCGCAAGGCTTGGGGGATGCCGGGCTGATCAACACCGCCATGGAAGCCGAAATCGAAGGGCTGCGCGCCGCGCAGGCCAGTGATCAGGCCCAGGTCAACGCGGTTCTGGCCAAGCTGGAGCCGCTGCTGGCCAATGCCCGCAACTTGCCCGAGGGAGAGGAAGTCTGATGCCCGAAGTGACCATTCATATCGGCGGCCGCGGCTTTGAGGTTTCCTGTCAGGAGGGCGAGGAAAGCTATCTGCATTCCGCCGCCAAGATGCTGGATGACGAGGCGCAGGTGCTGTCGGACCAGATCGGACGGATGCCCGAGGCGCGGATGCTGCTGATGGCCGGTCTGATGCTGGCGGACAAAACCGCCGCAGTAGAAGACCGGATCAAGGAAGTTGAGGCGCAGCTGGCCGAGCGAGAGCAGGAGCTGGAGGCGCTGAAAGCCGCGCCGGCTCCTGAGCCTGAACGCATCGAAATCCCAGTGGTGCCGCCGCAAGTGACCGAAAGCCTGGCCGAACTGGCGGCCCGTACCGAGGCGCTGGCACAGGATATTGAGGAACAGGCCCAGCCTGCCGGATGACGGCTCTTTCCGGCGCCGGCAACCTGTATTGGCGGGTCCGGAAAGCGGCAGAATTCTGACCTTAATCAGACCTTTACGCGACTGCCGGGAAACACTGTTATTCCTTTGTTAACCGCCGTTCCGCCTCGTGCTTGACCGTCCTGTGCGATAGGATCTCTGCCAGGGAAGAAGTCCCTGGGCAGCGGAGCGGCAGAATGTACGAAGCAATGATCCTGGCAGTTCTGGTGCTGGCCGGCGGTTCGCTGGGGTCTTATGGGTTCGATGTTCCGGAAACGGCGCCGGACACGCCGGACACGGAACCGACGGACGGGGCCGACCGGCTGCAGCTTGGCGATGGCCCTGATGAAGTGAACGCGGGGCGCGGTTTCGACCAGGTGATTGCAGGCGCGGGCGATGACACTGTATCCGGCGGGCCGGGGATGGACACGCTCGACGGGCAGGGTGGCGACGACCAGCTTTCTGGCGGTGAGTTTCACGACATTCTGCTGGGCGGCAGCGGCAACGACCTGCTCGACGGCGGCGGCGGCAAGGATATCCTGTTCGGCGGCATCGGCGACGACACCGTGCTTGGCGGCGACTGGGATGATGTGATCGCCGGCGGCGAAGGGGCGGATCAGCTCTTTGGCGGCATCGGCAACGACACTCTCATTGGGGTTGGCCTGCTATCCGATGAACCGGATGCCGAAACGCTCGACACTTTGCGCAACGGAGAGAAGGCCGAAAACATCTTTACCCTGTCCGAAGACACAGAGGCCGACACACTGGACGGCGGTGACGGCAACGATTACCTGGCAATCGGTGCAGGTGATACGGCCCGCGGCGGCACTGGCAAGGATGTTTTCGAACTCTACTTTGGCGGGACAGCCGGGGCGGAAATCCGGATCGAAGACTATCAGGCGGGCGAGGACATCCTGCGGCTGGCTGCGGACAGCCCAGCGGGGATCACCGCCGCAATAGACGCAGAGACCGGCGATTCAGTGCTGCTGCAAGACGGTGTGGTGGTGGCGCGGCTGGTTGGTGCGGGCGAGGGCGTCGCACTGCAATAGCGGCCCGGCGGTTGGTCAAATCAGCCCATCCTTATGCCTTTCCTGACCGTGCCGGGTATTGTTTCCCGGCTGGTAACAGTTCGTTTATGTCCATTTTTAGGCAAAATTCGGGAAACTTATAGTCAAACTCCGAGCCTTTCCTTAATGAGGTTGAGGCGTATTTCAGCTTTCTACTTTTGGGGGAAATAATGATCGGAGCATTTGTTCTTGGCACCTTGGCGGTCGCAGGCTTGGCGATCAGCCTGGACGATGATGATGTTGACAACGGCGCAGAGCCCGATCCGGTTGACGAAAACCCGGTTCCTGTCGTTCCGGACAACCTTCCCACCGATGGGCCGGATGATCTGGTCCTGGGCGGCGAGGACGACGTGCTGGACGCAGGCAGGGGGTCTGACCGGGTTTTCGGCGGCGGTGGCGACGACCAGATTTCCGGCGGCGACGGCCAGGACACGCTGCTGGGCGGCGAAGGCGACGATACGGTGTCCGGCGGGAGCTTTCACGATCTTGTTTACGGCGGTGAGGGGGACGATGTTCTGTCCGGCGACGGCGGCATCGACATGCTCTTTGGCGAGGGCGGCAACGACACTCTGGACGGCGGCGATTGGAACGACACGCTGGATGGCGGTCAAGGTTTCGACAGCCTGACGGGCGGCATCGGCAATGACCTTCTGAACGGCGGTGAAGGCAAGGACGTGGCCTTTGGCGGTGAGGGCAACGACACTGTGTCCGGCGGTGATTGGCACGACATCGCCTATGGCGGTGCAGGTGACGATGTGCTGGCCGGTGACGGCGGCATTGACGTCCTGTTCGGTGACGATGGAGACGACACGCTGGACGGCGGCGATTGGAATGATGATCTGATCGGCGGCAACGGGGCGGATGTCCTGAACGGCGGCAGCGGAAACGATGCCCTGAGCGGCGTGAACCTGACTCGCGACCTGACACCGGAAGAGATCGCCAGCCTGCGCGACCAGGAAGAGGGCTTTACCCTGCAGGACGTGGGTTTCGCCAATACGGCAGACGGAGCCGACACGCTGGACGGCGGCAGTGGCAACGACTTCCTGCTGCTGGGGGCTGGCGACACCGGCACCGGGGGCCTGGGTCAGGACAGCTTTGCCCTGTACATGACACAGGAGGGCGGCGGCGTTGCTACGATCACGGATTACACGCCGGGCGACGACCTGATCCAGCTTGTGTTCAACAACGGCAGCGAGACTGTGAACACGGAGGACTTCACGGTCGAAAGCGATGCCGCCACGGGGGATGCGCTGATCCTTCAGCAGGGCCAGTTGGTGGCCCGGATTGAGGGCGCTGCGGCGACCTTCACCGCAGATGACCTGGTCTTGATCGACGCGGCCTGATGCCGGGGCCCTCCCAACATGGGGGGCCTGTGCAAAGAAAAAGCCTGCTGCAGACAGCTCTGCAGCAGGCTTTGCGCTTTACCGCAAGCGGCCGGCTTAGGCGTTGGCTTCGCGGATCTTGTCGGCAGCTTCCTTGTTGAAGGTGATGCCGTTTTCCTCGAACATGCCGTCCAGTTCGCCGGACAGGGTCATTTCGGTGATAATGTCGCAGCCGCCGACAAATTCGCCCTTTACATAGAGCTGCGGGATGGTCGGCCAGTCGGAATAATCCTTGATGCCTTGACGGATTTCCTCATCCGCCAGAACGTTCACATCGGTGTAATCCACACCGATGTAGTTCAGTACGCCTGCCACGCGCGAGGAAAAGCCGCACTGCGGCATGTCCTTGGTGCCTTTCATGTAAAGCACCACGTCATTGGCTTTGACGGTTTCGTCGATGCGGGTCTTTGCGTCGGTCATGTGTCGGTGTCCTTTTCGTCGTGCCGCCGAGGATGTACCGGCAGGAAGTCTTTGAGTGCGAGATACGTCACAATGGGCAGCATTAAAAGGGCCGCGGACGCAGAAACTTGCTCTCCCGCAAACTCAAGCAGCCAGTTCAGAGAGTTATTCCGGCGCCTTGGTGGTCAGCGCAAGCGCGTGCAACTCGCCGTCGGGGCCGTCCATCTTGCCTTTCAGCGCGGCATAAACGGCACGCTGCTGCTGGACGCGGTTCTTGCCGCGGAAGCTTTCGTCGACAACCATGGCCGACATATGCACGCCGTCAGTGCCAGCCACCTGGATTTCGGCGTCGGGAAAGCTTTCGCGCAGCAGTTCTTCGATTTCGTGGGCTTGCATGGGCATCCGGAGAAGTCCTTTGTCTTGTTTGGTAAAAATGTAGGTGGGCGCCGGGAGCTGTGCAAGCAGGATTAGGGCCGGCCCGGCGCAAAAGGCGCGATGGATCCGACGAATTCCGGCACTGCCGCCAGGGCCTCCTGCACGCTGTCTTCCTCAAAGTCCCAGATGGACGACGGGTCGTCCGGGCACAGCGCGGCGGTCAGTTCGGCGCAGCGGTTTTGCAGGTCTTTGGGCAGGGGCAGGGCAGCAGCCTCCTGCAGCACCAGAAGCGCCTCGTGGATCGGGCGCAGCACCCGCAGCGCATGGGTCATATGTGTCAGCAGGTCCGGATCATCGCGCCAGGTTTCGCCGTCAAACAACTGCTGCGTCACCCGCTGGCCGGCTCCGGCGCAGGAATAGGCGACGCAGCCGCCAAAGCCGCATTTGGCAAGATCGGAATGAATGGAGCAGCGGAAATCCGCGGCGAGGTTGGGGCAGGGGGTGTCTGCCCGTTTCAGCAGACCGAAATCTTCATGCGCCTCAAACGGATAGGCCACGCAGCAAAGGCCCGCGCAGCGGCTGCAATCCTCTGTCAGTTCAGGCAAGATCATGGGCCGCCCCTGGGTCAAATAAAAAGGCGGGACGGCTGTGCCATCCCGCCAATCTTCATCTATCAATCGCTGCCCGCCGGGGCCAGCAATCAGGCCACGGCTGCTGCAAAGCTTGAGCGGAAGATGTCTTTCAGCTCCTCCAGCGGCGCCTCAGCACCGCCGATCTTCACCATGTCGCCGCCGAACTTGCCGACGGTGGCCAGCGGCACGCCGGCCTGGCCCGCGGCCAGCATCAGTGCTTCGGCCTGGTCGAAGTTGCAGGCGATCAGGTAACGGGCCTGGTCCTCGCCGAACAGGGTCTGGGTATCGCCCGCGTCGATCTGCACGCCAACGCCGGCTTCTTCGGCCATCTCGAACGCTGCCAGCGCCAGGCCGCCATCGCCCAGGTCGGTGCAGGCCTTGATGAAGTCGCGGTTGGCGCGGATGAATTCGCCATTGCGTTTTTCAGCTGCCAGATCCACCGCCGGCGCGTCGCCGTCCTCGCGGTTGAAGACCTCGGCCAGCAGCGCCGACTGGCCCAGATGGCCGATGGTTTCACCCACTAGCAGGGCAATGTGGCCGTCGCGCGCCTCGCCGATGATCGGCTCTTCGTCTGCGGCAATCAGGCCGACGGCGCCGATGGTCGGGGTTGGCAGAATGCCCTTGCCATCGGTTTCATTATACAGCGACACGTTGCCAGAGACGATCGGCATGTCCAGCGCAGCAACCGCCTCGCCGATGCCTTTGATGGCGCCGACGAACTGGCCCATGATTTCCGGCTTTTCGGGGTTGCCGAAGTTCAGATTGTCGGTGGTTGCCAGCGGCTTGGCCCCAACGGCGGTCAGGTTGCGGTAGGCCTCAGCCACCGCCTGCTTGCCGCCCTCAAACGGGTTTGCCTTGACGTAGCGCGGGGTCACGTCGGAGGTGAAGGCCAGTTTCTTGTCGGTGCCATGCACCCGGATCAGGCCGGAGCCCGCGCCCGGACGGCGCTGGGTGTCGCCCATCACGGTGGTGTCATATTGCTCATAGACCCACTGCTTGCCGGCATAGTTCGGCGACGACAGCAGCGCTTTCAGCCCGTCAATCGGGTCGATGGTCGGAACGTCCGCGTCAGTCAGCGGCTCGGCTGCCGGGGTCTCATTCCACGGACGGTCGTATTCCGGCGCGGTGGAGGACAGTTTCGACAGCACCAGATCGGCCTTCACTTCGCCGTTGTGCATGATCAGGAAGCGGTCCTCGGCAATGGTCTCGCCGACGATGGCAAAGTCCAGGTCCCATTTCTCGAAGACTGCGCGGGCCTCGGCTTCCAGCTCCGGTTTCAGCACCATCAGCATGCGTTCCTGAGATTCCGACAGCATCATTTCATAGGCTGTCATGTTCTCTTCGCGCTGCGGCACGTTTTCCAGATCCAGGCGCACGCCCAGCTTGCCCTTGTCGCCCATTTCCACAGCAGAGCAGGTGAGGCCCGCCGCGCCCATGTCCTGGATCGAGATCACCGCGCCGGTCTGCATCAGCTCCAGCGTGGCTTCCATCAGGCGTTTCTCGGTGAAGGGGTCGCCGACCTGAACGGTGGGGCGCTTTTCCTCGATGGTGTCGTCGAATTCGGCAGACGCCATGGTGGCGCCGCCCACACCGTCACGGCCGGTCTTGGCGCCCAGGTACACAACCGGCATGCCCACGCCCGACGCGGCGGAATAGAAGATGCCGTCGGTCTTGGCCAGGCCCGCGGCAAAAGCGTTCACCAGGCAGTTGCCGTTGTAGGCCGGATGGAAGCGGACTTCGCCGCCTGCGCAAGGCACGCCAAAGCAGTTGCCGTAACCGCCGATGCCCTCAACCACGCCGTTGACCAGCTGGCGGGTCTTGGGGTGGGAGGTTTCGCCAAAGGACAGCGAGTTCATCGAGGCGATGGGCCGCGCGCCCATGGTGAAGACGTCGCGCAGAATACCGCCAACCCCGGTTGCCGCGCCCTGATAGGGCTCGATGTAGGAGGGGTGGTTGTGGCTTTCCATCTTGAAAACCACAGCGTCGCCATCGCCGATGTCCACGATGCCCGCGTTCTCGCCGGGGCCGCAGATCACCTGCGGGCCATCGGTCGGCAGGGTGCGCAGCCATTTCTTGGAGGATTTATAGGAGCAGTGCTCGTTCCACATCGCCGAGAAGATACCCAGCTCGGTGAACGTCGGCTCCCGCCCGATGATTTCCAGGATCAGATCGTATTCCTCGGGCTTCAGCCCGTGGTTTGCAATCAATTCAGGCGTGATGGCGGGTTCCTGCATCCGTAAACGTCCCCAATGGCTGCGATTGCGCGCCTTTTAGGGCAAGGAGGGGCGCGGGGGAAGTGGAATTAGAGGATTCCCCGCCAGTTCTGCCTCCTGGCGTCTTTGCGCCGCAGCAGAGATCGCCGGTTACGCCGCGAACATGCAGGCTTTTCAAAGTGATGCTTGCGCAGGCATGGGCCCGTCCGGGCGCTGAAATTACAAGCATTGCGAAAGTTGCGTCGGAAATGGAAAAAATTTTAGCCTTCTGAAGATGTCGCGCCTGCCAGCCTCTTGCCAAGGTGGCTTCAGCGCTAGGGCAGCGCCGGGCTTTGATTTGCATCCTGCCCCTAGGGGCTTTGGGGCTGGCCGGTTAAACTGATTAATATCAGAAGGTTGAACGCCAAAAAAAAGGCCGAGCACTAAGCTCGGCCGAAGTCCAACAGGGAGGTATGAAGGGGGGCAAGGCCGCCGCCTTCATGAGGATCATTTAGGGCGCCGGGCCTGCCCCTTCAAGGGGATTAATGCTAAATGAACGTCAAGGCTGCTATGCGGTGAATGCATGGCTTGCGGCACGGTGCCGCTTTGCCCATTCCAAAACCGCAGCCGGCGCTGCGATGCGGCGGCCGCGTGCCGGGCAGGCGGTCAGAGCTTGCCCAGTTCTTTCATATGCTTGCGGTGCGCCATGATCTCGCTTTGGACAAAGTCCCGGAACGCGCCCACACGCTGGGAATGGCGTAATTCCTCAGGATAGGCGAGGTAGACAGGAACGCCGTTCTGATCCTCTTCCGGCAGAACCTCTACCAGCTCGGGGAATTCCTCGGTCACGTAATCCGGCAGGATCCCGACGCCCAGGTCATGCAATACCCCTTGCAGCACCCCAAAGTAATTGTTGACGGTCAGCAGCGAGCCCGGGTTGCTGGCCATCAGCTTTTTGCCCAGAACAGCGGCAGAGCCAACCTGCGCCGAACGCTGGTTCTGGCAGATCAGCCGGTGTTTAGAGATATCCTCAGCAGTTTCGAGCGAGCCATGCTTTTCCAGATAGGCCGGCGTTGCATAAAGCCCCATCCGAACGGTCATCAGCCGTTTGCGCACCAGATCGGCCTGACTAGGCTCCTTCATGCGGATCGCCACGTCAGCCTCGCGCATGGGCAGGTCCAGCACCCGTTCCTCAAGCATCAGGTCGATCTTGAGGTTGGGGTACTGCTCATACAATTTGGTCAGCCGCGGCGCCAGCCACAGGGTGCCAAAGCCCACAGTGGTGGTAACGCGCAGTTCGCCGAACACTTCCTCTTCACTGTCGCGGATGCGGGCCGAGGCTGCTTCCAGACGCGCGGACATGGATTGGGTGGCGTCAAACAACAGCTCACCCTGCTCAGTAAGAATCAGTCCGCGCGCATGACGGTGGAAAAGCGTCGCATTCAGGCTTTCTTCCAGCGCCCGGATCTGGCGGCTGACCGCCGATTGCGACAGATTCAGCTTGTCGCCCGCATGGGTCAGACTGCCCGCATCGGCCACCGCGTGAAATATTCTGAGCTTGTCCCAATCCATATGTGTTACTTTCTGTCCGTTTGGGGCCGACTGTATGAAATCTTAGTTATGTATCAGTTTTCACGGCGCAAGCGAGCAAAATCGAAAAAAATGCGGCTATTCAGGTCAGCAATTATGACCTATTCTTGGGGTTAGAAAGTGCAAGCTAATCCCGGTTGAGGAGGCCATGATGAGCACGCCGAAGATCACACTCAATGACAAGTACGACCTGACCAAATCGACGGTGCTGTTGAACGGCACCCAGGCGCTGGTGCGGCTGATGCTGATGCAGAAGCAGCGCGATGTTGCCGCAGGTCTTAATACCGCCGGACTTGTCACCGGCTACCGCGGTTCGCCCCTTGGGGCAGTCGACCTGCAGATGAGCAAGGCTGAAAAGCAGCTGAAAGCGGCCGACGTCACCTTTCAGTACGGGCTGAACGAAGACCTGGCCGTCACCGCGCTGTGGGGGGCGCAGCAGGCAGAGGTGCGCGGCGAGGGCAAGTATGACGGCGTCTTTGGCCTGTGGTACGGCAAGGGCCCGGGCGTTGACCGCTCCGGCGACGCAATCCGTCACGCCAATATGGCGGGCTCTTCCAAACACGGCGGCGTGCTCTTGGCGATGGGCGACGACCACACCGGCGAAAGCTCCACCGTGCTGCACCAGTCGGAATGGTCGCTCTTGGACTGCTACCTGCCGATCGTCAGCCCGGCAGGCGTGCAGGAGATCCTGGATTACGGCATCTACGGCTATGCGCTCAGCCGCTTCTCCGGCCTCTGGACTGGCCTCAAGACCATGAAGGACACGATCGAGGTAACCTCGGTCGTCGATGCCCGCCCGGAACGGATGAACATCGTCACCCCGGAATTCGACATGCCGCCGGACGGGCTGAACATCCGCCTGGATGACGACCGCTTCCGCCAGGAAACCCGGATCATTGACTACAAGCGTTTTGCGGCAGAGGCCTTTAGCCACGCCAACAAGATGGACAAGCGTAAGTGGGGCAAGCCCGGCGCCAAGATCGGCCTTGTCGCCGCGGGCAAGAACTGGCTCGACCTGGTGCATGCGCTGAAGCTACTGAACATCGACGAAAACATGGCAGAGCGGCTGGGCATCACCACTTATAAGGTGGGCCAGACCTTCCCGATGGACATGAAGGGCTTCCACGACTGGGCCGAGGGGCTGGACCTGATCGTCGTGGTCGAGGAAAAGCGCAAGCTCATTGAGATCCAGATCAAGGAAGCGATCTTTGACGACCGCCAGGGCCGCCGGGTTTATGGCTGGTATAAGGGCGGCGCCGGCGGCATGCACCGCGAGGAGCTGTTCCCGACAAAGTTTGCACTCGATCCGATCATGATCGCCGAGAAACTGGGCGGCATCCTGATCGAGGAGGGCCGCGAGACCGAAGCAATCAAGGCCGGGCTGGAGGCGCTGGCAGAAGCGCGGCGCGCCGACAACGCCGAGGAAATCGCCACCCGCCTGCCGTATTTCTGTTCCGGCTGCCCGCACAATTCCTCCACCCGCCTGCCCGACGGCTCCCGCGCCTATGCCGGCATCGGCTGCCACTTCATGGTGCAGTGGATGGACCGCGAGACGGTGGGCTTCACCCATATGGGCGGTGAAGGCGTCAACTGGGTGGGTGAAGCGCCATTCTCCACCCGCAAGCATGTGTTCCAGAACCTCGGTGACGGCACCTACAACCACTCCGGCGTGCAGGCGATCCGTGCGGCCTTGGCCGAGGGCACCAACATCACCTACAAGATCCTCTACAACGACGCGGTGGCGATGACCGGCGGCCAGCAGGCCGAGGGCGGTCTCACCGCGCAGCAGATCGCGCATGAGCTGAAAGCGATGGGCGTCAAGACCATGGCCGTGGTCTATGACGAGAAGGAAGACGTGGACGCCGCCCTGTTCCCGGCCGGAATGCGGATGCATGAACGCGCCGAGATGATGAAGATCCAGCGCGAGTTCGAACAGGTCGAGGGCGTCTCCGCCATCATCTACATCCAAACCTGCGCCGCCGAAAAACGCCGCCGCCGCAAGAAGGGGCAGTTCCCGGACCCGGACCAGCGGGTGTTCATCAACACCGACGTCTGCGAAGGCTGCGGCGATTGCGGCGTGCAGTCGAACTGCGTCTCAATCGTGCCCAAGGACACCGAACTGGGCCGCAAGCGCGCCATCGACCAGTCGTCCTGCAACAAGGATTTCTCCTGCCTCAACGGCTTCTGCCCGTCCTTCGTGACGGTTGAGGGCGCCAAAATCCGCAAAGAGGCCACCGCAGGCCTCGATCTGCCGCATCTGCCGCAGCCGGAACTGCCCGCCATTGACGGCACCCACAACCTGGTGATCACCGGCGTCGGCGGCACCGGTGTTGTGACCATCGGCGCGGTGCTGGCGCAGGCGGCGCAGATCGACGGCAAGGGCGCAGGCCTGATGGAAATGGCCGGCCTCGCCCAGAAGGGCGGTGCGGTACATATTCACTGCCGCATCGCCAATGAGCCCGATGACATCTCCGCCATCCGCGTCGCCACCGGCGAGGCGCACGCCCTGATCGGCGGCGACCTGGTGGTCAGCGCGGGCGCCAAGACCCTGGGCCTGACCACCACCGGCAAGACCGGTGCGGTGGTGAACAGCCACGAGATCATCACCGGCGAATTCACCAAGAACACCGAGTTCAAGGTGCCCACCGACCGCCTGGAACTGGCCCTGCAGGCCCGCCTGCGCAACCGGCTGGACCTGTTCGACGCCTCTGAACTGGCCCGCGCCACCATGGGCGACTCGATCTTTTCCAACATGATGGTGTTCGGCGGCGCCTGGCAAAAGGGCCTGGTGCCCGTCAGCTTTGAGGCCATCGAACAGGCGATCGAGATGAACGGCGCCGCGGTAGAGCGCAACAAGCGCGCCTTCGATATCGGCCGCTGGGCGGTGCTGCACCCGGAAGAGGCCGCCAAACTGATCCAGCCCCAGGCGGTGGACAAGCCCAAGACGCTGGAGGAGAAAATCGCCTTCCGCGCCGATCACCTGGTGGCCTACCAGGGCAAAGGGCTGGCGAAACGCTATGCCAAGCTGCTGGACGGCATCAGCGATCCCGCGCTGAAAGAGGCAGTGGCAAAGGGCTATCACAAGCTGCTTGCGTACAAGGATGAATACGAGGTTGCCCGCCTGCTGCTCGACAGCCGCGCCAAGGCGGAAGCGGAGTTCGAGGGCGACCTGAAGCTCTCCTACCACCTGGCGCCGCCGATGCTGGGCGGCACCGATCCGGACGGCCGCCCCAAGAAACGCAAATTCGGCGCCGGCATGGAACGCGGCTTCCGCTTGCTGGCCAAGCTGAAACGCTTGCGCGGCACGCCGCTGGACATCTTCGGCTACACCGCGGAACGCAAGATGGAGCGGGCGCTGATCAAACAGTATGAAGCTGACATGAAGGAATGGCTGCCCAAAGCCGCGCCTGAGATTATGGAACCGCTCATCGCTCTAGCCGAACTGCCGCTGCAGATCCGCGGTTTCGGCCCGGTCAAACTGGCCAATGAACAGAAAGCCGCAAAGCGCCGCGAGGAACTGCTGGCGGCCCTGCGCCAGGGCGGTGTGCCGCTGAAGCAGGCGGCAGAGTAAGCCGCGGTTCAAACCGGGCAGGGCGGAGCACTCCCGCCCGCCTTGACCCATTCTAAGAAAGGGTCAAGACCGTTGGGCCCAGCGCCGCGCTGACGCGCGGCGCCTGACGTTCCATGGCTTCTTTCTGGTTCGAAAATTCTCCGGGGTCCGGGGCAGAGCCCCGGCATTGCGCGGCAGCAATGCGTCACACAGCTGTTACGGGCCGGTTGCATATTCCCTTTCCGGCCTTATTTGGCCGCAGTGATCAGGCAGTGACCAGACGGAGACCCTCCCCAATGCAGGCCCAGCGCCATATCGCCCGTGACATCTCCTATGCTCATTCCGCCTCCACCCGCGCAGGCCGCGCAATGATCCGGGTGATGGAGAACGCCACCGGACGCCTCAACCTGATCCGCCGCGCCGCCGGATATGAGCAGGAGGTGGCGGCAGGCCGCGACTTCTGGTCGGTGATGGCAGACCGCTACGGGCTGACGCTGGATATTGCGGGCGGCGCGCTGTCGAACATCCCCCAGGACAAGCCGGTGATCCTGATCGCCAACCACCCCTATGGCATCCTCGACGGTCTGATGATGGGGCAAATCCTGTCCCGGACCCGGGGCGATTTCCGCATCCTCGCCAACCATGTGTTCCGCAAGGCCGAGGATCTGAACAAGGTCATCCTGCCAGTGGATTTCGCCGAAACCCGGCAAGCAATGCAAACCAACCTGCAAACCCGCAGGGAGGCGCTTAGCTACCTGGGGCAGGGCGGCGCCATCGGCATCTTCCCGGGCGGCACCGTGTCCACCGCGGCGCACCCGATGGGCCATCCGATGGATCCCGGCTGGCGCGGCTTCACCGCCCGGATGATCGCCAAATCCGACGCCGTGGTGGTGCCAGTGTTTTTCGACGGCCACACTTCGCGCCTGTTTCAGATCGCCAGCCATCTGCACGCGACGTTGCGCATGGGGCTGCTGATCCAGGAATTCCGCAAGCGGGTCGACACGCCGGTCCGGGTGGTGATTGGCGCGCCAATTGACCGTGGCACTCTGGCGCCACTGGCCAAAGACACAAAAGCCCTTATGGATTTCTTGCGCAAAGCGACGTATGAGCTGTCTCCAGAACCTCTCAAATCCTATGCGTACGGGTTTGAGTTCGAAGAGAAACACCGCGCGTGAGAAGGCGATATGGCTGTAGGCATCTTTGATTCTGGCCTGGGCGGGCTGACTGTCCTGGACGCGGCGCAAAAGCGCCTGCCGGATGTGGATTTCCTCTATTACGGCGACAACGCCCGCGCGCCCTACGGCGTGCGCGATGCCGAGGATGTCTATCAGCTGACCAAATCCGCCGTGCAGGACATGTGGGACAAGGGCTGCGATCTGGTGATCCTCGCCTGCAACACCGCCTCTGCTGCCGCGCTGCGCCGGATGCAGGAGGGCGGGCTGCCCCAGGGCAAGCGGGTGCTGGGCGTCTTTGTGCCGCTGATCGAGGCGCTGACCGAACGGCAGTGGGGCGACAACTCCCCCCCGCGCGAGGTCGAGGTAAAACACGTCGCGCTGTTTGCGACACCCGCCACCGTCGCCAGCCGCGCCTTCCAGCGGGAACTGGCGTTCCGCGCCATCGGCGTCGATGTCGAGGCGCAGGCCTGCGGCGGCGTTGTTGACGCGATCGAAGACGGCGACATGATCCTGGCCGAGGCGCTGGTGCGCTCTCACGTCGATGCGCTGAAACGCAAGATGCCGCATCCGCAGGCCGCGATCCTTGGCTGTACCCATTACCCGCTGATGGAGCAGACTTTCCAGGAAGCACTGGGCCCGGACGTCAAGGTGTTCAGCCAGGGCAGCCTGGTGGCCGACAGCCTGGCGGACTATCTGAGCCGCCACCCGGACATGTACGGCAATGGCGGCGGCGGTTACTATACCACCGGCGAACCCCGCCGCGTCAGCGACCGCGCGACCCAGTTTCTCCGACGGGAAATCACCTTTCAGGCGGCCTGATCGCAAACGCCCCGGAACCTTGTTCCAGGTCAAAGTGCGCCGCCGCGATTCCCAATATTTCTCTCCGCAGATGGCTGCGGAACCGGCATATCACATCGAAAGACGAGGTCTGACATGACCCATAAAGTGGCTATCCTTGGCGCTTCCGGCTATACCGGCGCCGAACTGGTGCGGCTGATTGCCCAGCACCCGAATATCGAGATCGCGGCGCTCTCCGCCGACCGCAAGGCCGGCATGACCATGGCCGAAGTGTTCCCGCACCTGCGCCATATGGAACTGCCGGTGCTGTGCAAGATCAATGAGATCGACTTTGCCGGCATTGACCTGTGCTTCTGCGCGCTGCCGCATAAGACCAGCCAGGAAGTGATCGCAGCTCTGCCCAAGACCCTCAAGATCGTTGACCTGTCCGCGGATTTCCGGCTGCGCGACCCGGCGGAGTATGAGAAGTGGTACGGCAACCCCCATGCCGCGCTGGAGCAGCAGGAGGAGGCGGTCTATGGCCTCACCGAATTCTACCGGGAAGATATCAAATCCGCGCGCCTGGTTGCGGGCACGGGTTGCAACGCTGCTACCGGCCAGTTCGCCCTGCGGCCGCTGATCGAGGCGGGCGTCATTGATCTGGACGATATCATCCTGGATCTGAAATGCGCCGTCTCCGGCGCCGGCCGGTCGCTCAAGGAAAATCTGCTGCACGCGGAGCTGAGCGAGGGTTACAACGCCTATGCCATTGGCGGCACCCATAGGCACCTGGGCGAGTTCGACCAGGAGTTCAGCAAGATCGCCGGGCGGCCCGTGAAGGTGCAATTCACCCCGCATCTGCTGCCCGCCAACCGCGGCATCCTGGCCACCGTCTATGTGAAGGGCGACGCGCGGGCGATCCACGACACCTTTGCCAAGGCTTACGCCGATGAGCCCTTCATCGAACTGCTGCCGTTTGGCGAGGCGCCGAGCACCCATCACGTGCGCGGCTCCAACTTCTGCCATATCGGCGTGGCGCAGGACCGGATCGAAGGCCGCGCCATTGTCATTGCGGCACTGGATAACCTGACAAAAGGAAGCAGCGGCCAGGCCTTGCAGAACGCAAACCTGATGTTAGGTGAGGAAGAGACCAAAGGCCTGATGATGGCGCCGCTGTTCCCGTAAACGGGGGCGGCGCTGTATTGGGCTTGAATTGAGGACACCATGAAGAACCTGAAGAAACAGCGCCGTATCCAGGTCATCGCGGTTGCCGCGGTGGCCCTGATCGTGGCTACCGCCCTGATCGGCTATGCCCTGCAGGACGGGATCAACTATTTCCGCTCGCCCAGCCAGGTGGCAGAGGAACCGCCGAAACCGTCTGAGGTCTTCCGCATTGGCGGGCTGGTGGCCGAAGGCTCGCTGCAGCGCGGCCAGGGCGAGACCGTGCGCTTTGCCGTCACCGACGGCGGCGCCACGGTGCAGGTGGCCTACACCGGCGTTCTGCCCGATCTGTTTGAGGAGAACCAGGGCATGGTCGGCACCGGCAGCTACGTCAATGGTGTCTTTGAAGCTACTGAAATCCTAGCAAAACATGACGAGACCTATATGCCCAAGGAAGTCATGGACGCGCTGAAGGAACAGGGGGTCTATCAGGAACCCGAAACCTGATTTCCCGTTAAGGAACGGTGCACTCCCGCCCCAAATGACGCCTCCCTTCGGGGAGGCGTTTTGCGTTGGGCCAAGCGCCGCGCGGTGCGCGGCGCGGCAACGCCTTGCACAGGGTGTTGCGTACCCAGCGCACGGTGGTGTCAGGTGATCTTAGCGCCTGTGCGGCAGTATGAACCAAACCGGAAAGTGGTGAGGTGACATGCAGACAGTAATTGAGATTGCAGAACAGATCGTGGCGCGCGAAGGCGGCTTTGTGAATGACCCGGCTGACCCGGGCGGCGCCACCAAACACGGGGTGACCATTGGAACCCTGCGGCGGCTGGGGCTGGACCTGACCGGCGACGGCCGGGTCGGGATCGCGGATGTGCGGGCGCTCAGCCGGGCGCAAGCGGTGGAGATTTTCATCCGCCACTATTACGAGGCGCCCCGCATCGCCAGCCTGCCACCCTGCCTGCAGGCGACTGTCTTCGACATGTATGTGAATGCAGGCAGCAATGCGGTTCGCATCCTTCAGCGGCTGCTGAACGAAATGGGATTTGGCGTGGCCGTGGACGGCGCCATCGGCCCGCAGACCGCCTCGGCAGCAGAGCAGGCGGCATTGGTCGACGCGGAGGCGCTGCGCGACGCCTACGGGATTGCCCGCCGCAACTACTACTTCCGCCTTGCCGACCGCCGCGCCGCCAGCCGCAAATTCGCCCGCGCCCGTGACGGCACCAAGGGCGGCTGGATCAAACGGGCGGAGGAATTCACCTCTGCCCAGTATCACCTGAGCCGCCAGGCATTTCAGCGGAGGACAGCAGAATGGGGCTGATCACGGATATCTTTGGTTTAATTTTCGGGAGCCAGCGCAACGCGTTGCGGGAAACTGTTGAGGTGTTCCGGGAAAATGCCGAGGCCGGTGCCGCGCGGGCGCATGAGATGCAGGGCGCCGCTCTGCAGCAATTGGCAGCGGAATTTCAGTACGGCGGCAACAGCAGGTTCGACCGGTTCATGGACGGTATGAACCGGCTGCCGCGGCCCTTGCTGGCGCTCGGCACCCTGGCGCTGCTGATCTCGGCCCTTAGCGATCCGGTGTGGTTTGCCGCCCGGATGCAAGGGCTGGCGCTGGTGCCGGAACCCTTGTGGTGGCTGTTGGGAGTCATTGTCTCCTTTTACTTTGGTGCACGCCACCAGTTGAAAAGCCAGGAGTTCCAGCAGGGGCTGGCCACCAGTATGGCCCGGGTGCCGCAGGTGGCCAGCAACATCGAAGCACTGGAAGGCATGCGGGCAGACTCGCCTGCTGCTGCCGCAACCAGCACCGATGCAGCCGCACAGCTGGATGCCACCGAACCGGAGGTCAATCCGGCGCTGAGGGCCTGGAAAACCCGCCGCGGCTGATCACAATTTGCCCTCTGCGGCGGCGTGGCGCGGCGTTTGCCATTGGCCCTGCCACCAGACAGGCGTATAGGAAAACCCATCCCTGAAGCCCATGCATGGACAGACCGGCACATGATCACAGAACTCGGACATTTCGCCCTAATTCTCGCCTTCATGATTGCCATCGTGCAGGCGGTTATCCCCTTGATCGGCGCCCATAAACGCTGGCCCGGCTGGATGGCCGTGGCGGAACCGGCTGCACAGGCGCAATTCCTGTTCACCGCCTTTGCCTTCGGTGCACTGATGTGGGGCTTCATTACCTCCGATTTCTCGCTGAAGCTGGTGATGCTGAACAGCCATTCGGCCAAGCCGATGCTGTACAAGATCTCCGGAACCTGGGGCAACCATGAGGGCTCGATGCTGCTGTGGGTGCTGATCGTCAGCCTGTTCGGCGCCATGGCCTCGGTCTTTGGCGGCGGTCTGCCGCCGACGCTGAAGGCACGGGTGCTGTCGGTTCAGGCCGCCATCGGCGTGGCGTTCTTTGCCTTCATCCTGTTCACCTCCAACCCGTTCCTGCGGCTGACGGTGCCGCCGTTTGACGGCCAGGACCTGAACCCGCTGCTGCAAGATCCGGGCCTCGCGTTCCACCCGCCGTTTCTCTACCTTGGCTATGTGGGCCTCAGCATGGCGTTTTCCTTTGCCGTTGCCGCCCTGATCGAGGGCCGCGTCGACGCCGCCTGGGGCCGCTGGGTGCGGCCCTGGACGCTGGCGGCCTGGGTGTTCCTGACTATCGGCATCGCGCTGGGGTCCTGGTGGGCCTATTACGAATTGGGCTGGGGCGGTTTCTGGTTCTGGGACCCGGTTGAAAACGCCTCCTTCATGCCTTGGCTGCTGGCGGCTGCGCTGCTGCATTCCGCCATCGTGGTGGAGAAGCGCGAGGCGCTGAAGAGCTGGACCATCCTGCTGGCGATCCTCGCCTTCGGCTTCTCGCTCATCGGCACCTTCATCGTGCGCTCCGGCATCATCACCAGCGTGCACGCCTTTGCCAACGACCCGGAGCGCGGGGTGTTCATCCTCTTCATCCTGGCCTTCTTTACCGGCGGCGCGCTGACGCTGTTTGCCGCCCGCGCCCAGGCGATGGAGGCCAAGGGGCTGTTCGGCACGGTCAGCCGCGAAACCGCGCTGGTGGCCAATAACATCCTGCTAGCGGTCAGCTGCTTTGTGGTGTTCTTCGGCACTGTTTGGCCGATCGTGGCGGAGATGGTTTTTGCCCGCAAGCTGAGCGTCGGCCCGCCGTTCTTCAACTCTGCTTTCACGCCGTTCATGGTGGTGCTGGGGCTGCTGCTGCCGGTGGGTGCCATGCTGCCCTGGAAACGCGGGCGGATCGGCCGGGTGGCCTGGCAGCTGCGCTATGTGTTCCTGCTGGCGGTGTCGCTGGGTGTCTTGGCCTGGGCACTGCAGACAGGACGTTCCGCACTGGGTCCGGTGGGGCTGTTCCTCGGCTCCTGGATGGTCTTTGGTGCGCTGGCTGACCTGTGGCTGCGCAGCGGTAAATCGAACCGCCTTGGCCGTATGCTGCGGCTGCCGCGGGCGGACTGGGGCAAGGCCGTGGCCCATGGCGGCCTGGGTATCACCATCTTTGCCATTGCGGGTTTGACCGCTTGGGAACAGGAGGATATCCGCGTCGCCCGTATCGGCGACCCCTTCGACGTGGGCGCCTTTACCCTGGTGCTGCAGGATGTGAGCCGCGAGCAGGGGCCGAACTATTTCACCACCAAGGGCCGGGTCGAAGTCACCCGCAACGGCCGCCCCGAGGCGGTGATGTTCCCGGAAAAACGCGACTATCCGGTTGCCAAGATGCCCACCACTGAGGCGGCGATTGATTACCGCGTGACCCGTGACCTTTATGTGGTGCTGGGCGACCAGCAAGCGGACGGCAGCTGGACCATGCGGACCTATATCAAGCCCTTTGCCAACTGGATCTGGGCGGGCTGCATACTGATGTCGCTTGGCGGTCTCCTCAGCCTCAGCGACCGGCGCTTCCGGGTGGCGGCAGGGGCGCGCAAGACACCATCGGCGGGAGTGCCAGCGGAATGAAACAGATGCGTCTTCTGATCCTGGCCCTTGCGGCGCTGATGGCTGCGGCCGTGTTCTCCCCGGCGCCTGTGCTGGCGGTGGAACCGGATGAGGTGCTGGAGGACCCGGCGCTGGAGGCCCGCGCCCGCGACCTGTCCGAGGGCTTGCGCTGCCTGGTCTGCCGCAACGAGAGCATTGATGAATCTAACGCTGACCTGGCCCGCGACCTGCGCGTCCTGCTGCGAGAGCGGCTGGTGGCCGGTGACAGCGACCGTGAGGCAATTGACTTCGTCGTCGACCGTTATGGCGAGTATGTGCTGCTGAAACCCACGGCCTACGGTGCCAACCTGCTGCTTTGGGCGGCGGGTCCCTTGATGCTGCTGGCGGCGCTGGTGATCGGTGTCTTCTATGTCCGCGGCCGGGCTCGCACGCCAAGGGCGTCAGAACAGACTTTGAGCGCCGACGAGCAGGAACGTCTCAGGAAAATCCTGGAGGATTGACGCCGGGTCTGGCTTTCCGGCCCGCTCGCTTTGCGTCACCATGCCTGCCAACCGGCTGCGCTTGCGGACAGATCGTGCGGCCCAAGGCTGTTTTTAGATAGGGCTCTCCCATGGAATACAAAGAAATCCTGTTTTCGCTGCAGGACGGGCTGGCGGTTATCACGCTGAACCGGGAGGCGCGCAAGAACGCGCTGACCAGCCGGATGCGGGCGGAGATCACCCACGCGATGCGGCTGGCTGCGGGCGAGGCGCGGGCGGTGGTGCTGACTGGCGCGGGCGATGCTTTCTGCTCCGGCCAGGACCTGAGCGATGCAGGCAGCACCGGTGGCGCGCTGGATCTGGAGCGCACGCTGCGCGATGAATACCTGCCGATGCTGCAGGCGATCTATGATTGCCCGGTGCCGGTAGTGGCTGCGGTCAATGGCGCTGCAGCCGGAGCCGGCGCCAACCTGGCGCTGGCGGCGGATGTGGTGATTGCCTGCGAAAGTGCGTTTTTCATGCAAGCCTTCACTAGGATCGGGCTGATCCCCGACGCCGGCGGCACCTGGTTCCTGCCGCGCCAGATCGGCCTGGCCAAGGCGATGGGGGCAGTGCTGTTTGCCGACCGCATCAGTGCGCAGCAGGCGAGCGACTGGGGCATGATCTGGGAAGCGGTGCCGGACGCGGAGTTCGACGCCCATTGGCGCGCGCGTGCAGCCTATCTGGCGAGCGGCCCCAGCAAGGCCTTTGCCGCCACCAAATCCGCCCTGCGCAAAAGCTATGGCCGGAGCCTGGCAGAGCAGCTGTCGGAAGAGGCGCATTTGCAGGGCCAATGCGGCAAGACCCGGGACTTCCTGGAAGGCGTCACCGCCTTCATGGAAAAGCGCCCCGCGAAGTTCGAGGGGCGCTGACGAGCTTTGCCTCGTTTCGGAGAAACCGGGACGGGGCAATAGCTGCTACAGTAGCGCTTGCGAAGCAACCAGCCTGACATGTGCTTGCACAGTAAAGCGGCCACCTGTGTCATTGATCCGCATGACGGCATCACCATCGGCATACAAGATGGAGTCCTGGCCGCCTGTACCGTTGGATTCGGTTTCTACAGTCAGCTCCGGGGGCTGCTCACCTTCCGGGAAATAGTAGAACAGCGCGTCTTCGTCCAAATCAAAGTCAGTCACTGCCGCAGCTGAGTTTCCCTCTGCCCAGTAGCCAGTCACGAAATCATTGCTGCCGCCGCCGCCGGTCAGGATATCACCATCGCCGGCAATCAAGGTGTCATGGCCGTCTCCGCCGGCGAGAGTATCGCTGACACCATCATCAGATACCGATGAAAACTCAGGTGTGAATCTGACATCCAGTCCGCTTTGGAAATCATCCAGAGCATCTGCCGCCTGATCCTGCGGAACTTCATACATCAGGCCGCCGGACAGGAGATCATCGCCGGCACCGCCGCCGATGCTGTCGGCCCCGGCACCGCCATAAAGGCCGTCGGCGCCGAAACCGCCTGTCAGGGTGTCATTGCCCTGGTCCCCTTGCAGCCAGTCTGCTCCAAGGCTGCCCGAAATTGAATCATCACCGCTGCCTCCAAGAACAACATCCCGGTCTGAGCCGCCGCGCAGCCAATCGTCTCCTTTGCCAGCGCTGATTGCGTCATCTCCGGAACCGCCTAGGATCGTGTCGTTCTGGCTGGTTCCGTTCAACACATCCTGACCATCAGTTCCCGTGATGGCCTCACCTTCAACAGCGGTGTCATCGTCGTTATCATTCAACACTACGGCACCGATAGTGAGGCCTAAGCCAAGCAAAAGAAGAAGTTCCATAAATGCATCCTAAAGTTTCAGCCGGCCAGAACAGCAAGGACTAGGCCCCAAAGTCTGGTGGTTGCAAAAGGCGTTAATAGTTCCCCTTATTCGGCTGCAGAAATTGAGTCAAATTCTTCCAGTTACTATTTACACCTTTGAAACTTGCGGCGGCCGGCAATGGAATTGTTTCCAAAATGCGTTTGGAAACTGGCGTGCGTGATCGGGACCGAGCCGGTTTCCAGAGGTTCCAGAAAAGGAAAACGCCCCGCGCGGGGCGGGGCGTTTCTGTTTTTTCCTGGACAGTGCTTAGCGCTTTTCGATGTCGACGTAGTCGCGCAGGGTCTCGCCCAGGTAAAGCTGGCGAGGACGGCCGATCTTGTTCTGCGGATCGGCGATCATTTCCTTCCACTGCGAAATCCAGCCCACGGTGCGCGACAGCGCGAAGATTGGGGTGAACATCGAGGTCGGGAAGCCCATCGCCTCCAGGATGATGCCGGAGTAGAAGTCGACGTTCGGGAACAGTTTCTTCTCGATGAAGTAGGGGTCGTTGAGCGCGGTCTGCTCCAGTTCCTTGGCGACCTGCAGCAGCGGGTTGTCCTCGACACCCAAGAGTTCCAGAACCTCGTCCGCGGATTGTTTCAGCACCTTGGCGCGCGGGTCGGTGTTCTTATACACCCGGTGGCCAAAGCCCATCAGGCGGAACGGGTCGTTCTTGTCCTTGGCGCGTTCAATGAATTCGGGAATGCGGTCAACCGAGCCGATTTCCTTGAGCATCTCCAGGCAGGCCTGGTTGGCGCCGCCGTGGGCCGGGCCCCAGAGGCAGGCAATGCCGGCCGCGATACAAGCAAACGGGTTGGCACCGGAAGAAGACGCCAGGCGCACGGTCGAGGTCGAGGCATTCTGCTCGTGGTCGGCGTGCAGGATAAAGATCCGGTCCATCGCGCGGCTGAGGATCGGGTTCACATGGTATTCCTCAGCCGGGACCGAGAAGCACATGTGCAGGAAGTTCGCCGCATAATCCAGATCGTTGCGCGGATAGACGAAAGGCTGGCCGATCGAATATTTATAGGCCATCGCGGCGATGGTCGGCAGTTTGGCGATCAGGCGCACGGCGGCGACCTCGCGCTGCCAGGGATCTGTCACATCCAGCGAGTCGTGGTAGAAGGCCGACATGGCGCCGACCACACCCACAAGGGTTGCCATCGGGTGCGCGTCGCGGCGGAAGCCGCGGAAGAAGTTGAGCATCTGCTCATGCACCATGGTGTGGCGGGTCACACGGGTCTCAAAATCCTCCAGCTGGGTGACGGTGGGCAGTTCACCGTAAAGCAGCAGGTAGCACACCTCCAGGTAGTGGGATTTGGAGGCCAGCTGGTCGATCGGATAGCCGCGGTGCAGCAGTTCGCCCTTGCCGCCATCAATATAGGTGATGGTGCTGTCGCAGCTGGCGGTGGAGGTGAAACCCGGGTCATAGGTGAACACACCTGCCTGCGCATAAAGCTTGCGGATGTCGAGAACATCCGGCCCGGCCGTTGGCGAGAAAATGGGCAGCTCGTAGTTTTCGCCATTCAGGCTGAGCGTGGCAGATTTCTGTGTCTCGGTCATGGATGTCCCTTCCTGTTACAGGCACGAAAGCTGCCGCTTGGGCGTCTTCATGCGGGGCAGCGCCTGCGCGGAGTCGCGCAGGGGTTGTCGTATCAAAACAGGCTTACCCGGGAGTTAAGGACCGGTCTCAGCCTGCTGCGTCTTTGAGCCGGGCGATGGTTTCCTCGCGGCCCAGAATCAGCATCATGTCGAACACCGAAGGCGTTACCGCCCGGCCTGCCAGCGCTGCCCGCAACGGGCCTGCCAGTTTGCCGAACTTGGTATCATGGGCTTCTGCAAATGTGTTCAGAAGCGCCTCCAGATCGTCACGGACCCAGCTAGCATTTTGCAACTGCGGCGTCAATTCTTCCAGTATACCATCGGATACAGAAGTGAGCGCCTTTTCCGCCTTCGCATCCCGTTCAATAGGCCGTGAAGCAAGGATAAAATGCGCTTTTTCAAGCAGTTCGGGGAAGGTCCGGGCGCGGTCCTTGAGGCAATACATCGCAGTTTCCAGCCCCTGTGACTGCGCGTCAGTCAGGGCGGTTTCCCCGGCAGCAGCCAGGTAGGCGCAGATTTCCTGCCGCAGCGCAGCATCATCGCTGACGGCAATGTGCTGGCCGCAGAGGTTCTCCAGCTTTTTGGTGTCGAACCGCGCCGGGCTTTTGCCGATGCCGTCAAAGTTAAACCACTCTTTGGCCTGGCTGTCTGTAAAAAATTCGTCATCGCCGTGCGACCAGCCGAGACGGGCCAGGTAATTGCGCATGCCGGCCGCGGGATAGCCCATAGCCTGGTATTCCTGCGCGCCAAGCGCGCCGTGGCGTTTGGAGAGTTTCTTGCCGTCCGGCCCGTGGATCAGCGGGATATGCGCCCAGACCGGAACCTCCCAGTCCATCGCTTGATAAATCATCATCTGGCGGGCAGCGTTGTTCAGGTGGTCGTCACCGCGGATGACATGCGTGACGCCCATGTCGTGGTCATCAACCACCACCGCCAGCATATAGACCGGGGTGCCGTCGGAGCGCAGCAGGATCATGTCGTCCAGCTGGTCGTTGCGGATGGTCACATCGCCCTGGACCTCATCCTGGATCACGGTCGCGCCGTCCTGTGGCGCCTTGATGCGGATCACGTAAGGCGCGTCCGGGTGGCTGGCTTCATCGGCATTGCGCCAGGGCGAGCGGTAGAGAGTGGACTTGCCCTCAGCCTTGGCCTGATCGCGGAAGGCGGCGATTTCTTCCTGAGTTGCAAAGCACTTGTAAGCCTTGCCTTCCGCCAGGAGCTGTTTCGCCACCTCGGCGTGGCGGTCTGCGCGTTCGAACTGGCTGATCACCTCGCCATCGTGGTCCAGGCCCAGCCATTCCATGCCCTGCAGGATGGCGGCGGTGGCCGCCGGCGTGGAGCGCTCGCGGTCGGTGTCCTCAATCCGCAGCAGGAACTTGCCGCCGCGGCCGCGGGCATAGAGCCAGTTGAACAGCGCGGTACGGGCGCCGCCGATATGCAGATAGCCGGTGGGAGAAGGCGCGAAACGGGTGACAACCGGTTGGGTCATGTGCAGGATTTACCTTTTGGAAACCATGTGAGGCGTAGAGTTTCCGCCTGTCTACCGGGCCAGAAGGCGGGGGGCAAGCATGGGGCTTGGAACTGCAGCCAGCAACGTTCTGCAAGGCCAGCGCGGCAACCTGTTTCCTTGGGTGCCGGTGTTTCTGGGTGCGGGAATCGGCCTCTATTTCAACCTGAAAACTGAACCAGGCATCGTGGCTATTGCCGGTTTGGCTGTTTTCACGCTTCTTCTTGGTGCCTGCGGGCTGATGCGGCGGCCGCTGGCGTTTCTGTGCTGGGGACCGGCGCTGCTGGCAGCCGGGTTGTGCCTGTCTTATGCCCGGGCGCATCTGCCGGCCGCCCCGGTTCTGGACTTCCGCTATTACGGCCCGGTTGAGGGACGGGTAGCGGTGGTAGACCGCTCGCCCACCGATGCGCTGCGGCTGACGCTGGATCGGGTGCGGCTGGGCCGGGTTGCGCCGGGCGATACGCCCGCGCGGGTCCGGATTTCGCTGAAGGGGCACACAGATATACCGCCGCCCGGCGCGCGGGTGATGACCACTGCGCATTTGCTGCCGCCGCAGGGGCCGGTGGAGCCCGGCGGCTTCGACTTCCGCCGCCACGCCTGGTTCAAGCAGCTGGGCGGGCTGGGGTATACAAGGGTACCGGTGCTGCTGGCGGACGCGCCGGGCAGTGAAGTGCCGGTCGAACAGCTGCGCAGGGCGCTGGCGCGGTATCTTCAAAACGCTTTGCCGGGTGAGACCGGCGGGTTTGCGGCCGCTGTAACGGCCGGTGACCGCAGCGGTGTGGGCGAGGAGACGCTAACCGCGCTGCGGCAAAGCAACCTGGCGCATCTGCTGGCGATCTCCGGTCTGCACATGGGTCTCTTGACGGGGTTTGTCTTCACTTCTCTGCGCTGCCTGATGTGCCTGGTCCCCTGGATTGCGCTGTGCTGGCCGGTTAAGAAACTGGCCGCCGCGGCGGCGCTGGCGGCCGGGGCCGGGTATCTGCTGCTGTCGGGTGGCAATGTGGCGACAGAGCGCGCCTTTGTCATGGTGGCGGTGATGTTTGGCGCGGTGCTGCTGAACCGGCGGGCGATCACCCTTCGGGCGGTGGCTGTGGCGGCGCTGATTGTGCTGCTGCGGCGGCCTGAAAGCCTGCTGAGCCCCGGTTTTCAGATGAGTTTTGCCGCCACCGCCGCGCTGGTGGCGGTGTTTGCCGCGCTAAGGGACGGGGCGGTGCCGCTGGGGCCGCGCTGGCTGCGGCCTGTTTTGGCGCTGGTGATCTCCTCGGCAGTGGCGGGGGCGGCAACGGCCCCCTTTGCGGCGGCGCATTTCAACACCATTCCCCATTACGGGCTGCTGGCGAACCTGCTGTCGGTGCCGGTGATGGGCACGGTTGTGATCCCTGCCGCCGTGCTGGCCCTGTGTTTCGCGCCGCTAGGGCTGGAGTGGATCGGGCTGACAGTGATGCAATGGGGCATGGAGTGGATCCTGATGGTGGCCCGGACCGTCTCCGGCTTTGACGGGTCTGTATCGCATGTGGCATCGCCGGGGGCTTGGGTACTGCCGCTGCTGGCCGCCGGGTTTGTTTTTTCGGTGGTTTGGCGGGGGCGGCTCCGTCTGGCCGGGTTGCTGCCTTGCGCTGCCGCGTTTGGGATCTGGTCGATAGCAGAGCGCCCGCACATTCTGATCGCCGATTCCGGCGGGCTGATCGGGGTGATGGGGTCCGAGGGCCGGGCGCTGTCACGCGCCAAGGGGCAGGGGTTCACCGCGCAGATCTGGCTGGAGAATGACGGCGATCCGGCGCCGCAGCCCGCCGCGGCGGCCCGCTGGGAAAACGGACTGGGCAGTTTGCCGGTCTGGCAGGGCGCGGGGTTCCGGCTGGTTCACGCACCGGGAAAGCGTAAACTTGCAGCGGCAAGTAATTGCAAAGACGGGGATATCATCATTTCAACCGTGCCTGGAACAGGCAGCTGCCTGCTGCTCACACCAGAGGTGATGCGGCAGACCGGAAGCCTTGCCCTGAGCCGCGGCGGGAACTTGCTCACGGTGCGGGATGCGGCGGGTGAGCGCCCGTGGACAGACTGGCAGCCTGAGGGACGGGACATCCGCCGCCTTCGGCTGCTGCTGAAGGGCGGGCGCGGTCAGTAAGTGCGGATCAGGCCAACCAGGCGGCCCTGCAGCTGAACCATATTCTCAGGATAGCGGCGGGTTTCATAGGCTGGGTTGGCAGCCTCCAGCGCGATCATGGACCCCTCGCGGAAGTAGCGTTTCAGGGTTGCTTCCTGGCCTTCAACCAAGGCCACCACGATATCGCCGTTGTCGGCTGCAGAGGTTTCGCGGATCACCACGATATCGCCGTTGTTGATACCGGCCTCAATCATCGAGTCGCCCTTGACCTCCAGCGCGTAGTGCTGGCCGGTCGGGGCAATCATGCCGCCGGGCACCGCCACGTGATGCGAAACCTGGCTGATCGCCTCAATCGGGACGCCGGCGGCGATGCGGCCCATAACAGGCAGTTCGACCGCTGCCTGTCGCAGCGGATCTGCCGCCGCGGGTGCAGGCACGGCAGTCTTGGCCTGGCCGCCCTCGATCACCTTGGGCGCAAAGCCTTGCGGCTCAGCTGTGCCGCCAAGGCTTTCGGGCAGGCGGATGATTTCGATGGCACGGGCACGGTGCGGAAGGCGACGGATGAAGCCGCGTTCCTCCAGCGCTGTGATCAACCGGTGGATGCCGGACTTCGACCGGAGATCCAATTCGGTCTTCATTTCGTCAAAACTGGGGGGCACGCCGTCACGCTGCAGGCGTTTGTGAATGAATTCCAGCAGTTGAAGTTGCTTCTTTGTGAGCATCGCCGCTCCCTCCGTGCCTCGTGTTTTCTTTTGTTCTACGCATGTTCACGTTTTGTGTCAACATGGATCTATCTGAAGAATGGCAGCAGCAGGGCCGGAGGCCTGGGCCTCCGGTTTGAGTGTTTGCGCAAAGAAGACGAAGGGGTCAGACAGCGAAGTATTGCACGGTTTCTCCTGCCTGCTGGGCGCGGCCGTTTGGCGGGCGCACCAGAAGGGCATTGGCGCCCGCCAGGATAGTGAGAAGCGAGCTGTCCTGGTTTTCACAGGCCGTCAGCTGACCGTTTTCGACCCGTGCCCGCATGTAATGTTCCCGCGGGCCGTTTTCGCCGAGCGGCTCTGCAAGGGTTGCTTCCTGCAGTTGCTGGGCCGCGGCCGGCAGGCCCAGCATGGTGCGGATCATCGGCGCCAGGAAGACGTGGCCGCAGACCATGGCCGAAACCGGGTTGCCGGGCAGGCCGACCATCGCGGCGCCTGCCATCCGGCCCGCCATCAGCGGTTTGCCGGGGCGCATGGCGACCTTGTAGAAGCTGCGCTCCATCCCAAGATCCTGAGCCACCTTGCCGACCAGATCGTGATCGCCGACAGAGGCACCGCCGATGGTAACGACAAGATCTGCGCCCTCTGCCAGCTCAAACGCGGTGCGCAGGCTGCATTCGGTGTCGCGGGCGATGGGCAGGATGCGGGCGCGGGCACCGAGATCCTCCAGCATCGCCTTGAGGCCAAATGTGTTGGAGGCGATGATCTGATCCGGGCCAGGCGTTCCGCCGGGCATCACCAGCTCGTCGCCGGTGGAGATCAGCGCGACCTCCGGCCGGCGGGTGACGGGGACCGCAGGGATGTTCATCGCTGCCAGCAGGGCGATGTCTGCAGGCGTTAGCAGCCGCGGTGCGCTGACGGTCTGGCCATCGGTGAAATCACCGCCGCGGGGGCGGATATTGTGGTTGCTGCCAGGCGCATCGGTGATGGTGATGAGATCTCCGCTGCGGGTCACATCCTCTTGGATAGCAACGAAACTTGCGCCTTCCGGAACCGGGGCGCCCGTGAAGATCCGCACTGCCTGACCCGCGCCCACACGGCCAGCGAAAGCGTGGCCGGCAGCGGCCTCGCCAATCACCTTGAACATGGCGTGCAGCTCAACCTCGGCGGCGTTGACCGCATAGCCATCCATGGCGGAGGCGGAGAACGGCGGCTGGTCGCGGCGGGCTTGCACGTCGCGAGCCAGGACCCGGCCCGAGGCTTCAGTTAAGGGAACCTCTTCGGTCTCCAGCTGGGAGACCAGAGCCAGAAGATGTGCGCGGGCTTCGCTGACGGGGATCATTTACTACCTCTGAAAATGCGTTCGGCTTCCCAATCTGCGTAGGTTTGTCCTTGGAGTGTTTTCCAAGCAGTTCTGCCATTTGCTGCGCGGCCAGAAATTACTGCGGCTGCTGCCGAAGGACTGGAAAATGCATAGTCTTCGGTCAAAACCGCCGACTGGCCCGAAGGAGTTATTAGCCCGTTTCTCTTAAGATCGTCGTGTATCTTCCAGTAATGTGTATTGTGCCTTCGGTCCCCAACCCAATCTGCCCGAATTTGTGAACCCGCTTGAACAACTATTTCCTGGTTTATCAGAAAAGCACGAGCTTCAAGGTCATGCCTGGGTAGGCGCAATACAAACTCTGGATAGCTAGCGCCTTGAGGTGAGCGCTCGCCCTCTACAAAAAGGCTGCGGCGACCAGTTTGGAACAAGTCAATCTTAATAGCAGGCAACACCATATGCAAAGTTTCCAAAAAGCTTTCCATATTCGCAGTTGCAGCTTCATTCAAACTTGCACCAGAGGGATTATTTCCATTTTCAAGTCGTCTTGAGCCTGAGCTTCTCGCAGCTTCCACCAGCCGGTTTTCCAAATACTTTACGTGCGCCTTGTGAAGAGCATCACCGTGAGTCGTAATAAGTGCAGCGACTTCCCACCAATCCTTTTCGCGAGCGTGTTGAGACAAGCGCTGCGCCATATTTTCGGTTTCACCAATGTAGGCGAGTGGACCAGTGTCATCTTCCCCCAATAGAAGATAAACTCCGGTTTGCTTGGCTTCAGCTCGCACGAGGCCTTCTGCTAAACGGGTTCGCGGGATGCGAAGAACGTGGCCTGTCCAATTGAACATTTCTGCTGTTAACATCCCGTCAGGGTTGCCGTCTACAAAGTACAATTCCAATGACCGGCCCTGAGTGTTCATCTAAGCCTCGTACCTGCCTGATTTCCCGCCATCTTTCAACGTGACGCGGATGCCGCCGATCTGCATCGCCTTATCCACGGCCTTGGCCATGTCATAGACAGTGAGCGCGGCGGCGGAGACGGCAGTAAGCGCCTCCATCTCGACCCCGGTCTGGCCGGTGGTCTTGACCGTGGCCTCGACCCGAACTCCGGGCAGGTCCGGGTCCAGCGTCAGCTCCACCGCGACCTTGGTCACCGGCAGCGGGTGGCAGAGCGGGATCAGATCCGGAGTCTTCTTGGCGCCCATAATGCCGGCCAGCCGGGCCACGGACAGCACGTCCCCCTTCTTGGCGCGGCCTTCGGCAATGATATCAAAGGTTTCTTGTGCCATGACGATGTGGCCCTCGGCGGTGGCGACGCGCGACGTTACCGCCTTGTCCGAGACATCAACCATATGGGCGTCGCCCTTGGTGTCGAAATGTGTGAGGCTCATGGCGCCCTCCTTACATCATGCCCGGCATCAGCGGGTTGGCCAGCAGCGCGCGGGTCGCACCGGCAACGTCCTCCTGACGCATCAGGCTCTCGCCGATCAGGAAGGTGCGGGCGCCATAGCGGGCCATATCGCTGAGATCCTCGGGCGTGAATAAGCCGCTTTCGCAGACGATGGTACGGTCGGCAGGCACCATGCGCGATAGGGTGCGGGTGGTGTCCAGCGTGGTTTCAAATGTCTTGAGATTACGGTTGTTGATGCCCATCAGCGGCGATTTCAGGTTGCAGGCGCGCTCCAGCTCTTCGGCGTCATGCACCTCCAAGAGCACATCCATGCCCCATTCAAAGGCGCTTTGCTCCAGCTCCTGCGCCTGGGCGTCGGAGACAGAGGCGAGGATGATCAGAATACAGTCTGCCCCCAGCGCGCGGGCCTCAGCGACTTGGTAGGTGTCGTACATGAAATCCTTGCGCAGCGCGGGCAGGGAGCAGGCGGCGCGGGCCTGGGTGAGGAAGTCCTTGGCGCCCTGGAAGCTGGGGGTGTCGGTCAGCACCGACAGGCAGGTGGCGCCGCCGTCCTCGTAAGCCTTGGCCAGCTCCGCCGGTGCGAAATCCGGGCGGATCAGGCCCTTGGAAGGGCTGGCCTTCTTAATCTCGGCAATCAGGCCGTAACCTGTGCGGTTGGCTTGCATCAGGCTTTCGGCAAAGCCACGCACCGGGGAAGCCTCGCGCGCCTCGGCCTCGACCGCCTCAAGCGGTTTGGCGGCCTTGTCTGCAGCCACTTCCTCGAGCTTGTAGGCCTTGATCTTGTCGAGCACGTTTTCGGTCATACCAGTTCCACTCATGCCTGGGCCTCCGTTCCTGCGTTCCAGTCTATGGCATCCTCGCCGCGGGCGGTAAGCCAATTGTTCACTTTTGAAAAGGGCCGGGACCCAAAGAAGCCGCGCCGCGCCGACAAGGGCGAGGGGTGGGCTGTTTTCAGGATCAGGTGATCGCCCGGTTTGATATGTTTTTCAAGCTTTTGCGCCGCATTGCCCCAGAGAATGTAGGCGGTTGGGGTTTCGGACGTCAGCTCCAGCACCTGATGCACCAGATGATGCCACCCCAGATGCTTGTGGCCGTTTGCCTCACCCGCTGGGACAGACAGGGCTGTGTTTAGCAAAAGTACGCCCTGGTTTGCCCAGCCGCGCAGGTCTGCGTTGGAGCGGGTGACTCCAAGATCCTCCTGCAGTTCTTTGTAAATATTGGACAAAGATCGGGGCAGGGGGCGCACATGCGGTTCCGCAGAGAAGGCAAGCCCATGGGCGTGGCCCGGCGTCGGATAAGGATCTTGGCCGAGGATCACCACGCGGGTGTCGGCCGGCTGTGTCAGTTCCAGCGCCGCGAACCGCTGGTGAGCGGGCGGCAGGATGCCGCGGGTATCCGCAGCGATTGCAGCGGATATCCCGGGCCATTGGTCGGTGAAAAAGGGCAGGCTGGACCAGGCACCCAGCCCCGCGGGCAGACCGGTCATGCGGCTGAGGTGATCCGGGCCAGCGCCTCAACTTTGGCCTTGGCGGCGCCGCTGTCGATCGACTCGGCGGCGAGCGCGACGCCCTCCTTGAGGTCTGCGGCTTTGCCCGCCACGACCAGCGCGGCGGCGGCGTTCAGCAGCACTGCGTCGCGGTAGGCCGAGGGCGTTCCCTGCAGCAGAACCCGGAAGGCCATGGCGTTTTCCTCAGGTGTTCCGCCGATGATCTTGTCAAAGGAATGCACCGGCAAGCCTGCGTCCTCCGGGTGCAATTCGACATCGCGGACTGTGCCGTCTTCCTCCAGCGCAGAGATCCAGCTGACGCCTGTGATGGTCAGCTCATCGGTGCCGTCAGAGCCATGCACCAGCCAAGCGCGCTCGGAGCCAAGCGCCTTGAGGGTTTCCGCCATCGGGCGGATCATTTCGCGGCTGAAGGCGCCGGTGAGCTGGCGTTTGACGCCGGCCGGGTTGGTGAGGGGGCCGAGGATGTTGAAGATAGTGCGGGTGCCAAGTTCCTGGCGGGTCGGCATCACATGGGCCACTGCAGGGTGGTGCATGGGCGCCATCATGAAGCCGATGCCTGCCTCATTGATTGCTTTTTCAACAACTTCCGGGCCAACCATCACGTTGATGCCCATCTGCGACTGCATGTCGGCAGTGCCGGATTTCGAGCTGAGGTTGCGGTTGCCGTGCTTGGCCACAACCACGCCGGCGCCTGCCGCGACGAAGGCGGTGGCGGTGGAGATATTCAGGGTGTTCTTGCCGTCGCCGCCGGTACCGACGATGTCCATAGCGCCGGCGGGCGCCTTTACCGGGTTGCATTTGGCGCGCATGACGGCGGCGGCGGCGGCGTATTCATCGACGCTCTCACCGCGGGTGCGCATCGCCATCAAGAGGCCGCCGGTCTGGCTTGGCGTGGCCTCGCCTTCGAACAGAAGGGTGAAGGCGGTTTCAGCTTCTTCGCGGGTCAGGGAACGTTCGGCGGCGGCGCCGATCAGCGGCTTCAGGCGGTCGCTCATGCGGGCACCTGCATCACGTCGAGGAAGTTTTTCAGCAGTGCGTGGCCGTGTTCGGAGGCAATCGATTCCGGGTGGAACTGGACACCGTGGATTGGCAGCTCCTTGTGCTGGAGGCCCATGATGGTGCCGTCTTCCAGCTCCGCAGTGATTTCCAGGCTGTCCGGCAGGCTTTCGCGCTCCACCACCAGGGAGTGGTAGCGGGTTGCCTCAAAAGGCGTCGGCAAGCCTTTGAAAACGCCCATATCCTTGTGGTGCATCATACCCATTTTGCCATGCACGATCTCGTGGCAGCGCACCACCTTGCCGCCGAACGCCTGACCAATGGTCTGGTGACCGAGACAGACGCCCAGCAGCGGTGTCTTCGTCTCAGCCGCTGCTTCGGTCAGCGCCAGGCAGATGCCAGCCTGATCCGGGTCGCAGGGACCGGGCGACAGCAGGATGCCTGCGGGCTTCATTGCCATCGCTTCCTGCACATCAATGGCGTCGTTGCGGCGCACTTCCATTTCCGCGCCCAGCTCGCCCAGGTAGTGGACCAGGTTGTAGGTAAAGGAGTCGTAGTTGTCGATCAGCAGCAGCATCGTGGCGGGCTCTTTTAAGGGTGGCGGGCGGGGTGCGCGCCGCAGTATAGTGGTCGCAACATACATGTTCAGGGATACGGGGCAGCGTCAAGGGCAGGATAGGCGAATGCAGGGCGGAACAGGGATTGTCTCCGCCGGGCAGGCCAGAATGGCGCAGCACGGCACAACGGATTGAGAGGCAAAACAGGCATGCGTGGATTTCTGGGCGGCGTGAGTGTCGGGGCATTGCTGGCCGCGGGCGGGCTGGCGATGCTGTCATTGTCGGTTCCTTTGCCGGAGCCTGGTGATCGCATGGCGGGGGGGCGGGCACCTGAACCCGGGCCCGGTGCGCAAGAGCCGCAGGCCGCAACACCCGAACCGGTTGCGCATGAGCCGGGTGACGCGCCGCAGCTGCCCAACGGCGGCGGCAAGGCAACCGATGCGCCGGCCAGCGAACAAGGACCGGATGCGGATCTGGTCGAGGCCCAACCCGCCGCCCCTGCTTCTGCCAGCGGCAGCGATGACCTGAGCGCGCTGGCCGGTGCTGACACCGCGCCAGCGGAAAAGCCCGAGGTTGGGCTGACGGCCTCCGTGGTCTCCTCCGGATCTTTGGAAACCGCACTGGCGCCGGGCGTGTCGGCGGCATCGCAAGAAGATCAGCCGCAGGCGGTGCAGCCCGGGGTCCCTGCAGCCCCCGGCGCTGAGGAGGTGGTTGTCGCCGCCACTGAGCCTGCGCCTTTGCCGGATGACAGCAGCCCGGCTGAGGGGGAATTCCCGGTGTCTGACCCTGTTCAGCCGGACGCGCCTGGTGCGGAGACACCGAATGAGGCGCCCGCCACAGCGGCGGTCCTAGCACCGGATATTGGCAGTGCGCCGCAGGCCACAACCTTGCCGGTGATCAGCGCGGCCCCGGTTCTTCCGCCCGCTGACGGGACGAAAAATGAACCGGCCGAAGAAGACACCGCTGTTGCAGAAGCCGGGCAGGGGGAACTGAGTCCGCGCATCGGAACGCCGGTTGTGCCGCTGACCGACCGGGACAAGCCCCAGGCGGCAAGTTTTGCGGAAGCAGCCTCGTCTGACGAGATGCCCTTTGCGGCGCATTCCGAGCCGTTTGACAACGCCACTGGCCGCCCGCTGATGTCGATTGTGCTGATCGACGATGCGGGCGCAGTCGGGGCCGAGGCGCTGGCGGAGTTTCCCTATCCGCTGAGCTTTGCGATTGATCCGGATGATCCGCAGGCGGCGGAGAAAATGGCGGCCCGCCGCGCCGCCGGGTTCGAGGTTCTGATGCTGGCCGATTTGCCGCGCAGCGCGTCACCGCAGGATGCCGAAACCGCGCTGGAGGTCTGGCGCGGTAACCTGCCCGAGGCGGTGGCGATCCTGGAGGGGATCGAAACCGGCGTGCAGGGCAACCGGCCGCTGGCGGATCAAGTGGCGGCCATGGCGGCGTCAGCGGGCTATGGGCTGGTTACCCAGAACAGCGGGCTGAACACGGTCCAGAAGCTGGCGCTGCGCGACGGGGTGCCCGCCGGGGTGGTGTTCCGCGACTTTGACGGCGCAGGCCAGAATCCGCGGGCGATCCGCCGTTTCCTGGATCAGGCCGCGTTCCGTGCCGGGCAGGAGGGCGCCGTGATCATGCTGGGCCGGCTGCGCCCCGATACGATTTCAGCGCTGCTGCTGTGGGGGCTTCAAGACCGGGCGGAGCGGGTGGCGTTGGCGCCGGTCTCTGCCAGCCTGGAAGCAAAGCTGCCTGAAAAGTAAAACGGCGCCCTGAGCGGGCGCCGTTGCCTCCCCCTCCCGGCGGCGAAGCCGCCTGCCGGGCAGAGGGACAGGAGTATTTGAAACCAGAAAGAAGCCCGGTGAGGGCGCGCCTGGAAGAAGGTCAGCTGTTGCCGTTGCCGGTGAAACGGGCCGCGTCAGCGGCTGCGCGGCGGATGGCGTTGGATTTATGAACGGTCTCCATATACTCCGCCTCAGGGTCGCTGTCATAGACAACGCCGCCGCCAGCCTGGATATATAGGTTCTGATCCTTGACGATGGCTGTGCGCAGCGCGATGCACATGTCCATGTCGCCGCCGGCTGAAAAATAGCCAACGCCGCCGCCGTAGATGCCGCGCTTTTCCGGCTCCAGCTCGTCGATAATCTCCATCGCGCGCACCTTGGGGGCGCCGGAAACGGTGCCTGCGGGCATGCCGGCAAAGAAGGCATCCAGTGCGTCCTTGTCCTCTGCCAGCTCACCCACGACGTTGGAGACGATGTGCATCACGTGGCTGTAGCGCTCGATGATGAACTTTTCGGTCGGGCGCACCGTGCCGATTTTGGCGACCCGGCCAGTGTCGTTGCGGCCCAGGTCCAAGAGCATCAGATGCTCTGCCAGCTCTTTTTTGTCGGCCAGCAGATCCAGTTCAAGCGCCTTGTCCTCTTCCGGTGTCGCACCGCGGGGGCGGGTGCCCGCGATCGGGCGGATGGTGACCTCCTGCCCGAAAACGCGGACAAGGATTTCCGGTGACGCCCCGACCACTTGGAAGCCGCCGAAGTTGAAATAGAACATGAAGGGCGACGGATTGGTGCGCCGCAGCGAGCGGTAGAGCGCAAAAGGCGGCTGACGGAATTCCTGGGTCCAGCGCTGTGCCGGCACTACCTGGAAGATGTCGCCCGCGCGGATGTATTCCTTGGCCTTTTCCACCGCAGCCATATAGCCGTCCTTGGTGAAGTTCGACTGCGGCGGGGAGACTTCGTGCGCGTCGCCCAGATCGCGGCTTTCGGCGGGCATGGCGCGTTCCAGATCGCGCACCGCGTCCATCACCCGTTCCGCCGCCTGGGCATAGGCGGCCTTGGCTGTCTGGCCGTCGCTGGACCAGACGGGGGACACCACAGTGACCTCGCCCTTGACGCCGTCGAGAACCGCAATGACCGAGGGGCGCAGCATCAGCGCGTCGGGCAGGCCGAGGGGGTCCGGGTTCACGTCCGGCAGATGCTCCACCAGCCGGATCATGTCATAGCCGAGGTAGCCGAAGAGGCCGGCCGCGGCCTGGGGCAGATCATCCGGAAGGTCGATTTTGCTTTCGGCAATCAGCGCCCGCAGGTTGTCCATCGGGTTGCCGTCCTGCGGAGTGAAGTCATCCGCATCAAACCGTGCCGAGCGGTTCAGGGCCGACTGTTCCCCGTGGCAGCGCCAGACCAGATCCGGTTTCATGCCGATGATCGAATAGCGCCCGCGCACCTCGCCGCCGGTGACGGATTCCAGCATGAAGGCGTCCTTCTGGGCGCCAGTGAGCTTGAGCATCAGCGACACCGGCGTGTCGAGGTCGGCGGCAAGGCGGGTGTAGACGACCTGATTTTCTCCGGCCTCGTAAGCCTTGGAGAACGTGTCGAAATCGGGGGTCAGGGCCATGGGTGCTTGCCTTGATTACTGAAAGTTTGCTTGCGCTGCGTTCAGCGCCTGCTGGTCAACACGGGGTTCGGCGCGGGTCTGGACGTCCTGCACATAGGCCTGGAACAGCTCGGAGGCCAGGGCCTGGTTGAGCTGTGCCTGCAGCGCCTGGGTGAGCAGGGTCATGTCGTCGCTTGCCTCGGGCGGAAGGATGGCGTCGAGGCGGACAACCACGGCGGACTCCGCATCCTGCACCAGGCGGAAGGCGCCGGTCTCCATCGTGAATACCTGGGTGATCAGATCGGCCGGAACCGTGTCGATATAGGCGGTTCGGGTCAGGCCGGTTTCGGTTTTCACCTCAGCGCCTTCTGCAAAACCGCCTGCGGCTTCAGCCTGGGCAAGCAGGCCCTCGCCCTGGGTCTTAAGCGCATTTGCCAGGCGATCTGCGTTCCAGGCCGCCAGAACCTTGTCCCTGGCATCGGCAAAGGGCTGCGGACGTTCAGGCAGGACCTCATCCAGGCGCAGGGCAAACAGGCTGCCATCGTCCAGGAAGGCCACTTCGGGGAAGTCCTCGGCAGTGACTGCTGCTGCCGCGGAGCGGAACCCCTCATAGGCGGCGATGCCGTCGCTGGCCTCATCGGTCCAGTTGATCTGTGCCAGCTCCAGGCCGCTTTCCGTGGCCAGTTCCTCGAGGGTGGCGCCGCCTGCCAGCAGGTCGTCGATATCCTCGGCCTGGGCTTCGACCAGGCGGCTGGCTCGGCCGGAGGCGATTTCTTCGCGCAGATCCTGCTCAGCCTCTTCAAAGGTGGTGATCTGTGCCTCCAGGCGGCCGTTCACACGGAAGAGTGCCGGGCCGAGGTCAGAGGGCAGGGGGCCTGCCACATCGCCGACCTGAGCGGCAAATACATCAGTGCCTGCTGCGCCGAGATCGCCCATGGTGACGTCGCCCATGTCGATGTCCTGCAGGGTCAGGCCGCGGGCGTCAACCAGGCTTTCAAAGGTCGCACCGCCGGTTTCCAGCTGTGCCTTGGCGCTGGCTGCAGCGTCCTGATCGGCAAAGACCAGGCGTTCGACCAGGCGGCGTTCGGGGACTTGATATTGGTCGGCGCGGTCCTCGAACAGCTGTTTCAGGGCAGCTTCGTCCACCTCGACCTCGTCCAGCAGCATGGATGGGCGCAGCGCGGCGTAGGTGATCAACTTGGTTTCCGGCAGCATGAACTGGCCCTGGTTGGCCTCGTAGAAGGCCTGCAGCTCTGCGTCTGCGGGGGCTTGGGCGGTCAGGGCGATGTCTGACGCGTTGACTTGCACGTATGAGAAGCTGCGGCGGGCGCCGATGAACCCGGTTAGGGTTTCGGTCAGGGTTTGCGGCATTTCGGTGCCGGACAGCACTGCGTTTTGCACGATGGTGCGGGCGGCCTCGCGGCGCAGGTCCTCTTCGAACTGCTTTTCCGAAAGGCCCGCATTGCTGAGCGCAAAGGCATAGGCTTCGCGGTCGAATTCGCCGTTCACCCCCTGGAAGGCGTCGATGGCGGCCAGTTCCGCGATCAGGTTACCGTCGCCGATCGACAGGCCCAGTTCCCTGGCCTCGTGGTCCAGCGCGGCCAGCGAGATCAGGCGGCCCAGAACCACGCGGTCAAGGCCAAAGGCGGTCATTTGCGACATTGGCATGGCTTGTCCGGTCTGCGCCTGCAGGGCGCGCTGCTCGCGCTGCAGTTCGCGCACGTAGTCGCCAATGGTCACTTCGCCGTCTCCGACGCGCGCGACGGAAGACGCGGAGCTGGTGAAATTCACCGCGCCAAATCCGGCAAGGCCGACAATCAGCATCCCCATCAGGATCCAGACAAAGGTTTTGGATAGATGTTTCATGCCTGCGGCCATGATGCCCTCTTTATTGTTCTGCTGCGCAAGGGAGTGCCTTGCAGCGGGAAATGCCGCTGACTGAATACGCGGCTGCCCGCAGAGGGGCAAGATGAATGCAGCGCAAACTGCTGGATGATCAGGGATTAAAGGCCGCCAGGCGTTCAAACAGGGTCCGAATGCCGGCTCGATCCACATTGGCAAAGGCGATGCGGAACTGGCGGGCGCCTTCCGGGTCGCCTTCTGGCATGAACATGGAGCCGGGCAGCATCAGGATTGACGCCTGTTCGACCAGTTTGCGGGCGATCTGTTCCGAGGGCTGATCGAACGGGTGTTCGACATAGGCGAAATAGGCGCCGCAGCCGAGCAGTTTCCAGCCTTTTGCCGCCAGCGCCGGAAAGCCTTCCTCAATCGCGAGGCGGCGGTCGAGGACTTCCAGGCGTTCGCCAGCCAGCCAATGGTGCAGGTTTTCGATCCCCCACAGCGCGCCGGCCTGCCCCAGCTGGGAGGGGCAAATGGTGACGGTATCCAGAAACTTCTCCATCTCGAACAGGCGGTTTGTGGAGGCGGCAATGGCGCCGACGCGGTGGCCAGTCAGCCGGTAGGCTTTGGAGAAGGAATAGAGGTGGATCAGGGTGCTGTCCCAATCCGGCATCCGGAACAGCCCATGCGGCGCGCCGCCGCGGCAGTCGAAGTCGCGGTAGGTTTCATCCACGATCAGCGCCAGGCCGCGGGCGCGGGCCAGGCTGAAGAACGCCTGCACGAGGCCCGCCGGATATTCGACGCCGCAAGGGTTGTTGGGGGTGACCAGCACGATGGCGCGGGTGCGCTCCGTGATCAGGGCCTCCGCCGCGGCCAGATCCGGCAGCATACCGTCGCCAACCTGCAGCGGCACTGCAGTGACGCCCGCCATGTCCAGCCACATTTTGTGATTGAAGTACCAGGGGACCGGGATGATCACCTCATCCCCTTCACCGCACAGGGCGGCGATGGCGGCGGCAAAAGCCTGGTTGCAGCCGGAGGTGATGGCGACCTGTTCCGGCAGGATCTCCGCCTGATAGTGGCGGCACATCTGCCGCGCCAGGGCTTGGCGCAGCGGTTCGTTGCCAAGCACGGGACCGTAAAGATGAGCGCTGACGTCGTTCAGAGCGGCCTCTGCCAGCGCCTGGCGCAGCCCTTCGGGAGGGGCTTCGGCCGGGGCCGCCTGGCTCACATTCAGCAGCGGACGGTCCGGTGGGAACTCCGCTCCGGCAACCCAGCGGCGCGATTCGACGATGGGCGAGACAAAGGTGGCTTGGGTGCGGGACAGGGGCATGGGCGGCTCCGGGCTGCTGCGAAGTCTTAGGCGCACACACAGGCGCGCCGGCCTATGTCTGGCACGGTGCCCGCCCCGGCTCAAGCTGGAAAGGACCAAAGAAAAAGGCGCGCTGTGACGCGCGCCCTAGAAGGCTGGAACCCGGTTCGGATCAATCCTTACCGCGGTAGGGCTCCACATATTGCAGGGCCATGTCCCATGGGAAGAAAATCCAGGTGTCCTGGCTGACCTCGGTGATGAAGGTGTCGACCATCGGCCGGCCCTTGGGCTTGGCATAGACAGTGGCGAAATGCGCCTTGGGGTACATCTGGCGCACCAGTTCCAGGGTTTTGCCGCTGTCCACCAGATCGTCGATGATCAGCACGCCCTCGCCGTCGCCCATCAGCTGGGCATCAGGTGCCTTCAGCACCTCGGCCTCGCCCTGGGCCTGGTGGTGGTAAGAGCGCACCGAGATGGTATCGACGGTGCGGATGTCCAGTTCGCGGCTGACGATCATCGCGGGCGCCATGCCGCCGCGTGTGATCGCCACAACAGCGCGCCAGGCGCCGTCATCGGGGCCTTGGCCGTCCAGGCGCCAGGCCAGCGCCCGGCTGTCGCGGTGGATCTGGTCCCAGCTGATGTGAAAGCCTTTTTCGTGCGGCAGACGATCGGTCATGTTCATTGCTCCCCGCGAAGTCGCGTCAGCTTGCCGGAGCCCGGACCGCTGTCCGGGGCTCCGCCTGTTCAGTTACTTGGAAATATCCGGCGCATCCACCGCCTTCATGCCGACGACGTGGTAGCCGGCGTCCACATGCAGGTTTTCACCAGTCACGCCGGAGCTGAGATCGGACAGCAGGTACAGTGCGGATTTGCCCACATCGTCGATGGTCACGTTGCGGCGCAGCGGCGAGTTGTACTCGTTCCACTTCATGATGTAGCGGAAATCACCGATGCCGGAAGCGGCCAGGGTCTTGATCGGGCCGGCCGAGATCGCGTTGACGCGGATGCCGTCCTTGCCCAGGTCTTCGGCCAGGTATTTGACCGAGGCTTCCAGCGCCGCCTTGGCCACACCCATCACATTATAGTGAGGCATCACCTGCTCAGCGCCGTAATAGGTGAGGGTCAGCAGCGAGCCGCCTTCGCTCATCATTTTCTCTGCCCGGTTTGCAACCGCGGTAAACGAGAACACCGAGATGTCCATGGTCATCTGGAAGTTGCTGCGGCTGGTGTCGACATAACGGCCGCGCAGTTCGTTCTTGTCGGAAAAGCCGATGGCGTGAACGACAAAGTCCAGCTTGCCCCATTTGGCCTCAAGCTCGGCGAACAGAGCGTCGATGGACGCTTCGTCCGACACGTCGCAAGGCAGGACAATGTTGCTGCCCAGCTGTTCGGCCAGCGGGTCGACCCGCTTCTTCAGCGCATCGCCCTGATAAGAAAAGGCGAGCTCAGCGCCGGCATCGGCGCAGGCCTTAGCAATGCCCCACGCAATGGATTTGTCGTTGGCCAGGCCCATGATGAGGCCGCGCTTACCGGCCATCAGTTGACTAGACATGCAGGTTCTCCGCCTGTGATCTGATAATTTAGCGGTGTTTATAATGCCGCGCGGGGCGCTTCAAGGGTTCACGCCCTTGCCGGCACAAAGGAAGCTGCCTAGGTTGCATCAGAATTCCCACGAGAGGTGCCCATGTCCGACCGTACAGGTATTTTCGCAGGCGATGATCCCTTTGCCATTGCCAGGTCCTGGCTGGCAGAAGCGGAACAGTCCGAGCCCAATGATCCCAACGCCATTGCGCTGGCGACCGTGGACGAAAACGGACTGCCCAACAGCCGCATGGTGCTGCTGAAAGAGATCGAAGACAGCGCCTTTGTCTTTTATACCAACTACGGCAGCGCCAAGGCGCAGGAGCTGGATCACGCGGGCAAGGCGGCCTTTGTCATGCATTGGAAATCGCTGCGCCGCCAGATCCGGGTGCGCGGCACCATCACCCGCGAGGAAGGGCCGCAGGCCGATGAATATTACAAGTCCCGCTCTCTCAAGAGCCGCCTCGGGGCATGGGCGTCGAAACAGTCTCAGCCGCTGGACAGCCGCGGCACGCTGATGGCCGAAGTGGCCAAGGTGACGGCCATGAAGGGCCCGAACCCGGAGCGGCCGCCGTTCTGGGGCGGTTACCGGCTGGTTCCGGTTGAGATTGAATTCTGGGCAGATGGCGCGTTCCGGTTGCATGACCGCTTCCGCTGGCGGCGCAATAATGCAGCTGCAGAATGGGAAATTCTGCGGCTTAATCCCTGACCGGAATGGCAAAGGTTTACCTAGGGTCAATAGCAGTTTCGTGACAATTTCAAGTCTTTTTAGCTTGAATTCCAAGGTCAGAATCGCGCATCAGGGCGTCATCAAAATAAAAAAAACGCGGTGGGAATAAGTAAGTGGCAGAAGATCTCAGCAGCTTGCAGCAAGTTCAGGGGCTGGTGAAGTGGTTCGACCCGGCCAAAGGCTACGGCTTTGTTGTCTCCGACGAGGGCGGTCCTGACATTCTTCTCCATGTTAATGTGCTGCGCAATTTCGGCCAAAGCTCCGTTGCAGACGGCGCTCGGATTGAGATTGTCACCCATCAGACCGGCCGCGGTGTTCAAGCTGTCGAAGTGATCTCCATTCAGCCGCCGGAACGCGAAGATGCGCCAGTGCTGAGTGACTTTGCCGATCTGGACATGGTCAGCCTGCAGAACGAACCGCTGGAGCCTGCCCGTGTCAAATGGTTCGACAAGGGCAAGGGCTTTGGCTTTGCCAATGTATTCGGCCGCGGCGAAGACGTGTTCCTGCATGTCGAGGTCCTGCGCCAGTCGGGCCTTGCGGATCTGCAGCCGGGCGAAGCGCTGGCGATGCGGGTGATTGATGGCAAGCGCGGCCGGATGGCCGTTGAGGTGCTGGCCTGGGAGGCCGCACTGTTGCCCGGCGATCAGGATTAATTCCATGATCCGGCGCCTGCTTCCCTGGAGCCTGGGCGCCTGTTTGGCTTTGGCCGCTGGTGCGGCCCTGGCTTCGGACTGCCGGCCCGGAAGCGTGGACCTGCGCGGCGCCTGGGGGCAGACCGCATTCAGCGTTGAAATCGCCGATTCAGAAGAAGAGCGGGCCCGGGGGCTGATGTTCCGCGAAACTATGGCGCGCGGGGCAGGGATGCTGTTTGTCTACGACAGGCCGCAGAGGGCTGCCTTCTGGATGAAAAACACGCTGATCCCGCTGGACATCATTTTCCTGGATGAGCACGGCCGGGTCTCATCGGTTCATGAGAACGCAAAACCCCACGACCTGACCCCGATCCCTGGCGGTGACAGGGTCTTTGCGGTGCTGGAAATTAACGGTGGGCTGGCCCGCCGCTATGGCATTTCTGCAGGCACGGAGATGCGCCATGAAATTTTTTCCGGCAGCGGCGCAGTTTGGCCCTGTTAGGGGTTTTCAAATCAGTTTGGCAGAGATAGGAAGGCGCACGGTCCGGGGCGTGGCGCAGTCTGGTAGCGCACCTGTTTTGGGTACAGGGGGTCGTGAGTTCGAATCTCGCCGCCCCGACCACTTCTCAGCAAAAAATGCAGCGAATCTTAAGCCGGGCGGAACCGCCTGGAGATTCGTTTCTGCTGCAGGGTGCAAACGCGTCCCCGCATTCTCCCCTGAGTGTTAATATTTCATTAACCTCCTGTTAACACACCTTTAACCAACTGCCGCTGAGGGGCATCAGAAGGTTAACCCGGCGCGCGGTCCTCTGCCTTGAGCGGCGTGAGGCCACGGCAACATCACCATAAAGTTGCTCCAGCGCCGGTGTCCGGTTCAGACGCGCGGTTTTGCACAGTTCACTCAGACGGCAGCACAAGCCGCAGTTGGGCGGCGGAGCAGCAAGTCACTTGGTTCCCATAAGAAATCCGGGTTCACGCCACCGTAGCCGGCTTGCCTGTTCCGTCCGGTTGCCTGTGGATGAATCAATGCCCGGAATCGGACCCTGCAAACGGCAGAAAGCGTCAACAGCAAAGATCGTTGCCAAGGGGTAAATTTTACGTTGACCCCTTGTGTCAGAATACGCCAAATTGTGGACACCGGTTGCGACGGCACTAAATCTGGTGGGTTAAGGGGCCGCAGCAACAACGCTGAAAACAGCAGACAGTCCTGGAAGAATGGCCGGCGAGGGCCGCAAGTGCGCCAAATGCGGCGGACACAGGTATTTTGCGTGCTGTGCAGCCGGAAATGGCAGGTGCGGGGGCACCGGACAGTTGACTGACGTGTGCTTGAGAAGGGGCAGAGCATGAAGATCGAACGGAAATACACAAAACCCGGACAGGATGCCTATGCCGATCTGGCCTTTGTCTCCGCCACATCGGAGATCCGCAACCCGGACGGGACCATCGTTTTCCGTCTCGACAATATCGAAATTCCCGCGTCCTGGAGCCAGGTTGCCAGCGACGTCATCGCCCAGAAGTACTTCCGCAAGGCCGGCGTCCCTTCGCAGCTGAAGAAGGTGCGCGAGAAAGACGTGCCCGAATTCCTGTGGCGCTCCATTCCTTGTAAGGACGCAGAGTTTGGCGGCGAGACCTCCTCCAAGCAAGTGTTTGACCGTCTGGCCGGCGCCTGGGCCTATTGGGGCTGGAAAGGCGGCTATTTCTCTTCTGAGGAGGATGCGCGCGCCTATTACGACGAGATGCGCTACATGCTGGCGACCCAGCGCTCGGCACCGAACTCGCCCCAGTGGTTCAATACCGGCCTGCATTGGGCCTATGGCATCGACGGCCCGGCACAGGGGCATCACTATGTCGACTACAAGACCGGCAAGCTGACCAAATCGGACAGCGCCTATGAACACCCCCAGCCGCATGCCTGCTTCATTCAGTCGGTCTCGGATGATCTGGTCAAGGACGGCGGCATCATGGACCTGTGGGTGCGCGAGGCGCGGCTGTTCAAATACGGCTCTGGCACCGGCACCAATTTCTCCCATCTGCGCGCCGAGGGCGAGCCGCTGTCCGGCGGCGGCAAATCTTCCGGGTTGATGGGCTTTCTCAAAATCGGCGACCGCGCGGCGGGCGCCATCAAATCAGGCGGCACAACCCGTCGGGCAGCAAAGATGGTGATCGTGGACGCCGATCACCCGGATATCGAGCAGTTCATCGAGTGGAAGGTGCTTGAGGAGCAAAAGGTCGCGTCGATTGTCGCGGGCTCCAAAATGCACGAGAAAATGCTGAACGGCATCTTCGAGGCGATCCGCGGCTGGGATGGTGCCGAGGCGGACGCCTATGACCCGGCGGTCAATGGCGGGCTGAAATCGGCGGTCCGCGAGGCCAAGAAAGTTGCGATCCCGGAAACCTACATCAAGCGGGTTCTGGATTATGCCAAACAGGGCCATACCTCGATCGAGTTTCCGACCTACGACACCGATTGGGACTCGGAGGCCTACAGCTCTGTCTCCGGGCAGAACTCCAACAACTCAATCCGGGTGACAAACGCCTTCTTGCACGCGGTCGAAAAAGATGCCGATTGGGAGCTGTTCAACCGCACCGACGGTAAGGTCGCCAAGGTAATCAGAGCCCGCGACCTGTGGGAGAAGGTCGGCCATGCGGCCTGGGCCTGCGCCGATCCGGGCATCCAGTTCCACGACACCGTGAACGAGTGGCACACCTGCCCGGAAGACGGTGAAATTCGCGGCTCAAACCCTTGTTCGGAATACATGTTCCTGGACGACACCGCCTGCAACCTGGCGTCGCTGAACCTGCTGAGCTTCCTGAAGGACGGGCTGTTCCAGGCGGATGATTTCATGCATTCCTGCCGCCTGTGGACGCTGACGCTGGAAATCTCGGTGATGATGGCGCAGTTCCCGTCCAAGGAAATCGCACAGCGGTCCTATGACTTCCGCACCCTGGGGCTGGGTTATGCCAACATCGGCGGCCTGCTGATGAACATGGGCTTTGGCTATGACTCGGACGAGGGCAGGGCGCTTTGCGGGGCGCTGACCGCGCTGATGACCGGTGTGTCCTATGCGACCTCCGCCGAGATTGCCTCGGAGCTGGGGCCCTTCCCTGGCTATGCAAAAAACGCAGACCATATGCTGCGTGTGATCCGCAACCACCGCAATGCTGCAAAAGGCAGCGCTGAAGGCTACGAAAACCTTTCGGTAAAGCCGGTGCCGCTGGACATCGCCAATTGCCCCGATGCACTACTGACCGATCTGGCCGCCAGCGCCTGGGACGAAGCACTGGAACTGGGTGAAAAGCATGGCTACCGCAACGCTCAGACCACGGTGATTGCACCCACCGGCACCATCGGCCTGGTGATGGACTGCGACACCACAGGGATTGAGCCGGACTTTGCCCTGGTGAAGTTCAAGAAACTCGCAGGCGGCGGTTACTTCAAGATCATCAACCGCTCAGTGCCCTCGGCGCTGGAGGGACTGGGCTACAGCTCTGCCCAGATCGAGGAAATCGTCTCTTACGCGGTGGGCCACGGCTCTATCGGTAATGCGCCGGGCATCAACCACACCTCGCTGGCTGGCCACGGCTTTGGCCCCAATGAGCTGGCCAAGGTGGATGCGGCGCTGGAATCGGCCTTTGATATCCGCTTTGTGTTCAACCAATGGACCCTGGGCGAGGACTTCTGCACCGGCGTGCTGGGAATCCCGGCAACCAAGCTGAACGATCCCACCTTCGACCTGCTGCGCCACCTTGGCTTCACCAAGGCGGACATCGAGGCGGCCAATGACCACGTCTGCGGCACCATGACCCTGGAAGGAGCGCCGCATCTGCAGCAAGAGCATTACGCGATCTTTGACTGCGCCAACCCCTGCGGCAAGAAGGGCAAGCGTTTCCTGAGCGTTGACAGCCACATCCGCATGATGGCAGCAGCCCAGAGCTTCATCTCCGGAGCGATCTCCAAGACAATCAACATGCCAAACTCGGCCACTATCGAAGACTGCCAAAAGGCCTATGAGCTGAGCTGGAGCCTGGGGGTTAAGGCCAATGCACTGTATCGCGACGGCTCCAAGCTGAGCCAGCCGCTGGCGGCGGCGCTGGTCGAAGACGATGACGATGCGGCCGAGGTGCTGGAAAGCGGCGCGCCGCAGGAGAAGGCAGCTGTTCTGGCTGAGAAAATCGTCGAAAAAGTGGTCATCAAAGAGGTGCTGAAGTCGCACCGCACCAAGATGCCGCAGCGGCGCAAGGGCTATACCCAAAAGGCGGTTGTCGGCGGCCACAAGGTGTACTTGCGCACCGGCGAGTATGAGGACGGCAATCTGGGCGAAATCTTCATCGACATGCATAAGGAAGGCGCAGGCTTCCGGGCGATGATGAACAATTTTGCCATCGCGGTGTCGGTCGGCCTGCAGTACGGCGTGCCGCTGGAGGAGTTTGTCGACGCCTTCACCTTCACCAAGTTTGAGCCCGCAGGCATGGTCCAGGGCAACGACTCGATCAAGAACGCGACCTCAATCCTCGACTATGTGTTCCGCGAACTGGCTGTCAGCTATCTCGACCGCACCGATCTGGCGCATGTTAAACCGGAAGGCGCGACGTTCGACGATCTGGGCCGTGGCGAGGAAGAAGGCGTGTCCAACCTGTCGGAGCTGAGTGAAAGCGCAGCAACCCGGTCGCTGGAAGTTCTCAAGCAAATCTCTTCGACCGGCTATCTGCGCAAGCGGCTGCCGCAGGATCTGGTGGTGCTGCAAGGCGGCCAGACCGATGCAGGGGTGCTGGACACCGGAACCGATCCGGTCGCAGCGCTGCAGACCCTGGTTCCTGAAACCAGCGCAGCACCGGCGCAAAACACGAGCGGAATGGACGCGCGCACCAAGGCAAAGATGCAAGGCTACGAAGGCGAAGCCTGCGGTGAATGCGGCAACTACACGCTGGTGCGCAACGGCACCTGCATGAAGTGCAACACCTGCGGCGGGACCTCCGGCTGCAGCTAACGGAATACCGTCTGTGCCTGCGAATTTCCCTCGGCGGCGCAGACGGCAGCTGGAAGCGGAATTATCCGCTTCCGATACGATCCGGGACGGGTGCGCCCGTTCTGAACACTGAGAAGGCCCAGGTAAGAATACAATCGGGCAGTCAATGAAGGAGCCTGATCGGTGATAACTGGCTTCCTCTGGTTTCAGAGGAAGCCATTTTCTTTTCCCGTAAGGCAAAGGCTGGGGTACGCGTATATGTGAACTCACGCTGAAGCGCAATTTCTGATATGCCGTTCTATTCCAATCGGTTTTGGATTTCCATCAGCTCGTTTTCGAAGATCTCAGCAGGGGTATGGTAGCCCAAGCACTTGCGCGGTGTGGAATTGAGGCGATGGCAAATCGACCTCAAATACCGATTTGTCAGCGCCGTCGGTTCGGTTGATCTGGGCAGATATCGGCGCAGCCTGTTATTGGTGTTCTCAACCGTGCCTTTCTGGTACGGCGCTTGCGGGTCACAGAACCACGCATCCGCACCGGTCCCGGCTTTGAGGTGCCGCCGGTCTGAGAACTCCGTACCTCGATCAAAGGTGATCGACTTGCGCGCCTCGGCGGGCAGGGGAGCCAGGCCTTGGGTTAGCGCTTCCATGATCGGCTTGGACTGGCGATCCTCGTTGCGCATGACGACAGCATACCGGCTGACGCGCTCGACCAGGGAGGTTACGTTGACCTTCCCATATTCCTTGCGGAACATCATCAGATCGCATTCCCAGTGGCCAAACTCGGCACGCTCAGAGATGCGCTCAGGCCTGTGGGACAGGCTTTGGACGTCGAAGATGTGTGTCCTGTTGTGCCTGCGATCTGTTCCGGCGGCCAGCCAGCTTTGAGCCTGTCTTCGATGGCTTCCTTCAGTTCAGGATAAACGATCATCTTGCGATGGATCGCGCGGCGCGCCTCGTATTTGTCCTGAGCGACAAGCGCGTGGTAGCCGTTCAGCTCCGGTAGTTCGTCGTCCGTATATTGGTTCCGCTTGATGTCCCGGTAGATCGTGCAGGGCGCGCGGCCCAAGCGATCAGCGATCTTCGCTATCGGCATTTGGCTTCAAGCCACTTAGCGAGCTTGCGTCGTTCAACCAGCTTCAGGTGACAGTAGTGGCTTCCCATTCTTCATACTCCATGCAACTCTCTGTATTCGTACAGAATTTGCACTTCGTTTGTGAATCCACCCATAGCGGCTTCTGTAGTCTTATAATCAGAATTATGTTAAGCTAATACAGATCTGACACCTCGGGGATCGGATGAAAGCATTAATTTTCAACGATCTACAGGCCGCAGCAAACCTTCCTGGGCTACGCTCGCTACCAACTCACCGCTCTCTGTGTAGATTGATCCGCGATTGAAGCCGCGGCCATTTCCTGTGAATGGTGCGTCCATTGAATAGAGATGCCAATTCTCCAGCTGCACCGGAGCATGGAACCACATCGCGTGATCCAGGCTGGCTGTCATGGCGCCGGGTTTATGAAATGTCAGCCCATGCGGCCGCATGGATGATCCCAATAGTCCAAAGTCGGAGGCATAAGCCAACAGGATATGCTGAAGCTCCGGTCCAGCCCCTTTGGCGGCTTCCATTCTGATCCACATACTGTTGATGTCACTGGTCTTTTCCGGTGCCAGCGGATCCCTTGGCTCAACCTCGCGGATTTCAAACGGCCGCGGCCTGGTGAATTCGCGGCGTTTGTCCGGATCGACGCGGAATGCGTTTCGCAGAAGGATTTCATGACGCGGCTCCAGCCCGGCAGGTCCAGGCACATCCGGCATCGGGTGCTGATGGCTCCAGCCGGGTTCCTGGCCGTGAAACGAGGCCGCCAAGTTCAGGATCTGCTTGCCGTTTTGAATGGCAACCACCCGCCGCGTGGTAAAGCTGCGGCCGTCCCGTGCCGGGTCGACTTCATAGATAACCGGTCGCGAGGGATCGCCAGGGCGGATGAAATAAGCATGAAGAGAATGGCATAAACGCCCGGAAACAGTGGCATAAGCAGCGGTGAGCGCCTGAGCGATTACTTGGCCGCCATAAATCCGAGTAGGCGTTTCGCCGCCAGATCCGGAACCGCGGAACAGATTGCTGTCCAGTGTTTCCAGATCCAGGAGATCAAGGAGGATCTTGGCGGTATCGGGCATTTTGAGCGCTTTCGTTGTTTGGCTTGCAGCGCAGGCAGTTTAGCCGCAAAGCAGCCAGTTGGAAGTCATCCCGTAATAGCCCCATGCACCAGCGCCTTGAGCTCCGGCCGGGAGGGATAGGAACTGGACGGGGCCAGCTGGGTCAGGAAAACCACCGACAGGCCCAGCGTGCGGTCCACCCAGAAGAAGGTCGAGGCGATACCGCCCCAGCTGAAGTCGCCAGCGGATCCCGGGCAGCGGGCACGCGCAGGGTCAAGAACCACCGCGCCGCCAAGGCCAAAGCCCATGCCTTCCATCGGCTGTTCGGCAAAGCTCTGCGGACCCATCGACGCGATTTCACCGGGCAAATGGTTTCTCATCATAAAATCAGCAGTTTGCGGACTCAAGATGAAGCCGTCGGCGTATCGCCCCCGATTGCGGAGCATCTCGGCGAACTTCATGTAGTCGTCGATCGTTCCGATCAGCCCGCCGCCGCCGGACTGCATCTGTGCGCCTTCAAATGGTGAATGCCGGTAGCTGTCCGTCAGGCGCAGGCTGTCCGTGTTCTCTGCCTCTGAATTCAGCGCGAAGGCATCCCCGGCGAGAGGTGTATAGAGAGAGGCAAACCGGTTCCCTGCCCCATTTGGCAGCTGGAAGCCTGTCTCGGACATGCCAAGCGGTTCGAAAATCTCCTCGGCTAGGAAACAGCCAAGCGGTTTGCCGGACACCACCTCAATCACCCGGCCAAGCACATCCGTAGCAACCGAATACTCCCACCGGGAGCCGGGCCTGAAGGCCAGAGGCAGCTCCGCAAGATCACGGACAGCCTGTGCCAAGGGACCCTGATCCGGTTTGAACATCAGATCTGCGCTCTCCATGGCCTCAGGCAGGATGCCGGGGTTGAAAGGATAGCTGAGCCCGCTGGTATGCGTCAGCAGCTGGTGCAGTGTTGGCGGCGCACAGGGTTCCGTGTGGGTAATTGACGCCGCTGTCTCAACAAGGGCCTGCGGAGCGCTGAATTCAGGGAGAAATGCGCTGACGGGGGCGTCGAGATGAAGTTCCCCGCGTTCCAGAAGAATCGTGAGCGCGGTGGATGTCACTGGTTTGGTCATTGAATAAAGCCGGACCAGCGTGTCGCGGGTGAAGAGGAGGTTTTCTTCGATATTTCGCAGACCTGCTGCGTGAAAGAAGCATTCCCTGCCATCGCGGTTGATCAGAAGCGCACTGCCAGCGTATTTTCGTTGGTTCACATACCGCTGCTGCCAGGTTTTGATGCGCTGCAGACGTTTCTTGTCCATTGCCCTGCCCCTCAGCGGTTTCTGCCTGGGCATACTGCGCTGCTGTGGCAGCCAGGTCGAGCCAATTCCGGCTGCAATAACAACCTTTCTGAATTCTAATAAGCAAAAATAAACAAGCGCAGGTTTCTCTGTGCGCTGCGCAGGAAAGCCAGGCTGCTAATTCAGGTAGGAGAAATTTTCCAATTCGTGCGCATTTGTGTATTCGCATTCTGATTGGAATTGTCTTAGAAGTTCAGGGGGAAGGAAGATAAGGACAGACAGGCGATGACGAGTATTCTGGTTTTGAACGGCCCCAACCTGAACCTGCTGGGCACCCGGCAGCCTGAGGTCTATGGCTCGGTCACGCTGAAAATGGTGGAGACCGCCTGTGCAGAGCATGGGCAAACCCTGGGGCTGGAGGTGACGTGCCTGCAGTCAAATCATGAAGGTGCGCTGATTGACGCCATCCATGCCGCCAAGGGCGTGCATGATGGTATTGTCCTGAACGCCGGTGCCTACACCCATACCTCCATTGCCCTCATGGACGCCCTGATTTCCGTTGAAATCCCGGCAGTCGAAGTCCACCTCTCCAACATCCATGCGCGGGAGGCGTTCCGGCACACCTCCTATATCTCCAAGGCTGCGCTGGGGCAGATCTGCGGCTTTGGCGCCCAAGGCTACCTGCTGGCGCTGCAAGCCCTGGATTCGCATCTGAAAGAGGCCGGAAGCGCATGAATCTAAAGGACTACCTCAGCTTTGTCTGCGGCGCGCAAAGCCTGGAGGAGCTTTGGCACGGCCATGTCCAGCAGATGGGCAAATTCGGCTTTGACAGGCTGATCTACGGCTATACCCGCTATAAGACGGAGACCTCGCTGGGGGATCCGGATGATTTTGTGATCCTGTCGAACCACAACAGCGAATATCTGAACGGGTTCCTGCACAAGGGCCTTTATTTTCATGCGCCGATGCTCCGCTGGGCGCTGGAGAATGAAGGCGCCGGCAGCTGGCGTATCGTCCAGGAGATGGCTGCTGACGGCATGCTGGGGCCGGAAGCGCAAAAGGTGCATGAGTTTAACAAGAAGCTGGATTTGACCGCAGGCTATACTATCAGTTTCTATTCCGCATCGCCGCGCTACAAGGGGGCCATTTCTCTGGCGGCCAAACCGGAGATGGGTCAGGTTGAAGTGGACGCATTGTGGGCGGAGGCGGGCGAAGACATCGTGCTGATGAACAATGTCGCGCATCTGAAGATCCTTACCCTGCCCTACACAGCGCCAAACCGCAGCCTGACCAAACGCCAGCGCGAAGTGCTGCAATGGGTGGGTGACGGAAAAACCACCCAGGACATTGCGATTTTGATGGGGCTCACTCCCGCTACGATTGAAAAACACCTTCGTCTTGCGCGTGAATCTTTGTCAGTTGAAACAACCGCCCAGGCTGTCCTGAAGGCTGCGCTGCACAATCAAATGTATGTTATGGATGCATAGGCGGGTGCGAGAAGCCTGCATTAATGCATTGAATTTCAAAGATTAATTGATCGGTTTTTCGATTTTCAATCTGGCAGCGGCCTAGCCGGGAAACCAGGCCTGACCGTGCCAAGGAGCATCTACTAAAAAGTAAGGAATACTATACTACCGTTATAGGTTAATTCGCTGCATGTTTCACTTGTTCCGTGAGTGGTGGCTTTGGCCTAGGAACCTTTGGGTAACGACCCTTGCGATTTCAAGGCTCTCCTACCTGGTCGGGAATAGGCGCGTATTGTTCCGCGTCTATTCCGATATCAGAGGGGCCTCATCCATCCCCATCAGTGAGGCCCCTCGCCTTTCCTTCCCAACAATCGGAACAGACCCAGATCCGGCCGGATATTCCGCCAGCGATGGGTCTTTTCCCGTTGCCTGCGCACAAAAAAACCGGCGGGCCGCCCCGCCGGTTCCAATCCTCAGGCTGTAAGGCAGATCAGCCCTGAGCGGCCTTGGCCACTTCTGCAGCAAAGTCTTCTTTCTCGACTTCGATGCCTTCGCCGACTTCCACGCGGACAAAACCGGTGATGGTGGCGCCAGCTTCCTTGGCAGCTGCTTCCACGGTCAGATCCGGGTTCACCACGAACTGCTGGTTCAGCAGGGTCGATTCAGCCACGAATTTCTTCATCCGGCCTTCGATCATTTTCTCAATCACCTGCTCCGGCTTGCCGGATTCGCGGGCGATGTCGATCTGAACCTGCTTTTCCTTCTCAACGATGGAAGCGTCCAGGTCTGCTTCGGACAGAGCGGCAGGGTTCACGGCTGCAATGTGCATTGCGACCTGCTTGCCGATGGCTTCATCACCGCCGGTCATCGCAACCAGAACGCCGATTTTGCCCATGCCTGCGGTTGCCGCGTTGTGGACGTAGGAAACGACGGTCTCGCCTTCCAGCTTCTCCATGCGGCGCAGCGACATGTTCTCGCCGATGGTGGCGATCTTGTCGGTCAGGGTTGCTTCGACAGACTTGCCGCCCAGGTCGGCTGCTTTCAGCGCTTCGACGTCGTCTGCGGAAAGAGCGGCCTTGGCGATGCCTGCGACCATTTCCTGGAATTCGCCGTTCTTGGCAACGAAGTCGGTTTCGGAGTTCACTTCAACCGCAACGCCTTTGCCGCCTTCGACGACCACGGCCACCAGGCCTTCAGCAGCGGTACGGCCGGATTTCTTGGCGGCTTTCGCCAGGCCTTTGGTGCGCAGCCAGTCAACGGCGGCTTCCATGTTGCCATCGTTTTCGACCAGTGCTTTCTTCGCATCCATCATGCCTGCGCCGGTGGATTCGCGCAGTTCTTTCACCATTGCTGCAGTGATTGCCATCTTAGGCTCTCCTCAATTCAAAAACGGATTTGGGGCAGGTGATACCCTGCCCCGCATGTCAGTTCCGTGACAGGACGGATCAGGCTTCGGCGGCTGCTTCTTCAGCAACGGCTTCTTCTGCCGGTGCTTCTTCCAGCGCGCCCAGGTCAACGCCTGCTGCGCCCAGCTGAGCCGACATGCCGTCCAGAGCCGCACGGGCCACCAGATCGCAGTACAGCGAGATGGCGCGCGATGCGTCGTCGTTGCCCGGGATGATGAAGTCGACGCCGTCGGGGGAGCAGTTGGTGTCGACAACAGCCACAACCGGGATGCCCAGTTTCTTGGCTTCGGCGATTGCCAGTGCTTCTTTTTTAACGTCGATGACGAACAGCAGGTCCGGCACGCCGCCCATTTCGCGGATGCCGCCCAGGGAGGCCTGCAGCTTCTCCTGGTCGCGTTCCATGCCCAGACGCTCTTTCTTGGTCAGGCCTTCGGCGCCGGAGGACATCTTCTCGTCGATTTCCTTCAGGCGGTTGATCGACTGGGAAACGGTTTTCCAGTTGGTCAGGGTGCCGCCCAGCCAGCGGTGGTTCATGTAGTACTGCGCAGATTTCTCAGCGGCTTCGGCGATCGGGCCGGCTGCCTGGCGCTTGGTGCCGACGAACAGGACACGGCCGCCTTTGGCGACGGTGTCGCGGACAACCTGCAATGCCTGGTCCAGCATCGGAACAGTCTGGGTCAGGTCCATGATGTGGATGCCGTTGCGCGCGCCGTAGATGAAGGGCGACATGCGCGGGTTCCAGCGCTGAGTCTGGTGGCCGAAGTGTACGCCAGCTTCCAGCAGCTGACGCATGGTGAACTCGGGAAGAGCCATGCTATTCTTTCCTTTCCGGTTTCAATCCTCGGCGGGGGTTCAGAGCAGATGCTCCAACCGGGGGTCCGTCAGGGATGTCTCCCCTGATCAGGCCAAACCCCGCCTGCGGGTTCGTAGGCGCGCTCATAGAGCAGAAATTGCCAGCTGACAATAGTTGATCCGCAGAAATCGGCGCCTGGTCCGGATTTCAGCTGGGAAGCCCGCTGTGATGGCCTTCGCGGACCGCGCTTCCGGCCGCCGCGGCGAGCGATTTCCGGTCCGGGAAATCTGAAGCTTTCAGGGGCGGATGATAGATCAGCTCAACCTCTCCCTGGCACGGTGCTGCCAGAACCTTGAGGAGATGAGGACCAAAATCCATATCGCCCCACCAGCCGTAAAACCGCGCGGGCGCCCCCTTGGGAGCCCGGTAGATGACGGTAACCGGCTGGATGTGCATCCCGTCCCGCAGATGCTCGTTAAAAAACGCTGCGAAAAGTGTTGTTTTAAAGGGCAGAACCCGCAACCCATCGGTGGAGGTGCCCTCGGGGAAGAACAGCAGTTTATGGCCGGCCTGCAAACGCTGTTCAAAGACCGCCGCCTGTTCCTTGGCCCGCGCCGGATTGCGTTCGATAAAGACAGTGCCGGTAGCACGGGCGAGCCAGCCGATCCCCGGCCACTTGGCGACCTCGGCCTTGGAAACAAAATAGATCCGTTTGCGTGCGTTCAGCGCAAAGATATCCAGCCATGAGGCGTGATTGGCCACGACGGCGCCGCGCGCCCGCATCAAGCTGCCCCGGGTCTTGTAGGTGATCCCCAGAATGCGGAAGGCATTGCGGCACACAAACTGGGTGATAAAGGGGGTCACCGGCCGGTTCACACCGCAAAGCGGCCGCTCGGCCAGCCGTATTGCCAGCAGCAGCAGCAGCCCACCAAAGACCAGCGTTGCCAGCGGCAGCCCGCGCAGCAGCACCAGCCCCCAGCCCAAGGCCGAAATCCGGACCGGATCCGGCGCTTCGCTGCTGTGCCAGCTGACGCTCATGCCCGCTTCCTGCCTCCGGCATAGATCCTGTGCTGGCGCTCGTTCATCCGGGCTGTGTCCAGGATCAGGCAGACATCCGTGGTGTTGAAAGCATGATCCACAAATGCGCCCTCGCCGACATAGCCGCCAAGGCGGAGATAGGCCTTGATCAAGGCAGGTGTTTCAACCATGGCTTGCTTCCGGTCCAGATCATCTTTGGTGATCAAATCCATGGATTCAAACGACTTTGATCTCACCCGCAAGTCTGTTGGCGCAAGATGGTTGTGATGCAGCATTGCCAGCGGTGTGGCCAGCTGCTGCGGGTCAGTGCCGTGGAAACTGGCCACGCCGAACAGAACCTCGATCTGATGGTCTTCGACATAGTCCGACAGCGCGGACCAAAGGTGAAACATCGCCATTCCGCCACGGTAGTCGGCGTGCAGACAGGAGCGACCCAGTTCCAGCAGCTTGCGTCCCGAGGACTTGAGAATGCTAAGATCAAATTCCGCCTCGGAATAGAACTGCCCGGCCTGGGCTGCCTGATCATCGCGCAGCAGCCGGTAGACTCCTGCCACCCGGCCATTGCTGTCATCGGTGACCAGCATGTGGTCGAAAAACGGGTCAAAGCGGTCCCGTTCCAAGCCGGCGCTGTGGTCGACCATCTCGCCGCTGCCGCCAAGCTCCCGCACAAAAACCTCGTACCGCAAAGACTGGGCCGCGCGCAGCTCCTCTTCGCTGTCGGCAATCTTGACGGAAAATACCGGAGAGCTGTCTGGCATTTGAAACCCTTGCGTAGTTCAGGCTTGAGCGCACCGCCCCGATAGGGCAAAGAACGCGCAGAAATTCAGGCTAATTTGAGGGATTACGTTAACCCTTCATAAACCGTTATGGATCAAAGACGGGAATAAGGGAGACACGCGCTCCGTCAATCACCAGCTTCCCCTGATCGGGAAAGTTTACAGTGATCTTGCCGCCCGCGTTTGACTGGACCTGACCGGTTCCCCATTCCGGGTGGTCAGGATGCCGGACAAACATGCCGGGGGCTAATATAGCGTTGAGGTCATTCATCTGCGGATGGCCCAGTTCGGAGGAAGTATACGTTATGGGTGTAGATAACGCCAATCTTGCGGCTTTGGTAGGGTCGCGGATCTGTCATGACCTGATCAGCCCGGTCGGCGCCATTAACAACGGTCTGGAATTGCTTGGCATGGCCGGCAGCATGTCCGGACCGGAGCTGGAACTGATCTCCGACAGTGTTGCAAATGCCAATGCGCGCATCCGTTTTTTCCGCATCGCTTTTGGTGCGGCAGGCGATCAGCAGACACCGCGGACTGAGGTGGTTTCGGTGCTCGAAGACGTCAGCAAAGGCGGACGCATCCAATACCAATGGTCCCCGCTTGAAGGCTGCACCCGCAGCGAGGCAAGGCTGGCACTGCTGTCCGCGCTGTGCCTGGAAAGTGCCCTGCCCTATGGCGGAACGGTCAAAATTTTCTGCGCCGACGGCAAGTGGACCGTGATGGGCGAAGGCCGCAAGGTTACAGTCGATGACGAATTATGGGCACGGATCAGTGGCGGCAATTCGAACGCTGAAATCACTCCGGCACTGGTCCAATTTGCGCTCCTGCCGGAAGCGGCAAAAGAGGCAGGCCGCACGGTGCGTCTGGAGCTGAACCTGGAAAAGATCACGCTGCAGTTTTGAACTGCGCCACTTCTTTTGGTATGAAACGCCGGGCAATCTGCCCGGCGTTTGGCGTTTAATAGGTATCAGGCGCGGGTGGTGCCGTTGCCGCGCACCAGATATTTGAAGCTGGTGAGCTGGGTTGCACCGACCGGACCGCGCGCGTGCATCTTGCCGGTGGCGATACCGATTTCAGCACCCATCCCGAACTCGCCGCCGTCGGCAAACTGAGTTGAGGCATTGTGCATCAGGATGGCGCTGTCGAGTTCCGCAAAAAACTTCTGAACAGCCGCCTCGTCCTCAGTAATGATGCAATCGGTGTGCTGGGAATGATGGGCGCGGATGTGCTGGATCGCTTCATCTATGTCCGCTACCTGCTTGGCTGCAATAATGGAATCCAGGTATTCCTTGCCCCAGTCATCGGCCGTGGCGGCGGTCATGCCGTCCGGTCCGGGCAGCCCTGCCTCGGCGCGGATTTCAACGCCGGCAGAGGCCAGGGCATCCAGCAGCGTCTTGCCCAGTGTGGGCGCGATATCCTGGTGGATCAGCAGGCATTCCGCGGCGCCGCAAATGCCGGTGCGGCGGGTCTTGGCGTTCAGCACCACATCCAGCGCCTTCTGCGGATCGGCAGCTTTGTCGAGGTAGATATGCACGATGCCTTCAAGATGGGCAAAGACCGGCACGCGCGCCTCGCGCTGTACCAGGCCCACCAGCCCTTTGCCTCCGCGCGGAACGATGACGTCCACATAATCCGTCATGGTCAGCAGTTCCTGCACCGCGGCGCGGTCGCGGGTCGGCACCAATTGCACGGCGTCTTCCGGCAGACCGGCTGACTTCAATCCTTCAGCCAGGCAGGCATGGATCGCTTGCGAGGAATGGAAGCTTTCGGAGCCGCCGCGCAGGATCACCGCGTTGCCCGATTTCAGGCAGAGCGCGCCGGCGTCAGCGGTCACATTGGGGCGGCTTTCGTAGATCACGCCAATCACGCCCAGCGGGGTACGGACGCGCTGGATCTTGAGGCCGGTGGGCTGTTCCCACTCCTCCATCACCTCTCCAACCGGGTCGCGCTGCTCCGCCACAGCGCGGAGACCATCAACGATGCCTTGAATACGCGCCTCGTCCAGCATCAGCCGGTCCATCATCGCGTCCGAAAGGCCCTTGCCCCGGCCGAACTCCAGATCCTTGGCATTTGCTGCGATGATCTCTGCCCGGCGGCTCCAGACCGCTTCTGCAGCACCAATCAGCGCTGCATATTTGCGTTCAGCGCTGGCCGTCGCCAGGACTTGCGCCGCTTGCTTTGCACGTTTGCCAAGCTCCGCCATCACGGCGGGGATGTTTTCATTGTCTTTCATATGTCTCGTGCCCTTGCCGGTCCCTGTCTGGCACTGGGTGCCGTCCCGGCTGGAATAAACTATCAGGTGGTGCGTTCAAAGCGCCATATCATCGCGGTGGATCAGTGCAGCGCGGCCGGGATAGCCCAGCGTCGCCTCGATCTCCTGCGATTGGCGCCCCTGGATGGCACGGGCCTCATCGGCGGTATAGCGCGACAGCCCCTGCCCCAGTTTGCGCCCGTCTGGGCCGAGGATGGCCAGCGGATCGCCGCGGCCAAAGTCACCCTCCACATGACGGACGCCTGCGGGCAGCAGGCTTTTGCCGTACATCAGCGCACGGGCGGCGCCTTCGTCGATGGTCAGAACACCGCGGGTTTTCATCGCCGCAATCCAGCGCTTGCGCGCGGCCTGCGGATCCCCCTGCCCGGTGAACCAGGTGCAAGGCACACCTTCCTCAAGCGTTTTCAACGGGTTCAAGGGCGAACCTTCAGTAATTGCCATGGCGCAGCCTGCGGCAGTTGCCATCTTGGCGGCCAGCAGCTTGGTGATCATGCCGCCCTTGGACAGGCCGGAAACGCCATCGCCCGCCATCGCCTCGATCTCGGGCGTGATCTCGTCAATCCGGTCATAGCGCTTGGCGTCCGGGTCCAAGGCCGGGTTGGCGCTGTAGAAGCCATCGACATCAGACAACAGGATCAAAGCATCCGCCCCGACCGTTACCGCAACCTGCGCCGCCAAACGGTCGTTGTCGCCATAGCGGATTTCATCCGTTGCGATGGTGTCGTTTTCGTTGACGATGGGCACCGCGCCCATGCCCAGCAGTGTTTCAAGCGTCGCGCGGGAATTCAGGTACCGGCGGCGGTTTTCGCTGTCTTCCAGCGTCACCAGCACCTGCGCAGTGGTGATACGGTGGGGGGCCAGTGCCTCCTCATAAGCGCGGGCCAGGCGGATCTGGCCGACTGCAGCGGCGGCCTGGGACTGCTCCAGCGGCAGATCGGCACGCGGCAGGCCCAGCACACCGCGGCCCAGAGCGATAGAGCCGGAAGATACCAGCACAACATCGGTGCCGCGGGATTTCAGCCAGGCAACATCATTGGCCAGCGAATGCAGCCAGCCCGCGCGCAGCTCGCCGGTTTCCCGGTCAACCAGAAGTGCCGAGCCGATTTTGACAACAATCCGTTTTGCCGACGTCAGGGCTGCCAAGGCTTTTCCTCCTTGGCGGGTTTCATCCGCAGGCGGTCGTCGTCGATCTCATTGCGCAGGGCTCGCAGGATTTCATTCACCCCCTGTCGGCTGACACCGGACATCAGATGCACCGGGCCGCCCACAGCCGCTTCCAAAGCGGCACGCTTCTCTTCCAGTTCCTCCGGATCAATCGCATCAACTTTGTTGAGCGCGGTGATCCGGGTCTTGGTGGCCAGAACGCCGCCATAGGCCTCCAGTTCACCAATGATGGTCTCGTAGTCCTCAACCACAGTGTCAGAGGTGCCGTCGATCAGGTGCAGAAGCACCGCGCAGCGCTCCACATGACCCAGGAAGCGGTCGCCGATCCCTTTACCCTCATGTGCGCCTTCGATCAGGCCAGGGATGTCCGCGACCACAAATTCGGTGTTGTCAATGCCGACCACGCCCAGGTTCGGGTGCAGCGTGGTAAACGGGTAATCCGCAATCTTGGGCCGGGCATTGGAAGTGGCCGACAGGAAGGTCGATTTGCCAGCGTTGGGCAGGCCCAGCAGACCTGCATCTGCGATCAGCTTGAGCCGCAGCCAGATGGTGCGCTCAACCCCTTCCTGACCCGGGTTGGCCCGGCGCGGCGCCTGGTTGGTGGCGGATTTGAAATGCAGGTTGCCGAAACCGCCGTTGCCGCCCTTGGCCAGCAGCACACGCTCGCCGGGCACGGTGAGGTCGGCCAGCACCGTTTCCTGATCCTCGTCCAGGATCTCCGTCCCGACAGGCACGCGCAGGATGATGTCGTCGCCATCCTTGCCGGTGCGCTGGCGGCCCATGCCGGACTGGCCGTTCTTTGCAAAGAAATGCTGCTGGTAACGGAAGTCGATCAGGGTGTTCAGCCCTTCGGTGACTTCAGCCCAGACCGAACCGCCCTTGCCGCCGTCGCCCCCGTCCGGGCCGCCGTATTCGATGTATTTCTCACGGCGGAAGCTGACGCAGCCGTTCCCGCCGGCGCCCGAGCGGATATAGACCTTTGCCAGATCGAGGAATTTCATGACAGCTCCTTAATGCGGCAGGCCCCTGCCCAACCGCGCAGTACAAGTGTCCCGCCAAGGCCCGGGGCCATGGCGGGACTGTTTCGATTGCCTTACCGCAAAGCGCGCGCCGCGCCAATCACAGTTTTCGGCTGTAAGTCCATGTTGGAACAGAGGTGTCGCGCGCCACCGAATAGCTTTCGGCGTCGCCCAGATAATCAAAGCCGCAATGGATCAGCACCCGGGCCGAGGCCGGGTTGTCCTGAAAAACAGAGGCAAACATCGCATCGTTCCCTTGCGGGTTGGCATCAACCAGCGCCTTCAGAGCCGCAGAGGCCAGCCCGGTGTTCCAGAACGGCGGCGCCGTCCAATAAGAGACCTCGGACTGATTGCGGTCCATCCGCTTGAGACCGATAACACCTTTCAGCTCGGAGTCACCCTCAACAGTGCCATCAATCACCCAGACATCCTCGTCCCGCTCTTCCGCCATGGCGCGCGCCACAAAGGCCTCAGCTGCGCCGGGCGGCAAAGGGTGCGGCACTGAGCGGGTCATACGGGCGACACGTTCATCACTGACATAATGCTCAATCAGCCCAGCGTCGGATTTGCGCAAAGGGCGCAGGATAAAACGTTCCGTTTCAATCACTTGCTGGCACACGATCTGTTCCAGGTTCATTTCTGTGCTCCTCCTCTGCCGGATGCCGGGCATCCGCACGATCCGCGGCTGGCTGCGCGGTTTAACTCAGATGTGTGTGCCAGGCCTGTCAGGCAAGGCATACAGGGTTCAATTCGTTCAAAAATTTCCGTTGGCACGGCGTGAGCGCGCAGTTTTTGCGCCAAAATATACCGGCCTTCAGTTCTGGCAGAAAAGATCATCTTAAACTCGCATCCGGAAACAGAAAGGGGGACCGGCCGTATAGCCGATCCCCCTAAAGATTTCTTTACCCTTCGGGTCGGCTTACTCAGCGGCCTCCGCCACTGGGAGAACCGATACAAAGGTGCGGCCTTTCAGGCCTTTGCGGAAGCTTACAGCACCGTCGGCAGTTGCGAAAAGGGTGTGATCCTTGCCCATGCCCACGCCTTCGCCGGCCCAGAACTTGGTGCCGCGCTGACGCACGATGATGTTCCCTGCGATGGCCGCCTGGCCACCGTAGAGTTTCACGCCAAGGCGGCGGCCCGCGGAGTCGCGGCCGTTGCGTGAGGAACCGCCAGCTTTCTTATGTGCCATTCTCTCTCTCCTTAGCCTTTGGCCAGCTCTTTGGCCTGCTCAACCCACTCGGGCTTCACTTTGATTGCTTCGATACCAGCAATGTCGTCTTCGGACAAGGCTGCGATCTGGGCAAAGCTGGTGAGGCCTGCGTCTGCCAGTTTCGCGGCTGCGGCGGGGCCGACGCCGGTCAGCTGGGTCAGATCGTCCGAACCGGCGGCTTCGGCAGCAGCGGGTGCAGCTTTGGTGGCGGCTTTCGGAGCAGATTTGGTTGCGCCGGATGCCAGGATCTCGGTGATCCGGACCAGGGTCAGTTTCTGACGGTGGCCGACGGTGCGCTTGGAGGAGTGCTTCCGGCGGCGTTTGACGAAGTTGATGACCTTGTCGCCTTTGATCTGGTCGATGACTTCCGCTTTGACAGCAGCGCCTTCGATCAGCGGAGCGCCAACAACCGGTGCGTCGCCGCCCAGCATCAGAACTTCGTCGAATTGGATGGTTTCGCCAGCATCAGCAGCCAGTTTTTCAACGCGGAGCACGTCGCCCGCCTGAACCTTGTACTGCTTGCCGCCAGTCTTGAGGACCGCAAACATGTGCGTCTTTCCTTTTCCAACCGCGTCCTACGGCCCCCTTGCGGGTGTTTCGGCAGATGCCGCCTCGAACAGCGCGCCCCTTTTCGGGGCGTATTACAAATGAACCCCGGCGCGCGGAATCCGGGCCGGGATGCGGGCTTATGGTTCGGAATTCCTGCTGTGTCAACCTGTTTTCCACAGGCCGGGCGGAATGCCCTCTGGGTCAGATATCCTGTCCCGGTGTGAGCTCTGCCATGCGATGCGCCAGCTCCTCAAAACGGTTGGCGGTAATCTCGTACTGGACCGCGTTCAGCAGCTCATACACCCGTTGCATCGGCGCCTCCTCCAGGGCCTCGACATAGGCCTGCACCTCGGCGTCCGTGAACTCCTGATACGTATAAGCAGAAGCGGCAAGGCTGGAGGCCTGCAGGCTGAGGCGCAGCTCGCCCTCCTGCTCCTTCATCAGCGCCTGCAGCCCGTCCGCATCCAGTTCCAGCTTGATCACACCGGCAGCCGCGGCAGCCATCAGGAACCGGAACTGGATCTGTTGCAGCGCCCTGACGCCAGTGCCTGCGGCATCAATTGCCGCCCCCATCCGCTGGTACAGGGCAACGCGCGTGCTGCCAGCCTTGACCAGATCGGAAATGATCCGATTCCCGGCAAGTTGCTTAACCTCGTCATCCTCAATCAGGTGGGACGCGTTTTCCGCCCGAACCAGTCGGCGGCCCAGGTCGCTGGCGTAAAACGATGCGGCATGGTCCAGCGCAGCATCGTCCAGGGTGTTTTCCAGGATTTCCAGCGCAAGGCTGCGCATTTCGGCCGTATCAAACACATCCTCAGACAGGCGGGTCCACTGACTGCCAAAGGCTCCCGCATCAACGCCCAGCATCTCCGGCGCGCTTGAGGCTGACAGGGCGATACTGTCCAGCGCCACGTCAAAGCCGGTCACTTCGAGAAACGCAGCGACCCGCTCCCGGTCCGCGGCGCCGCCCGGCTGCGCGAGTAAAGCAAAGGAAAGCCCCAGAAAAGCAAGGGCACGCAAAAGAAGCATGGCGGAATTGAAGATCATACGCATAGGGCAAATCTAGGCAAAAACCTTTGGCTGACAACGGGAAACCGGCTTTTTTTGCCAAAGCTGCAATTCGCCCCTTGCGCCGGTCAGGAATCAACATTAAACCGCGCCTCACCCCCCGCGGAGAGGTGCCGGAGTGGTCGAACGGGGCGGTCTCGAAAACCGTTGTGGGTGCAAGCCCACCCAGGGTTCGAATCCCTGTCTCTCCGCCACTTTTCCCATTGCAGACCGCTTCGAATTGCCGCCGTTCCACGCGGCAAACGGCGCTTCCTGCCGTTCCGCTGACTCAACCTACCCTTGCGGGCCGCTGCCGCGCGTTAAGAGCAGTTTCCACAGCAACCTGTTGCGGTCAAAAAGAAAGCCGGGCACTTGGCCCGGCTTTCAAAGGTCTTGCTGCTGCGCGGATCAGGCGCGGCGGCGGCGTCCGCCGACGCGGCCGCCACGGCCGCGGCCTTCTTCGCCTTCAGCGGCGGGCGCCTTGTTGAACTTGATCCACTCACCGCCATGCGGGTCGTTGTTGGTCAGGAAGTTGGCAGCGCGGATGGCTTCCATTTCCTTACCGGCGCGCGGCTTGGTGGAGCCGAGGCCGAACATGGTGACAAATGCCTCATCGTCCATGCCTTCCGGCAGGATGATGCCGGCGGCTTCCACCGCAGCTTTTTTCTCGGCGATTGCCTTTTGGGTCACCGGCAGCGCCACCGGGTTCATGATCGCAGAGGTCATGCCCGCGCCCATTGCCATCGGCAGGAAGGCGTTGTTGATGCCGTGGCGGTTCGGCAGGCCGAAGGAGATGTTGGACGCACCGCAGGTGGTGTTCACGCCCAGCTCTTCGCGCAGGCGGCGGACCAGGGCAAAAACCTGCAGGCCGGCAGTTGCCATTGCGCCAACCGGCATCACCAGCGGGTCAACCACAATGTCATGCGCCGGGATGCCAAAGTCGGCAGCACGCTCGACGATCTTCTTGGCGACAGCAAAACGCACATCGGGATCTTCCGAGATGCCAGTGTCATCGTTGGAGATCGCCACGACCGGCACGTTGTATTTTTTGACCAGCGGCAGGATCTGTTCCAGGCGCTCTTCTTCACCGGTGACAGAGTTCAGCAACGGACGGCCTTCGCAGATTTCCAGACCGGCTTCGAGCGCGCCGGGAACCGAGGAGTCGATGCACAGCGGCACGTCGACCAGGCCCTGCACCAGCTCGACGATCTTCTTCATCAGCGGGGGCTCGGTTTCGTTCGGGTTCGGGTTGGAGTTGTAGACCACGCCCGCGTTGATATCGAGCACGGTTGCCCCGGCCAGAACTTGGGCCACAGCGTCCTTTTCAACGGTGGAGAAATCGCCGGCTTCCAGCTCGGCCGCCAGTTTCTTGCGGCCGGTCGGGTTGATGCGCTCACCGATCACGCAGAACGGCTCATCAAAGCCCAGGACCGCGGTTTTTGTTTTTGATTCTACGACTGTACGGGTCATTGTGGATCCTTAGGAGTTAACCGGCTTGGCGGAATCGCCGCCGTTGTTGATGGCCCAGGTGGCATTGGTCTTGATGCCACCCAGCGGGAAGAAGTGGACCTTCTCAATCTGGAAGTCCGGGTTGGCGGCCTTATGGGCTGCCAGATCCGCCAGAATTTCACCCGGCTCATGCGGCAGCAGCAGCTTGGAAACGTCCTTGGCACGCTTCTGCAGCACTTTCAGCGACGGGCCGACACCGCAAGCAATGGCGAATTTGATCATGGTCTGCAGCTTGGCCGGGCCTGCGATGCCGATGTGGACCGGCAGGTTCATTCCGCGCTCTTTCAGCTCGTTCACCCAGTCGATTACCGGCTGAGCTTCGAAGCAGAACTGGGTTGCCAGCGCCATCTGCGCATCGGTGCGCTTGGAGAATTCCTGTTTCCAGTCCAGTGCCGCGTAGGTGTTGGCACGGCCGCCGTTCGGATCGATATCCAAGTTCGGCTCGGGATGGCCCGCAACGTGCAGGTTGGTAAAGCCCGCCTGGTCGAACAGGCCCGTCTCCAGCAACTGCATGGAGCTGTCGAAATCACCATGCGGCTTGGCAACACCGCCTGCCAGGATCAAGCCCTGCTTGACGCCGGCTTCGCCCTGGTAACGGTTGATCCAATCACCCAGGGTCGCCTTGTCCTTGATGATACGCGCCGGGAAGTGCGGCATCACATCGTAGCCTTCGCCAGCGATACGCTTGGCGGTCTCGACCATATCCTCGATCGGGGTGCCTTCGATGTGCGCGATGTAGACGCGGGTGCCGGCGGGCAGCAGGTCGCGGAAATCTTCGACCTTGGCAGCGGTACGGGGCATCACCTCGATGGAATAGCCTTTCAGGAAAGCTTCCATTTCGGGGGTGGCAGCCTGGCCAGCGCCAGAATCGCGTTTTTTAAAGTTCAGCAAAGCCATCACGGCCTCCCATAGTGGTGTCAGGCTCACGCCCATCCGTCGTTTGCGATCAGCGCCTTCAGGCGGTCCTGATCGTATTCCGTTTCCAGGCGGGTTGCCTCAGCTTCGGCAATCTCGGCTGCGTCGCCGTCTGCGGCAAACGGCGCGGCCTTGCGCCATTCGGCAAGATAGGCGTCGCTGTCCTTGGCGTTCACCTTCATAGCCGCGCGGTCGATGGCCTGCTCAAACCGCTCTTCGAGCTGCCGTTTGGCCCCGCGGCGGCCTTTGCCAACGATGACCTGCGCGGGGATATCGCGCCAGTATACGATCGTTACGTCGGGCATGCCTTGATTTCCTCCTAGCCTGGATAGACCACGTTCTAGTGCGGTGGCGCGCCGCAGGTTGGTCGATTTTCGACAACACGATGGGATTGAGCGACGTTTTGCTGCCGCGACACTAGCTTTGTACACCTGCGAATGCCACCGGGCCAAACCGCCAAAATATTCATGTGAATTATGAGATTTCCTCGAAGCGGTGGAAATTGCTCCACTTCTGGCGCCTGACGCTTGCGCCGCAGCAACTGGGCACCTATTGTCGTTGTTAACACGATAATCGGAGGGCGTGAATCATGGCGCCCAGGCGCTCGAAAGGTGCGGGCGCGTTTCCCAAAGCGGTTGAGACCCCTGCACCGGCCCGTCCCGATCCTGATGCGCTTTATGCCGCGCTGGATCTGGGTACAAATAGCTGCCGCATGCTGATCGCCCAGCCTAAGGGCAGCGGTATTCATGTGGTCGACAGTTTCTCCAAGTCGGTGCAGCTCGGCGCCGGGCTGGAGCGGACCGGGCGGCTGTCACGGTCCTCAATGGCGCGCACCATTCAGGCGCTGCGGATCTGCCAACAGAAACTGAAACGCAACAAGGTCAGGCGGATGCGGCTGGTGGCCACTGAGGCCTGCCGCCGCGCCAAGAACGCGCGCGACTTTATCCGCCAGGTGAAACGGGAAACCGGTCTGACGCTGGAAATCATCCAGCCGGAGGAAGAGGCACGGCTGGCCGTGATCTCCTGCGCGCCGCTGGTGTCCACCAAGACAGAACAGCTTCTGGTGGTCGACATCGGCGGCGGATCCACGGAATTGGTATGGATCGACATTTCCTCGGTGCCGCGGCGCGACCGGCCCTCGGCGATCATGCGGCTGCACAACGGGTTTCATACAGCCGAAAGCCCCTTTCCCGCGGCCAAGGTGGTGGATTGGATTTCTGTGCCGCTGGGCGTCGCAACCCTGCGCGACCAATTTAATGATGTGGAGGATGACGCGGCACGTTTTGCTCTGATGAGCTGGTTTTTTGAGGAGAACCTGGCCGATTTCGCCCCCTATAAGGACGAGCAAACACGCGCTGGCTTCCAGATCGTGGGCACCTCGGGCACCGTGACTACGGTTGCCGCTTCGCATTTGGGGCTGAAGCGTTATGACCGCACCAAGGTGGATGGGCTGCGGATGACCAGCGATCAGATTGACAAAGTGATCCGCGGTTATCTAGAACTCGGCCCCCAGGGCCGACGCCGCGACCCGCGCATCGGCGAGGACCGGCAGGCCCTGATCATGTCCGGATCCGCCATCCTGCAGGCACTGTTGCGCTGCTGGCCCACGGACAGGCTGTCAGTTGCGGACCGCGGCCTGCGCGAGGGACTGCTTTACGCGCAGATGAGCGCGGATGGCGTTCTGGAGGACGGCCCCTACTAGGCGGGGCCGGAAAATTGGATTTTTCCGGGCCGGAGTTTTTGCAGAATTCCGCGCTCCCGGGGCATACGGTGGCGGAAATGGCTAAGACACCAACTGGTAAGAACACATCGGGCCGCGGACAGCGCGACCTCAAGGTCAAGGTAAAGTCGGCCCGCGGCCGCAAGCTCAGCTCGACCCGCTGGCTGCAGCGGCAGTTGAACGACCCCTACGTCAAACGCGCCCAGGCCGAAGGCTACCGCGGCCGCGCGGCCTACAAGATCATGGAGCTCGACGATAAATTCCGTTTCCTGGTGAACGGCGCCCGGGTGGTGGACCTGGGGTGCGCCCCGGGCGGCTGGGCGCAGGTTGCGGTGAAACGGATCAACGCATTGGGTGAAAAACCGGGCAAGGCCGTGGGCCGCATCATTGGCGTCGACCTGCAGGAGGTTGAACCGCTTGCGGGGGCTGAGTTCCACCAGCTGGATTTCATGGACGATGGCGCTGATGAGCTGGTCAAGGGCTGGCTGGGCGGCAAGGCCGATGTGGTGATGTCGGATATGGCGGCCGCGAGTTCCGGGCACAAGCAAACCGACCACCTGCGGATCATCTCCCTGTGTGAAACCGCGGCCTATTTCGCCTTTGATGTTCTGGAGGAAGGCGGCACCTTTGTCGCCAAGGTTCTGGCAGGCGGCGCCGAGGGGGAGCTGCAGAAGCTGCTGAAGCAGAAGTTCACCAAGGTGATGAATATCAAGCCGCCCTCATCGCGGTCGGACAGCTCTGAGAAATTCGTGGTGGCCACCGGGTTCCGCGGCTAGGCCCGGTTAGACCCGGCGGCTGTGCGGGGTGGTCAGTGACCGCGCCGCCAGCTCGCGCAGCAGGATCGCCTCTTCCGCGTCATCGTCGGTCAGCCGCGACACCCGCAGCTTGCGGCTGACGTGGCTGGCCATCTCACGCTGGCGCATCAGTTCAAAAAGCCGCATGTGGCGCAGTTTGTTTTGCAGTTTTGTCATGATGGCCCCTTCTGGTTCCGCTGCTATGCTGCGTAAGTAAAAGAGGATTGGGCCGGAACGGAGGCTCAATTGTGGCAAGGCTGCCTTATTGTTCAAGATTAGGAAACAGTTGCCGCAAAGCCGCAGCTGTTATTTCCGCCCTAGGCTGTCAGCCATGTCGATGAGCGCACCGTTGAATTCTGCCCCAAGGATCAGGATCGCGGCATTCAAGTAGAGGAAGATCATCGCCGCCATTGCCCCGGCAAGCCCCGCATAGGTGGCTGAGTACTGGGCAAACGAACCGACATAGACGGCAAAGCCGCTGCCCGCGGCCAGCCACAGGACCAGTGTCAGGATTACCCCGGGGAGTATCCGGCGCAGCCTGTGGACCCGGCCGGGCAGCAGGATGTGAAACGCCAGAACGGCACCAACCGGCAGCAAAGCCGCAAACAGGCCGCTCAAGCCCTGCTCCCATTGGCCGGGCAGCTGTCCGAAAGGCAGCAGGTCCGCCAGGTAACGTACGTACAGCGGCAGGAAAAGTTCGAAAACCGCAGCTGCAAGGATCCCTGCCCCGCCCAGGATCACCAGCCCGATGCACAGGCCGCGGGTCTTCCAGAATGGCCGGGAGTCAGTGTCGTGATAGGCCTGCACCAAAGCGATGCGAACAGCGTCCACGCCGTTTGATGCAAAATAGAGAGCAAACAGCCCCCCCAATGTCGCCAGCTGGGTGCTGGAGGTCTGCAAAACGGCTTCGACCTCAGCCAGGATCGGCCGGGCCACCGACTCGGGCCAGGCGCCGAACACCAGTTCCGTCATGCTGTCCAACTCGACATTCTGGGAAAACAAGCCCGCCAGCGTACCGGCCAGAGCCACCGTGAACAGCACAAATGGAAACAGCGCCAGCATCATCGACATCGCGATATGGCTGCTCATCACCCATCCGTTCTTCTGGCCGAAACGGCGGGCGGCGGTGATCAGGGCGGCCGGCCAAAGCCGGAAAGGTGGTAAAATCGGCATTGAGGCAGAGTTCCACACAGGTTGCGCAAACGCCAGCATCTGCAGGAAAAACTCTCATATTGTTCCCCGGATGCCGCGACCGGGTGTAGCGGCAGCGCGATTGCAGGACTAGGTTGCAATAGAGGCAGCCACCAAGGCCTGGAATGTTCTGGATTGTTCTAAGCTCAGCGGCGCTGGCCGCAACCTGGATTGCAGCGGGGCTTGCAGCGCTCAGCGCTGCCCGCACGGCACGTACGCCGCAGGGCGCCATCGGCTGGGTTGTGTTCCTGCTGGCGGCCCCGGTTGCCGCCCTGCCCGCCTATGCCGTCTTTGGCGACCACCGCTTCAGAGGATACTGGAAAGCCCGCCATGAAGCGGAACAAGCCGTGGCCTCGATCAGGACCTATACCATCGCGCAGACTGAAGATGCGAAGGAACTGCCGGTCGACTCTGCTGTGTTTGAAGCAATTGCCGGGATGGCTGTGTGCCGGGGCAATGGAATGGAACTGCTGACCAATGGCGAAAACACATTCAACCCCATCTTCCAGGCGATTGATAATGCGCAGGAATATATACTTGTCCAATACTACATCTTTCGCGCAGATGGTTTGGGCAGGAAACTGCAGAGCAAGCTGATCAATGCAGCCGCGCGGGGCGTAACGGTTTGGTTCATGGCCGATAGTATCGGCAGCCGCAAACTGCCGCAAAGCTTCCTTCGGGAGCTGGAAGACGCGGGCGTAAACCTGATCGATCCCGCAGCCCGGCGGCGTCCATGGCGCCGGCTGCGGATCAACTTCCGCAATCACCGGAAAACGGTGATTGCCGACGGGCGGATAGGATTTACCGGCGGCTTGAATGCCGGTGATGAATATCTCGGCCTGGACCCGGTCCTGGGCCGCTGGCGGGACACCCATGTGAGGCTGACAGGTCCGGTGGTTCAGCAGTTGCAGCTGTCCTTTGCGGAGGACTGGCACTGGCGCACGCAGGAACAGATCATTGATCTTTTGAACTGGGAACCTGAACCCTCGCCGCAGGACCGGCCCGCGCTGATTGTTTCGACGGGTCCCGGCAATGCCTTTGGCAATGGCTCCATGATGTATTTTTCCGCCATCAGCGCCGCACGGCACCGCGTTTGGCTGGCCTCTCCCTATCTTGTTCCGGACCAGGAGGTCTCCGCTGCCCTGAAGCACGCTGCGCTGCGCGGGCTTGATGTACGTATCCTTTTGCCGGATTCCATTGACCATTACCTGCCATGGCTGGCGGCCTTTGCATTTTTTGATGAGCTGCGGGAGGCCGGTGTCCGGATCCTGCGCTACCAGCATGGTTTCATGCATCAAAAGTGCTTTGTCATTGATGACACGGTGTCCGGAATTGGGACTGCCAATCTCGACAACCGGTCCTTCCGCCTGAATTTTGAAACCATGGCGCTGTTTTTTGATCCGCGGTCAGCGAAAGAAATATTGCAAATGCTGAGCCGGGATTTCGACAACTCCACGGAACTCAGCCAGCCGCTGGAACAGCAAACAAGCACTGTCCGCCTGCTGGCGCCAGTGGCCCGGTTGCTGGCTCCTGTGCTTTAATCTATCGCCTCAGCTTTCTCACCATTCAGTGAAAAAAGGCGGCCCATGGCGCTGACCAGAAAGGCCGTGCTGATGCCAAAGCCAAATAGTCCGGTGACAGCGGCAAAGGCGGCAAAAATCCGCAGCGCGGGGCCCAGAACGACATCGCCGTACCCCAGCGTCGTATAGGTGGCCAAGGAAAAATAGACTGAGGTGTTCCAGTCCGCAATCGCCCCAACCAGAACAAAGGCCGCAGACCATATCCAAACCTGTGCCGTGTGGCTGCCCAGAATGATGAAAATGGCCACCACGAGCATGATACCGATTTGCCAGGGTCTGAAGGGTTTGGCAAAACCCGCTGCCAGTTTGTTCAGAACTGACGAGCACCAGACCAGCACAGAGATTTCCAAAACCAGGCAAACGCTGAGATAGATCGAGCCCCAAAGAAGCTGGTTCCATAATGTCATTCCAGCCCTCCTGCCCGGCACTGCCTATTCAAGCCATGGCTGCACCATAGAAATTCACTCGCCAACCCTCAACTGCAGTTCCGTGGAAATCCTCCGTCATTCTGCCATGCTGGACATTCTGAGGCTTGCAGTATTGAGTTCCCTTGCGAAGCAGACACCGCAACGGCGCTGGAGGGAGCCTCAGGATGGTTCTGAAGATCCGGAATGTGACCAAGGCCTATCCCGGCCAGACTCAGGAAACCGCGGTTCTGCGCGGGATTTCGCTGGATCTTGCCGGCGGACGCAGCCTCGCTCTGACCGGTGACAGCGGCTCTGGAAAAAGCACCCTGCTGCATCTTGCCGCCGCGCTGGATCGTTTTGACAGCGGCGAAATCGAGATTGATGGCACCCCTTTGTCCGGCCTGGGCGACGGCCAGCGCGCAGATCTCCGCAGGAAGAAGGTTTCGATTGTTTTTCAGCAGTTTAACCTGATCCCTTCACTCGACGTCGCGCGGAATATTTCGCTTCATGCGCGGCTTGGCGGACGCTGGGACGCCAATTGGGGGCAGGCCCTGGCCGCCAGGCTGGGGCTTGCTGGGCTGCTGAGCCGTTATCCGGAGCAGCTGTCCGGCGGCCAGCAGCAAAGAGTTGCGATCGCGCGGGCGCTGGCTGTGCGGCCCAAGCTGCTGCTGGCGGATGAGCCGACCGGCAATCTCGATGAAACCGCCAGTGCGGCTGTTATGGAGCTAATGCTGGACCTCGTGCGCGAAAGCGGTACAGCGCTGTTTCTAGTGACACATTCTGCTGCAATAGCCGGCCTCTTGGACCGGCGCCTGCATCTGCGGCAGGGAACGATAGCATGACCCGCACGGCGCTTCTTGCCATGCTTTCGCATTGGCGGCGCCATCCGCTGCAGCTTGCTGTTCTGATCACCGGATTGGCCTTGGCTACGGGGCTATGGTCGGCGGTCCAGGCTATCAATGGAGAGGCGCGTGCCAGCTATGCAAGGGCTGCTGAGCAGCTTGGCACCGCGTCCCTTGACCGTTTGTCACCGCAGAGCGGCAGCATCCCGCTGCGCCAGTATGCGGCGCTGCGCCGGGCGGGATGGCAGGTTTCCCCTGTTCTTGAAGGCACTGTCAGGTTCGGGCAGCAACGCTTTGATATCATGGGGGTTGACCTTCTGAGTCACCCCTTGGTTCCAACGCTTGCCGCGGTGGCTGAACAAGAACAAGTGCCGGCCCTGGAGGCGTTGACACCGCCGGGGCGCTTGTTCGCCCATCCTGAAACCGCAGCCTTGGCCGCAGCCGCTCAGAACGGTATTCCCGTGTCCAGCACGGATACCTTGCCGCACGGCATCCTGATCGCTGATCTGAGCCTGGTCAGCCGCCTGCTGAACCGCCCGGCTGAGCTGAGCTATCTCGTGGTCATGCCCGATCAGCTCCCAGGTGTGTTGCCGATTGCGGATCTGGCGCCGGATCTTACGCTGGTGTCCGGGCAAACGGCTGCCGCAGACACCGCCCGCCTCACCGATAGCTTTCATTTGAACCTCACCGCCTTCGGGTTACTCTCCTTTGCTGTTGGGCTGTTTATTGTGCAGGGTGCCATCAGCCTCAGCCTGGAGCAGCGCAGGGGCATGATCCGAACCTTGCGCGGCCTGGGTGTGCCGCTGCGGCTGCTGGCGATGCTGCTGGCGGCAGAGCTTGCTGCCATCGCACTAATTTCTGCCGTCCTGGGGCTGGCGGGTGGCTATCTGGTGGCCGCGGCGCTGCTGCCGGACGTGAGGGCAACCTTGTCCGGCCTTTATGGTGCGGACATCGACGGAAGCCTGTCATTGCGCCTGCAATGGGTCGCATCCGGCCTGGCAATGGCGCTGGGTGGAACATTCCTTGCGGCGGCGCAGTCTCTTTTTGCCCTGTGGCGGATGCCTTTGCTGGCGGCCCCTGCAACCCATGCCCGCGGGCAGCAGGCAGGGCGCACACATGTGCTCGGTGCCATCGCAGGCTTTTGCCTGATCCTGCTTGGCAGCGCGGTGTTGCAGTTGTTTGATGGTCTGATCGCCGGATTTGCCTTTCTGGCAGGCATCATGCTGGGCACAGCACTGATGCTGCCCTTGCTTATCTCCATAGGCTTGAGGGCGGGCGCAAGGCTAAGCACCCGCCCGTTTTCAGAATGGCTTTGGGCGGACACCCGGGCGCAATTGCCGGGCATGTCCTTGTCCCTGATGGCGCTGTTGCTGGCATTGGCCGCAAACATTGGCGTAGGAACAATGGTTTCCAGCTTCAGGCTCACCTTTTCCGGCTGGCTGGATCAGCGCCTGGCGGCAGAGGTCTATGTTACCGCAGCAAGCGACGCGCAAGGGCAGCAACTGGCGCTTTGGTTAAAGGACCGCGGGATCACTGCCCTGCCCATCCGCCGCAGCGACTTGCGCTATAAGGGTGCCCCATTGCGTGTTTACGGGATTGTGGATCATGCCACATACCGTGATAACTGGCCGCTTCTGCAGGCGTTGCCGCAAGTTTGGGAGCGGATCGCATCAGGCCAGGCCCTGCTGATCAATGAGCAGTTTGCCCGCCGCCACAGCTTGTCTCCTGGACAGAAACTGCCGCTCGCCCCTGGTTGGGAGCTGACGGTTGCTGGCATCTACTCTGACTATGGCAACCCAAATGCACAGGCCATCCTGTCCTTGCAGGCGCTGCTCGCGCGGACGCCGGATATTCCCAACCGCCAGTTCGGATTGAGGCTGCCGCCCGGGGAGGTTCCCGAAATGATCAAGTCCATCAAGGAAGACTTTGACATTCCACGGGAAAACATCGTGGATCAAGCCAGCATCAAAGCCCGGTCCTTGGCTGTGTTTGACCGCACTTTCACAATCACTGCTGCGTTGAACGTGCTGACACTGGGCGTCGCGGCCTTTGCCATGCTGACCAGCCTTCTGACGCTTTGGAACCAGCGGCTGCCGCAGCTTGCTCCGGTTTGGGCGATGGGGCTAAGCCGCCGGCAACTGGCTGCGGCCGAAGTCCTGCGCAGCCTGCTGCTGGCTGCATTCACCGCTGTTCTGGCCCTGCCGCTTGGGCTGGTTCTGGCCTGGGCATTGCTTGCGGTGATCAATGTGGAGGCGTTTGGCTGGAGACTGCCGATGCATTTGTTTCCCTATGAATGGCTGCGCTTGCTGCTCCTGGCTCTGCTGGCTGCAGCGGCAGCAGCCGCCTTCCCGGCCAGCCGTCTGGGCCGGCTGGACCCGTCGGATCTGCTCAGGGTTTTTGCCAATGAACGTTAAGATCATCCCCCTGTTGTTTGCGGTTTTCACGTCCACTGAGGCCTTTGCACAAGGGTATGCTGGATTGGGCACAATTGCGGAAGGCTTTGCAGTTCCGCAAACCGACACACAGCTTTCCTTTCCTGCAGATCATGCCCCCCACCCGGATTTCCGTATTGAATGGTGGTACTTAACCGCCAATCTTCAAAGCTCTGACGGCGAGGATTACGGGATCCAATGGACCCTGTTCCGCTCTGCACTTTCTCCTGGTGAGGCGGAGAGCTGGCAAAGCCCGCAAATCTGGATGGCGCATGCTGCAGTGACCTCGGCAGAGACGCATATGTTCGCGGAACGCATCGCCCGGGGCGGCGTGGGTCAAGCTGGTGTAAGCCCGGATCCCTTCACTGCCTGGATCGACGAGTGGGAGATGAAATCGGAAGGGCAAACTCTTGACAACCTGTCACTTTCCGCGTCGTCTTCTGCGTTTTCCTACGCCCTGGATCTAACCGCCGAGGGTCCCTTGGTCCTTCATGGAAACAACGGGTATTCCGTCAAATCTGACAGCGGACAGGCGAGCTATTACTATTCGCAGCCACGATACCGGGTCGCAGGAACACTAAGGCTGCCTGATGGGCCAGTTGAGGTTACCGGCCATGGCTGGCTGGACCGGGAGTGGTCTAGCCAACCCCTGGCGGAGGATCAAAGCGGCTGGGACTGGTTCTCGCTCAGTTTTGACAGCGGTGAAAAGCTGATGGGATTTGTCCTGCGCGGTGATGCCGGGGACTTCACTTCCGGCACCTGGATTTCCGCTGACGGAACCGTTGCTTCGCTGGAACCCGGGGCATTTATTGCAGAACCGCTGGAGGTGAGCGAAGTTCAGGGCAGAACCGTCCCGACCCGCTGGCGCGTTGCTTTGCCTGAACGGGAGGTTTCTGTGGAAGTGCAATCACTTAACACCCAAAGCTGGATCGGTGCATCGTTTTCCTATTGGGAAGGGCCGGTCAAGGTCACAGGCAGCCACAGCGGCAAAGGCTATTTGGAGATGACCGGATACGACTAGGGCGCCCGCAGGCGCCCCAATCCGTGTCAGCGCACCACAAAGACCGAGCAATCCGAATGCCGGATCACCCGGGCCGCGTTTGGCCCGAGCAGGTAGTCCTTGAGGTCAGGCTTATGCGCACCGATCACAATAAGTCCGCTGCCAGCGGTCTCCGCGACCTTCAGAATCTCCTGATAGGCGGTGCCGGTTGCAACAACATGGCGGACGCTGGCATTACGGTCCTTGCCCAGAACCTTGGCGCACAGATCCGTCAACCGTTGGGTGGTGTCCTTGACTGCCTTTTCGTGGTGGTGCTCTTCGAAGAATCCCGAGACCCAGCTTTCCCCGAAATCCGGCAATACGTTGACCACATCCAGCTGAGCCCCATCCAGATCAGCAAGCCGGGCGGCCTGGGACAGGACCTTTTCATCCAGGACCGGGTCATTCAGCTCCAGAGCGCAAAGAACGGGTTTGCTCATGCTGTTACTCCTTCTTCTTCACGCGCGCGGCCGCGTTGCATCAAGGCAATAAGCGCCACCAGCAGGAGCGCCGGCAGGAACATCAGCTCCTTCGGAAGCTGGCTGGCTGGCGCCTGAATTGCGGCAATCTGCACGGGTTCATCTGCGTAGAAATCGAAGCTCTCCAGGCTGGGGGCTGCCGGGGTTCCGAACATCGGCTCTTCCAGCTTGATAGCGCCGCCTTCCTCCAGCAGCAGCAGGCCGAAGGCGTCCACTGCAGCCTGACCATCACTGCCATCGGCGGTTATGATCATTGTTGTGCTCTTGATCTCAGAGGTGTCGAAATCCGGGCCTTCCACTGTGATCCGGATCTCTGCCCCCGGTTCAGCCTCTCCCAGCGCCTGTGCCAATTGGGCGGGCGGCACCTGGGTAAAGGGCGGCATCACCCGGTCCATAAAGAAATCCGGGCGGAACAGCGCAAAGGCTGCAAAGATCAGCAGAACGCTCTCATAGATCCGGTTGCGGCTGACGAAGTAGCCCATGGTGCCGGCGGTGAAGACCAGAATCGCAATTGTGGCTGATATGGCCACAAGAATGCCCTGGGTCCAGCCAACGTCGATCAGCAGAAGATCCGTATTGAAGATGAACACAAACGGCAGCGCCACAGTTCGCAAGCTGTAAAAGAAGGCGGTGAAACCGGTGCGGATCGCATCGCCGCCCGACACCGCCGCCGCGGCAAAACTGGCAAGCCCCACAGGCGGCGTCACGTCAGCCATGATCCCGAAGTAGAACACAAACAGATGCACGGCAATCAGCGGCACGATGAGGCCGGACTGCGCACCCAGTTCTACCACCACACCCGCCATCAGCGAGCTGACAACGATGTAGTTGGCAGTGGTCGGCAGGCCCATGCCCAGAACCAGCGACAAGAGGCCGACCATCACCAGCATCAGGATCAAGTTTCCGCCCGAGACAAATTCGACCAGGTCAGCCATCACCTGGCCCACGCCGGTAAGGGTCACCGTGCCCACGATCACGCCAGCCGTGGCGGTTGCCAGCGCGATGCCGATCATGTTGCGGGCGCCGTCAATCAGGCCGTTCCAGAAGTCATGCACGCCTTCGGCGAAAGCGTTTGCCATGTTGCTCTGGCCGCGGAAGATCGCCTTGAGCGGTTTCTGGGTCAGCAGGATCACAAACAGCAGCGCGGTTGCCCAAAAGGCCGACAGGCCCGGAGACTTCTGTTCGATCATCAGGAAGTAGACCAGCACGATGATCGGCAGCAGGTAATGCAGACCCGCCTTGTAGATCTCGGCGACCACCGGCAGTTCGACCTCCTTGGCGTTCGGATCATCCGGCACCAAGTCATCAACACCCGAAGCCAGCCACAGCAGCGCAATGTAAGCGGCTACAACCAGCGCCGACAGGGTCAAACCAGAGGCACCGGGCATCGCTGCGATGATCCATTTCACTGGATACTGGACGCCATAGCAGAGCGCCGCAAAACCCGCGAAGAACAGAGCCATACCGCCGATGGTGCGGCCCATGGAGACGACGCGGTTGCCGAGCGTCGGCATGTTCCGCTTCACCGCTTCCAGGTGCACGATGTAGACCAGCGCGATGTAAGAGATCGCAGCAGGCAGGAAAGCATGGGTGATCACTTCGACATATGAGATTCCGACATATTCCACCATCAGAAAGGCAGCGGCGCCCATCACCGGCGGCATGATCTGGCCGTTCACCGAAGAGGCAACCTCGACCGACCCCGCCTGTTCTGACGTAAAGCCAACGCGCTTCATCAGCGGGATGGTGAAGGTGCCGGTGGTGACCACATTGGCGATGGAGGAGCCGGAGATCAGGCCGGTGGCGGCAGACCCCACAACCGCCGCCTTGGCCGGGCCGCCACGCAGATGCCCCAGGGCGCCGAATGCCATCTTGATGAAATAGTTACCGGCGCCCGCCTTATCCAGCAGCGCACCAAACAGCACAAACAGGAACACGAACTTGGTGGAGACCCCCAGGGCGATGCCGAACACGCCTTCCGAGGTGATCCACATATGGCTCATCGCCTTTTTCAGGCTGGCGCCTTTCCAGCGGATAACCTCAGGTACCCATTCGGAGGAGCCGAAGAAAACATAGGCGAGGAAAATCGTTGCGATGATCGCCATGGCCGGGCCAAGCGCGCGGCGGGCGGCTTCAAACAGCAGGATCAGGCCGGCGAGGGCGAACCACTTGTCCATATCATCGGCAAGCCCGCCAGAGTCGACGATTTTCTGATAGAAGATATAGCCGTACATCGCGATTGCGGTGCCGGCCAAGGCAAAAACCCAATCCTGCACGGGGATGTAATTCCGCGGGCTGGATTTCAGCGCGGGATAGGCTGCGTAGGCCAGAAAAAGGGCAAAGGCCAAATGGATTTGCCGGGAATTGTTGATCACGCTGCCGGGCAGCAACTGGTTGGCCAGCGGCGAGGCCAGGATGACTTGGAACACGGACCAGATGACAGCGACGATCGCCAGGAACAGCCCTACGCTTCCCACCGGGTTGCGGGCGCCTGCGTCGGAGGACGCGACCAGTTCCTGAAGTTCTTCTTCGCTAAGCGGCCGATTTCCCTGAGCATCGGATGTCATGGATAATCTCCCCTGCGGCCGCCGTTTCCCGGGGCCGGTATAGTCAAGCCCGGGCCCTGGGCCTCAGGCGGAAACGGGGCGCGTGATGCGCCCCGTTCCTGTTGTCTGGCGGATTATTCGATCCAGCCTTTTTCTTTGTAATATTTGGCTGCGCCCGGATGCAGCGGCGCAGACAGGCCGTCCGCAATCATCTCTTCCGGCTTCAGGTTGGCGAATGCCGGGTGCAGCTTCTGGAAGGCTTCGAAGTTTTCAAAGACCGAGCTGACCACCGCGTATACAGCATCCTCAGAAACGTCGGCGGAGGTCACAAAGGTCGCGCCGACACCAAAGGTGCTGGTGTCGTTGTCGGAGCCGCGGTACATGCCGCCCGGGATGGTCGCGGTACGGTAGAAGGAGTTGTCACCTACCAGCTTCTCAACCGCTTCGCCGTCCACGGTCACCAGGACGGAGTCGCAGGCAGTGGTGGCTTCCTGGATGGAGCCGGACGGGTGGCCGACGGTATAGATCATCGCGTCGATCTGGTTATCGCACAGAGCTGCGGACTGTTCCGCCGCCTTCAGCTCAGTCGCCAAGGCGAAGTCTTCCATGCCCCACCCTTTGGCTTCCATCAGCACTTCCATGGTGCCGCGCTGGCCAGAGCCCGGGTTGCCGATGTTGACGCGCTTGCCCTTGAGGTCGTCAAAAGTGGAGATGCCTGCATCTGCCCGGGCCACGACAGTGAAGGGTTCCGGGTGCACCGAGAACACGGCGCGCAGGCCTTCGAACGGGCCCGCTTCCTCAAACTTGGAGGAGCCGTTGTAGGCATGATATTGCCAGTCGGACTGGGCCACACCAAACTGCAGTTCGCCTTCGCGGATGGTGTTGATGTTGTAGACCGAGCCGCCGGTGGACTCGACAGCGCATTTAAAGCCATGCTCCTTGCGGCCCTTGTTGACCAGACGGCAGATGGCGCCGCCGGTCGGGTAATATACACCGGTCACGCCGCCGGTGCCGATGGTGATGTATTCCTGAGCAAATGCTGCGGGTGCCGCAAAGGACGCCGCCACCAATGCACCGATAGCAAACTTGGTGTGTTTCATGATCAAGTCTCTCCCACTTGTCTTATGATTTGCAGCCCGCCTGAGAGGCAGCGACCTGAATTAGCAGTCTCTTTGCTGCCATTGTTTCCGGCCTGCCAGGCAGGGCGCGTGCCGTTTTATTTTGCACGCGCAGAAGGGTTTCACCGGCACCTCCTCAAGTCAAGAGTGAGATTTATTGACGCACCCGGTGAAGCGTGTTTTTACACGATATTGACGCAGGTTACAGATTTTTCCCCGCCAGGTGGCTGGCGGATCGGGGCTCAGGACACAAAGATTTTTCTTGCCAGGAAAAAATTCTTTCGCCGATTCTTTGCAGCCACTCCGCCTGCGAAGGCACCCTTCCCCGTTCCGCAGCATTTTGAATGGTTTCCGGCGATTTTCAGCTGTTTCCCAACACCCGCTGGTGACAATTGCAGAAAATGACGCTAATACGCTGCACATAAAAAATTGATCCGCTGTTCAAGAATTAATTTGCGGACAGAGTTTACAGGGAGGCTGCGGCAATGCTGCTGAGCCAAGTGATTACCGACAACCCGTCTTTGACGGATTTCTGGGCGCTGGAACGCTGTGTTTCCGCTGCCGCCCGTAGAATACCCGGCGATGCGAATGCGCCCTTGACCTGTGATGTAGAGCCGGAATTCCGCTCCACTCCGCGGAAATGGCAGCTGATCCTGTCTGCAGCGCATGAACGCGGGCTGCGGGCGCGTTGTGTCCGGGCCTGAAGCCTGAGCCTTGCCGGCTCAACTTGTTCCGCACAGAAGACAGGTGCTCCGCCAGTATTTCACCTGGCGGAGCGATTGACGTTATTCTGCCGGACTGGCTGCGGGCGCGCCTTTGACCCGTTCCCGCAGGCCTTGCATCATCGCATATAGAACCGGCACGACAATGACGCCCAGCACGGTGGCTGCAAGCATGCCGCCAAAGACCGCGATCCCGATTGCGCGCTGGCTGGCCGCGCCGGCGCCCGATGCGATCAGCAGGGGCACCACACCAAGCAGGAAGGACAAGGCGGTCATCATCACCGCACGGAAGCGCTGTTTCGCGGCCTCTTGCGCAGCTTCGCGAATGCTAAGGCCGGCGGCCCGCTGTTCCATGGCGAATTCCACAATCAGAATGGCATTCTTGGACGCCAGGCCGATCAGCATGATCATCCCGATCTGGGTGTAAAGATTGATGTCATTTCCGGCTATGGCAACAGCAGCCACCGCCCCGAACAGCGCCACGATCACCGACAAAAGAATGGCAACCGGCATTGTCCAGCTCTCATACTGCGCCACCAGGAACAGATAGCCAAACAGCACCGCCATCGCCAGGATCACGGTCACCAGACCAGCCGAATCCAGCTGCTGCTGCGCGGTGCCGGTCCACTCAAAGGCATAGCCCGGCGGCAGCGCTGTCGCGGCCTCTTCCTGCATCACGCGGATTGCATCGCCCGTAGACAGGCCTGCCCCTGGAACTGCAGTGACGGTAGCCGAACGGAAGATGTTGTGCCGCTTCAGCAGCACCGGCCCCAGCACGTTCTCGACGTCGATCAGGGTCGACAGCGGCACCATCTCACCTGACTGGGCCCGCACATAAAGACCGCCGATATCCTCGATCTTGTCCCGGTAGGAGCCCTCCGCCTGCAGCATCACCTTGTAAACGCGGCCGAACAGGTTGAAGTCGTTGACATAATAAGACCCCAGATGCGCCTGCATGGTCTGGAACACCTCGGCAATCGGCACGTTCAGCGTCTTGGCCTTTTCCCGGTTCAGATCGACGAAGACCTGGGGCACATTGGCGCGGAAGGTGGTGTAGGACTGGGCGATCTCAGGCCGCTGATTGGCGGAGTAAACCAAAGACCCCACCGACTGCGCCAGATCCTGCGGGGTGCCGCCTGCGGTCTGCTGCACCGCCATCTCCACACCTGCGGACATGCCCAGACCGGAAATCGGCGGCGGGTTGAAGGCAACGATGCTGGCCGCAGCCTCGCCATTGGCGATGCCATAGATCTGACCCAGGATCGCATTTGGCTGCAATGCCTCCTCCTGCCGCTGATCCCAAGGGGCCAGGTTGGCAATGATCATCGCACCATTGGCGCTGGCTCCGTTCAGCAGGCTGAACCCGTTGACCAGTACGGTGCCCTGCACGCCCGGAATCTGGCGGATCTGCTCATCAATCCTGCGCGTCACGGCCTCTGTCCGCCCCAGCGCCGCTGCGTCCGGCAGCTGAACATCGACAAACAGGTATCCGTTGTCCTCAGCTGGCAGGAAGCCCTTGGAGGTGGAGTTGAAGACCGTTCCGGTGCCAAAGGCCACGGCCGCGATGATCGCAAGGCCAATGACTGGAAGCCGCAGCAGCCTGGTAACGATGCTGAGATAGCCGCTGCGCACACCGCCGATCATGTTCTCGAACATCGCCAGCAGCCCCTTGGGCGGGCCGGAACGGGCTTTCAGCACGATTGCGCACAAGGCAGGCGACAGCGTCAAAGCGTTGACCGAGGAAATCACCACTGCGACCGAAATTGTCACGGCAAATTGCGAATACAGCCTGCCGGTTATGCCCGGCATAAAGGTGACCGGCACAAACACTGCCAGCAGCACCAGGGTCGTGGCAATAACCGGTCCGGTGATCTGGCCCATCGCCTTGCGCGTAGCCTCCGCCGGGGGCAGCCCCTCCTCTGCGATGATACGCTCGACGTTCTCCACGACCACGATGGCATCATCGACCACAATCCCGATCGCCAGCACCAGCGCAAAAAGAGAAATGGTGTTAAGGGACATCCCCAACGCCAGCAAGAATGCGAAGGTGCCGATCAGCGAGACGGGAATGGCCACTGCTGGAATGATAGTGGCACGGAAGGAGCCCAGGAAAATGAAAACCACGGAGATCACCAGAACAAAGGTCATCATCAGGGTGGAGATCACATCATTCAGCGACTGCTCGACAAAATCAGTCGTGTTGAAAGGCACCGAATAGGAAACGTCGTCGGGGAAATCCAGCGACAGCCGGTCCAGTTCTGCCAGGACATTTTCGGACACCGCTAGCGCATTGGCACCCGGCGCCTGATAGACTGCCAGAATAGTCGCCGGCACGCCGTCATAGTAGCCGGAGGAGCTGTAGTTGGAGGCCCCCAGTTCCACTTTGGCAATATCCCTCAGGCGTACCGTGCTGCCGCCATCGCCTGTACGGATCACGATGTCCTCGAACTCGCTGACCTCGGTCAGGCGACCCTTGGATTTGATCGTGTATTGAAACACCTGGTCGCCAGGAACCGGCGGCGCGCCCACCTGCCCTGCGGACACCTCGATGTTCTGCTCGCGCACGGCGTTGATCACGTCGCCAGGTGAAATCCCCAAACCAGCCATCTTGTTCGGGTCCAGCCAGACCCGCATGGCATATTCGAAGTTGGTCAGGATATCCGCCTTGCCGACCCCGTTCACACGCGCCAGCGCATCCTTGATGTTGATCGCGGCATAATTCGACAGAAACACGCTGTCATATGACCTCTTAGGGGACGTCAGCGCCGCAACCAGCAGCATGTTGGAGGAGCTTTTCTGGGTGACGACGCCATTTGCCGTGACTTCAGCAGGCAGAGCAGCGACCGCTTGTGCGACACGGTTCTGCACGTTGACTGAAGCGATATCGGGGTCGGTCCCGACCTCAAACGTCACCGCCAGCGAGTAGCTGCCGTTGTCAGCGGAGGTGGAGGACATATAGAGCATCCCGTCCACCCCGTTGACCTGCGCCTCAATCGGTGCAGCGACGCTTTTTTCAACCGTCTCAGCATTGGCACCGGGGTAGCTTGCGGTGACATTGACCACCGGCGGCGTGATCTCTGGAAACTGCGCAACTGGCAGTGCAAAGTAACCGATCACCCCCATGACCGTCAGCACCAAGGAGATGACGATCGCGAATTTCGGCCTGGATATGAAAGTGGAGGAAAACATCGCTTATTCTCCAGCCTGCGCGGCCATCACCGGGTCGACCTCGACGCCGGGGCGGATTTTCTGCAGCCCTTCGACCACAACGGTTTCCCCCTTGGTCAGCCCGTCCAGAACGATGATGCCGGTTCCCTGAACATCACCGGTGACGATATAGCGCTGCTGCACCTGGTTCTGCGCATCCACCACCAGCACAAACGGCCCCTGCTGATCACGCTGGATTGCTGCCTGGCTGATGATGATGCGGTCGACAGCCTCCTGCGATTGAAGGCCCACAGTCAGAAAGGCGCCATCCAGGATCAGGCCATCGCCGTTCTGAAACTCTGCCCGCACCGTTACAGCGCCGGTGGCGGGATCAACGCGGTTGCCGGCAAAGGCAATCTTTCCCTTTTCTTCCAGCTCAGCCCCATTGGGCAGCACAACAAAGACCTCTGGCGCAGTTTCAGTGTTGGAGCGGTCGATGCCCTCTGCCTCCAATTCCTGAAGTATTTCGACAAACTGCTTTTCGTTCAGCGAGAACGACACATAGACAGGAGCTTCGCGCACGATGTTGACCAAAGGCGATCCGCTGGGGCTGACCACATCGCCGGTACTGACCTGCACCCGCCCGACGCGGCCCGAAAACGGTGCGTGGACCTCGGTATAGCTGAGGTCCAGTTCCGCCTGCCGGATTGCGGCCGCCGCGGCCCTCACCTGCGCCTCAGCCACCAGTTCATTGGCGCGCGCGGTATCCCGGTCTGCTTCCGGCACGGATCCGCGCTCAAACAGTTCCTGTTTGCGTGCCAGGTCCAGCGATGCCAGTTCCAAGCTGGCCTCAGCCTGCGCCAGTTCCGCCCGGCGGCTTTCCAGCACGGCCTCGTAAGCGCTGCGTTCAATCCGGAACAGGACATCGCCCTTTTCGACTTCGGCGCCGTCCTTGACCAGTACTTCCTCCAGGTAGCCGCTGACCCGCGCCATAATGTCAGCCTTGTCGATCGCCTCGCCGCGGCCGATGAATGTCGCGGTGTCTTTGACCGGCTTGATCACCGCCTCAGAGACGGACACCTTTGGGGCTGCCCCCTGTTGCTGCGCAAATACAGGAGCGGCGCCTGCCAGGCTTAGGGCCGCCGCTACCGCCAGTCCGGCCCCGCCGGCCAGGCCCTTGTTCCAGAAACACATCATCCTTGAGCCTTTCAATTTATCAGAAGAATTCCACACGGCAGGATTTCCCGGAAAACCGGCCGGTAACCATAAAGTTACCCTATTGAATACCGCGCCAGCGCACATCTGCAAGCTGCACACGCCGGGCGCTGGCCATTCCGCCGGGAATAATCCTGGAAATCCGCCGCCGGACGCAACGAAACCTTGCGCGCTGGCCGCATTTCAGAGAAACCAGAGGCCAATCTTCCGGACTATTGGCCTCAGAGGCTGCGCCGCAACACGAAGGGGTTTTCCGATGAAAGTGAATGGTACGCATTACCGCTCTCTGTGGTGGGATCACGACAAAGACGCGCTGCAAATCATCGACCAGCGCTGGCTGCCGCATGACTTTCGCATTCAGCAAGTGAACACACTGCAGGAATTTGCCGATGCGATTGTCGAAATGCGGGTGCGCGGTGCGCCGCTGATCGGAGCGACGGCCGCATACGGCATGGCGCTGGCAATGCGGCTGGACCCATCAGATTCGGCAATGGATAACGCCTGGAGCTTCCTCAACGCGACCCGGCCGACAGCGATCAACCTGCGCTGGGCGCTGGACCGCTGCCGCAGCCATTTGCGCCCTCTCAAGGCGGAGGACCGGGCAGCCGCCGCATTGGCACTGGCCCATGAGATCGCGGACGAAGACGTCGGCATCAACCGCAGCATAGGTGCGCATGGGCTTGAACTGATTAAAGAAATTGCCGCAACAAAGCCCACCGGAGAACCGGTCCGGCTGCTGACCCATTGCAACGCCGGCTGGATCGCAACGGTTGATTGGGGCACGGCCACCAGCCCGATGTATCAGGCACATGATGCCGGCATACCTATCCATGTTTGGGTCGATGAAACCCGCCCGCGCAATCAGGGCGCGCTGACATCCTGGGAGCTTGGAAGCCATGGGATAAGCCACAGCTATATTACTGACAATGCCGGCGGCCATCTGATGCAGCACGGCCAGGTGGATCTGGTGATTACCGGCACAGACCGCACCACCCGCCGCGGCGATGTCTGCAACAAGATCGGCACCTACTTGAAGGCGCTGGCAGCCAAGGACAACGGCGTGCCCTTCTATGTTGCCCTGCCCTCGCCGACCATCGACTGGACAGTCTCCGACGGCGTTGCCGAGATCCCGATTGAAGAGCGCAGCGACCGCGAGATCACTCATGTTCAGGGGAAGACCGGCGCCGGGGAAATCGGTGTGGTTCAGGTGACACCCGATGGAACCCCGGGCGGAAACCCGGCTTTTGACGTGACCCCGAACCGGTTGGTTACAGGGCTGATCACGGAACGCGGCATCTGCGAAGCTTCCGAAGACGGGCTTGCCAGCCTGTTTCCGGAAATGGCCGCAGTACAATCAGCCTGATTGCGGGAGAGCATTGCGTGAAACCTCCGTACCAGGACTGCCTTGAGGTACGGCAGGCTGTGATCAGCGCCTGCCTGGAAATGAATGCAACCGGCATCAACCAGGGCACGTCTGGAAACATTTCCGTGCGCGCAGGCGGCAACATGCTGATCACGCCGTCCGGTGTCCCCTACGGGAATATGGCGCCCGAAGACCTGGTTTGCCTGCCTTTGGACGGAAGCCCGGCACCAGACGGACAGCTGAAGCCCTCGACTGAGTGGCCGTTTCACCTGGCCATTCTGCAGTCCAAGCCGGGCGTGAATGCGGTGATCCATGCCCATCCTGTCTATTGCAGCGCATTGGCCATGAACCGCCGGGTTATTCCCGCGTGCCACTACATGGTGGCAGCCTTTGGCGGCAGCGACGTCCCGGTCGCTGATTACGCGCTGTTTGGCAGCAAGCAGCTTTCGGACAACATCACTCAGGCTTTGCAGAACCGCAGTGCTTGCCTGATGGCAAACCACGGTGCGGTTGCCACCGGCGAAAGCTTGCAGCGGGCGCTTTGGCGAATGGGGGAATTGGAAACCCTGGCAAAGAGTTACGTGGCAAGCCTAACGATAGGCAATCCGCATATCCTGAGCCAGGGCGAAATGGCCGAGGTGATAGCGGCCTTTGCCGATTACGGACTGAAAGACAGCCGTTAATCTTGCGTCTTTGCAAAGTCTGCCGGGCCAAGCCCGGCGGTAGCGGCAGCTGGTGAAAGAAAAAACAAAGGCCCACAGCAAAAACACGCTGCAGGCCTTTGTTTTTATTGGTACCCAAGGCCGGACTCGAACCGGCACGCTGTCACCAGCGGGGGATTTTGAATCCCCTGCGTCTACCATTCCGCCACTTGGGCCGCGCCCTGTTCCTAGCCAAGCTCGCGGCCAAGGTCCAGAGGCAAAACGGGCTTTGGCTTCCGAAAAAAGCAGCTGTGGCAGATTCACAGGCCTCAACGGTTGACGAGGCGCTATGCACATGCCACCTCCCTTGGCAAAACCCGTTGAGGACACAGGGCGCCGCATGCTGAAACCGCTATACGACCGGACAATGGCGCTCGCCGATCACCCTAAGGCGCTGTGGTGCCTGGCGGTTGTGGCCTTTGTTGAAAGCTCTGTCTTTCCGATTCCGCCAGACGTGCTGATGATCCCGATGATCCTGGCCCGTCCATCGCGTGCATGGCTGATCGCACTTGTGGCACTGATCGCTTCAGTGGCCGGCGGTGTTCTGGGATATGCCATCGGCGCCTTCTTCTATGAAGGCATCGGGCAGCCGGTACTGGAGGCCATGGGCAAGGGCGGCGCCATGACGGAGTTCAACACCCGCTTTAACGATTTCGGGTTCTGGGCGGTGCTGGGTGCGGGCATCACACCATTCCCCTACAAGGTGATTACTATCATGTCGGGCTGGACCGGAATGCCGCTTGGCACTTTCATTGCCACCTCTATCCTTGCACGGGCATTGCGTTTTTTCATCGTGGCGGGCCTTTTGTGGCAATTCGGCGCCCCGGTCCGCGATTTCATTGAACGCCGCCTGGGACTGGTGTTCACCGTCTTTATGGTGATCCTGTTCGGCGGCTTCCTGATGGTGAGGTTCATCTGATCATGCACAGGCTTCTGATCGTATTGGCCGCCGCCGGGTCCGCTGCGCTTTTGCTGGGGGCGCTGGGGTTCCAGTACATTGGCGAAATGGCCCCCTGCAAACTCTGCTATTGGCAACGCTATCCCCATGCCGCTGCGGCTGGCATCGGCGTCCTTGCGCTGATCATCCCTGGCGCGCTGCTGCCGTATCTGGGCGCACTGGCTGCACTGGCGACCGCCGCAGCCGGCGCCTATCACACCGGGGTGGAGCGCGGCTGGTGGGAAGGCCCCTCCACCTGCACCTCCGGACCGATTGGCGGGCTGTCGCCGGACCAGCTGATGGAGCAGATCATGGCCGCGCCGCTGGTGCGCTGTGACGAGGTTCCGTGGGAGATGCTGTCGCTTTCCATGGCCAGCTGGAACGCCATCGCGTCCTTTGGCCTTGCGCTGCTGTGGATCGCTGCGGCCAATCACATCCGCAAACAGCCTTAACCTTCCAGCAAGCTTCAATGCGTCCGTCAAGACACTGGCCGCATTGAGAAACCTGAACCGTGTCAGGTGTCCTTCTTGGTTGCCAGCAGCAGATTGGTTTCGCTGCTCACCACACCTTCGAACGTCCGGATCTTGGCCAAGGCCGCATCCAGAGTTTCCAGCGTCTCGGTACCCAATTCGACAATCAGGTCCCAGCGCCCGTTGGTGGTGTGGATCGCCCGCACCTCCGGCAACCCCTGCAATTGCCGGGTGATCCGGCTGGTGCCGCGCCCTTCGATCCCGATCATCATCAGCCCGCGCACCGGATCGCGCAGCACGTCCTCCTTCAGCACAACGGTGAAACCTAGAATATCACCCCGCGCCTGCAGCCGTTCTATCCGCGCTCTCACCGTCGTGCGCGACAGGTTCAACTCCAACGCAAGGTCCGACAGCGACGCCCGTGCATTGTGCCGAAGCGCTGACACCAGCCGCTCATCCGTTTTGTCCATACCCTGCCCCACAATGATCAATTGCACCCCATTATGAGCAAATTGATTGCTGGAATCCATCACGTTTCGGAAGTTTCTAGTACTAAACCTGAGAATTTGGGAGATCAAAACAGTGACCGCACAACACTGCATCCTGATTGGCGCCCCGGTAGATAGCGGCAAACGCAGAGCCGGCTGCCTGATGGGGCCCGATGCCTACCGCACTGCCGGTATCGCAGACGCATTGCGAAGCCTCGGCCACACCGTCGAAGATCTCGGCAATCTGGCCCCGGACAGCCACGCTGCGGACACAAATGACGGGCTGATCTTTGCCCGCAACGAAACCATCGGCTGGACCTCTCGCCTGGCGCAGGCGGCCGAGGATGCGCTGGTGTGCGGCATGCCAATCTTCCTTGGCGGCGATCATTCGCTGTCGCTGGGATCCGTCGCCGGTGCCGCCAACCATGCGGCCAAATCCGGCCGGCCGCTGTTTGTCCTGTGGCTCGACGCGCATACCGACTTTCACACGCTAGCAACGACAGACAGCGGAAACTTGCACGGTACTCCGGTTGGATATTTCACTGGCCGCAATGGTTTCGAGGGCTTTCCTGAAGTTGCCAACCCGGTACCGCAGGAAAATGTCTGCATGATCGGCCTGCGCTCTGTCGACACCCAGGAGCGGCTGGCGCTGGAAGGCAGCAGCATCCTCACCCACGACATGCGCCATATTGACGAAAACGGCATCGCCGGACCGCTGAACCGCTTCCTGGAGCAAGTGGCCCAGGCCAACGGCATGCTGCATGTCTCGCTGGACGTCGACTTCCTGGACCCCTCCGTGGCTCCTGCCGTCGGCACCACCGTGCCCGGCGGCGCAACCGTGCGGGAGGCGCATCTGGTCTGCGAAATCCTGCATGATTCCGGCCTCATGACCTCGCTGGACCTCGTTGAGCTGAACCCGTTTCTGGACGAGCGCGGCCGCACCGCGCACCTGATGGTCGACCTTTGCGCCTCAGCACTTGGACGCCGCGTCTTTGACCGCCCGACACGGAGCTACCAGTGAGCAGCCTGCAAGCCCCCTCAGCAGTGGTGATGATCCGGCCCCACCACTTTTGCTCCAACCCGGAAACAAAGGGTGATAACGCCTTTCAAACGCTCGCAAATACCTCGGCTCAAGCAACCTCTGCCCAAGCACTGGCGGAGTTTGACGGTGCGGTGGAAGCCCTGCGAAACGCCGGCGTTAAGGTGCATGTATTCGACGACACCACCACCGATACACCGGACAGCGTGTTTCCCAACAACTGGTTCTCCACCCATGCTGGCGGCCACGTTGCGGTCTACCCGATGTTTGCCGAAAACCGGCGCAAGGAACGGCGCTGGGATGTGATCGAACTTCTGAAGCACGACTACCGCGTGCAGGATGTGATCGACTATTCCGGTCTGGAACAGGACGGTTTGTCGCTGGAAGGCACCGGCGCAATGGTGCTCGACCATATCGGGCGCATTGCTTACACGGTTAAATCCAATCGTGCCGACCCGGTGCTGCTGGAACGCTTCTGCACCCATTTCAACTTTGAACCCATGGTGTTCGAAGCCAAAGATGATGCGGGCCGGGACGTTTACCACACCAATGTTCTGATGGGCATCGGCACCGACTACGCGCTGATTTGCCTGGATATGATCGTAGATCGCGCCCGCCGTGCCGAAGTTGCGGCACGGCTGGAGGAAACCGGCCGCCGCGTCATTGACCTGACGCCAGAGCAAATCGCCAGCTTTGCCGGCAATGCCCTGGAACTGACTGGCCGCAGCCGCATTTTGGCTCTCTCTGCCAAAGCGCTGCGGGCGCTGCGGTCAGACCAGATATCGGCCATTGAGCAGAGCGCCGAGCCGCTGCCCCTGACCATTCCAACCATCGAAACCGCAGGCGGGTCGGTGCGCTGCATGCTGGCAGGCATCCACCTCAGCCCCCGTGAAAGGAAATCCGCATGACACAGCCTTCGGACAAGGCACTGGTGCCTTTTGTCAGCGTCGATAACATGATGCGCCTCATTCATCACGTTGGCATCGAGCAGATGCTGCGCGACTTGGCGGACTATGTCGAAGAGGACTTCAAGCGCTGGGAGCTGTTCGACAAGACCCCGCGCGTAGCCAGCCACTCCGAAGTCGGCGTGATCGAACTGATGCCGACCTCGGATGGGGAGGCTTACGGGTTCAAATATGTGAACGGCCACCCTAAGAACACCTCCGAGGGGCTGCAGACTGTCACCGCCTTTGGCCTGCTCGCGGACGTCTATACCGGTTATCCGGTACTGCTGACCGAAATGACCATGCTGACCGCCCTGCGTACTGCGGCGACCTCAGCAATGGCAGCCAAGTATCTGGCACCCAAAGGCGCAACCACCATGGCGATGATCGGCAACGGTGCCCAGTCTGAATTCCAAACCCTGGCGATGAAGGCAATCATCGGCCTTAAATCCGTCCGCCTGTATGACAAGGATTCTGCAGCCACCGAGAAATGCGCGCGCAATCTGCAAGGCCTGGGAATTGAGGTGGTCAGCTGCAAGACACCGGAAGAAGCCATTGAAGGCGCTCAGATTCTTACCACCTGCACCGCGGACAAACAATATGCCACTATCCTAACGGACAACATGGTCGGCAGCGGGGTGCATATCAACGCCATCGGCGGCGACTGTCCCGGCAAGACCGAATTGGCGGCAGGCATTCTCAGCCGCTCAGACGTGTTTGTCGAATACCCGCCGCAAACCCGGATCGAGGGCGAAATCCAACAGATGCCGGAGGATTTTGCCGTGACTGAGCTGTGGGAAGTCATCACGGGCCAGAAACAGGGCCGCACTGGCGACCGCCAGATCACCCTGTTTGACAGCGTTGGCTTTGCGATCGAGGATTTCTCGGCACTGCGCTACATCCGCGACCGCATCAAGGGCACCGATTATTTCATCGACCTGGACATGCTGGCAGACCCGGATGATCCGCGTGATCTGTTCGGAATGCTTCAGCGCGCCAAAAGCTGAAGTCACTTAAGCAGAATGCAAGGCGGCACGCCCTAAACGAGGCCGCCTGCATCTTCGGCCTTTTCACCTGCATCAGTTTAACGGGGCTTGCACGCGGCATTCCTGGGGATCGGAACTGCTGCTCTCTCAGCAGTACGCCCTTTGCAGGTGGAAAGGCCGAAACCCTTCGCGCCCCAGTGTTGGCGTTTTCAGGCGTCCAGTTCGGTATCCCAATACAGAAAATCCATCCAACTCTCGTGAAGATGGTTCGGCGGGAACTTGCGGCCTGTATTGCGCAGCTCTTCTGCCCCTGGCCGCCGCGGCGGTTTGCGCAGCGACATGCCGGCCCGGTGCAGTGACTTGGACCCTTTCTTGAGATTGCAGGGGCTGCAGGCCGCGACCACATTCTCCCAGCTGGTCACCCCGCCTGCGGCGCGCGGCACAACGTGGTCAAAGGTCAGCTCACCCTTGCTGCCGCAATACTGGCAGCGGAATTCATCCCGCAGAAACAAATTAAAGCGCGTGAAGGCCACGCGCTTTTGAGGTTTTACATAATCTTTCAGAACCACCACAGACGGTATTCGGATCTCAGTGCTCGGACTGTGCACCACCTCGTCATACTCGGCCACGATCGCCACCCGGTCCAGCCAGGCAGCCTTCACCGCATCCTGCCAGGACCACAAGGACAATGGGTAGTAAGACAGTGGCCGGTAGTCCGCATTCAGCACCAGCGCGGGGTGCTGTTTCAGCGCCCCCGGAGATCTGACAAACTCTGCTCTGAAATCGCCATCCATTTTTGAACGTCTTCCTCGCCCTGATCTTCCGATTTCCGGAACCAGAGCGGGGAACCCGCCCCAGCCTACCATTGACTATATATCGTGGTTAGCGCCTGACAAGCCCTGACAACCTACAATATGTCGGGAGTACGCTGCCGCGATTCCATGACATGCCCGTGACAGTTAACCCCAGTGCGGCTGGATCCGTTCCTCTTGCCCTGCCGCGGCTGCGCGCCTATTGCCATTTCATGACCCGCCTGATCCGTTTCAACAAACCCTATGATGTTCTGCCTCAGTTCACTGACCGGGGCAGTCAGGACAGCCCGCGCGCAACGCTCAGCCAGTATATCGACTGCCCCGGCGTTTATGCCGCCGGACGGCTTGACCGGGACAGCGAAGGGCTGATGCTGCTGACAGACAACGGCAGGCTGCAATCCTGGATTACCGATCCCAAGCACAAGCTTGAGAAGACCTACTGGGTGCAGGTTGAGGGGGTCCCCAGTGACGAAGCTCTGAACCTGCTCCGCGAAGGTGTTGAATTAAAAGACGGGATGACCCGGCCCGCGCAGGCCCGGAGGATCCAAGAACCGCCCGGGCTCTGGGCGCGCACGCCGCCTGTCCGGGTGCGCAAGACGGTTCCGGACAGCTGGATCGCGCTCACCATCCGCGAGGGGCGCAACCGCCAGGTGCGGCGCATGACTGCGGCTGTCGGGCATCCGACACTGCGGCTGATCCGCTACAGCATTGGCGCCTGGACGCTGGACGGGCTGGCGCAGGGCGCCTGGAAGGAACTGGAGCCGCCCCGCGTACCCGGCCCGCCCAAACCCTCGCAAAAACCGCCGCGCAGGCCCAAGGCCGCATCCGCGCGCCCGGCAAAAGGTGACAGGCCCCGCCGCCGCTGATAGCCTGCGGGCTATGCTGCCCCAAGCCCCTGCACCGCAAGCCATCCTCGAAACCGCGCTCTATGTGGATGATCTGGATGCGGCTGAAGAGTTTTACGGCGGCATCCTCGGGCTGGAGCAGGTCCAACGTGCCGGCAACCGCCATGTATTCTTCCGCTGCGGCAAGTCCGTTCTACTGCTGTTCAATGCGGCAGAAACAGTTAAGCCTCCAGGCAACCCCCGACTGCCGGTCCCTCCGCATGGGACCAGGGGACCGGGGCACGTCTGCTTTGCCATGTCTCGCAACGACCTGCTGAAAATGCGCGACAGGCTGCAGGCAGCAGGAGTTGAAATTGAGGCGGAGTTTGATTGGCCGCATGGGCCCCGGTCCGTTTACTTCCGGGACCCGGCAGGAAATTCAATTGAGATTGCGGAGCCGCACCTGTGGTCCTACTGATCCGCAAAGACGCTCCAAAACCTAAATTTTTCAACCTGTTACAGACTTAACTTATCCCGCATAAAGGCCAATGCCACGCTCAACCCATCCGGCGCGATGCCATGGGCCGTGCCTTTCTGAATGTGTGCAAACACATCCTGGAAACCGGCCTCCTGCAGCGCCTCAGCAGCCTCGGGCAGCGATTGCACCGGCACCACGTCATCCTGATCGCCATGCACCAGCAGAACCGGCATCTTGGACACCGCCTCATCCTTCAGCAGCTCCGGTGCCAGCAGACGGCCGGAGAAGGCAACGATCCCGGCAACCGCATCTTCGCGCCGCGGTGCCACATGAAGGCTCATCATTGTGCCCTGGCTGAAGCCGAACAAAACCACCTGTTCCGGCAGCACGTCCTCATCTACCATCAGCGCATCCAGAAAAGCGTTCAGGTCTTCAACCGCGGCCTGCATCCCGCGCATGCTTTCCTCTTCCGACGATCCGTCGATCCAGGGAATGGGGAACCACTGGAAGCCGAACGGTGCCCCGGCACAGGCCTCTGGCGCGTCGGGCGCAACAAACAGCGTATCCGGCAGATGTTCGCCCAGCGGATCGGCCAGCCCCAACAGGTCCGCACCATTGGCGCCATAGCCATGCAGGAACACCACAACAGAGCGGGTATCACCGGAGAGCGGCTCTTTGCGGCCGGCATTCAGTACACGAGTCATCGGATTCCTTCCCTGTCCTTCGCCACCCGGTAATAGGCCCAGAGAATGCGCGCCGCAACCGACCGCCAAGGCGACCAGGCTTCCGCAATTTGCCGCATCTCCCGCTCCTTAGGGCGCGCAGGCAGATCGAACAGCACGCGTGCAGCCTCCTGCAAGGCCAGATCGCCATGGGCAAACACGTCAGCGCGGCCCAGCGAAAACATCGCGTAAATTTCAGCGGTCCAGACGCCAATCCCCGGCACCTGCACCAGCGCAGCAATCACCTCTGCATCAGGCGCAGTGCGCAACGCCTTGAAATCAATACGCGCCTCCGCCAAAGCCCGGGCATAGCGGATCTTCTGACGGCTAAGGCCCGCTGCGCGTAATTCTTCGTCGCTCGCCCATCGGATCTTACGCGGCCCGGTCAGCTTGGCCTCTTTCATCCGCTTCCAGATGGCACTGGCAGAGGCCACGCTCACCTGCTGGCTGACAATTGCACTCAGCAGCTCGGCAAAGCCTTCGGGCTTGCGCCTCAGCGGCAGCGGACCAGTCTGTTCCAGCGCTTCGGCAAACCGGCGGTCCTGCGCCGCCAGCCAGTCCGCGCCTTCGGAGACGCAGTCGCTACACTGAATGATCCGGCCAACTCCAGGCAGGAACAGTTTCTGTTCTGACGCCACGTCACCCCCTTTGACCGCGGCAAATGGGCGGCCCTCCAGCGCGGCAAGCGCCTTGCCCCGCCCGCGGTTCACCGCTACGCATCCCATATGAGCATGACCATGACCACCCCCAGCGACGCGGTCGCCAAGAAAAACGTTGCCATCCTGGTGCTGGCCCAGGCGATCCTCGGCGCACAGATGCCGATGATCTTTATCGTTGGCGGGCTCGCGGGTCAGTCGCTGGCGTCCAACCCGTGCTTTGCGACGCTGCCGATCTCGCTGATCGTGGGCGGTTCGATGCTGGCGGCCACGCCGATCTCAGCGATCATGCAGCGCTGGGGCCGCCGTGCCGGTTTCTTCACCGGTGCTGCCTTTGGCGCCATGGGCGGCCTGATTGGCGCTTACGGTCTGTATCTGGGCTCCTTCCCGATCTTTCTGTTCGGCAGCCTGCTCACCGGCGTCTACATGAGCGCACATGGGTTCTACCGTTTCGCAGCAGCCGACACCGCCTCAGAGGCGTTCCGCCCCAAGGCGATTTCCTATGTGATGGCGGGTGGACTGGCAGCCGCGCTGATCGGCCCGCAACTGGTTAAGCTGACCAGCCAAGCCTTTGTTATTCCGTTTCTTGGCACCTATCTGACGGTGATTGCCGTCAATGTGTTCGGCGCGGCGCTGTTCCTGCTTCTGGATATTCCCAAACCACCAGCGCCCAGCCAAGACAGCCCTAGGGGCCGCAGCCGCCTTGAGCTGCTGAAAACGCCGGTTATTGCCGTATCTGTCATCTGTGCAATGGTTTCCTATGCGTTGATGAATCTTGTCATGACCTCGACCCCGCTGGCTGTTGTGGGATGCGGTTTCACACAGGGCAATGCCTCCGATGTGGTGATGTTCCACGTTCTGGCGATGTATGTGCCGTCCTTCTTCACCGGACACCTGATTACCCGCTTCGGCGTGGAGAAGATTGTCGCTGCGGGTTTGATCATACTTGCTGGCGCCGGCGCCGTTGCGCTGCAAGGCGTTGAACTGGAAAACTTCTTCATCGCGCTTGTGCTGCTTGGCCTTGGCTGGAACTTCGGGTTTATCGGCGCCACCACCATGCTGGCCGGCGCCCATGACAGCCAAGAGAAAGGCCGGATGCAGGGTTTGAACGACCTGCTGGTCTTTGGCGGTGTCACCATGGCGTCGCTAGCCTCCGGCGGGTTGATGAACTGCTCCGGCGGCAATCCGGTGGACGGCTGGAATGCGGTCAATATGGCCATGGCGCCCTTCCTGGTGCTGGCGGGCGGCGCGCTGATGTGGCTGGTGATGCGTCCCAAGGAGGCTTGAGAGGTCAGGACAGAAGAATAAAGGCGCCCAAACAGGCGGCTTTACCGTGACCTCTTACCAGCGCCCGGAGACCGTGCGCCGGATCAACCCTGCCCGGCGCCGGAATTCGCTTAGGCCAAGTGCGCCCTGCGCAACCCGCTCCGGCTCCCGGATCGCCTGTCTTAAAACCGCTTCTGCCTGCCATCCAGCCAGCAGAGCCGCCCCGGCAGATTTCGCGACCGCACCCCTATGGCCGCGCGCTTTAATCAGCCTTTCCAATCCCCTACGCGCCAAAGCTTGCACACCTTCAACGGTGCCGTCCAGCAGCGGGATCCGCTTCTGCGCTTCCAGCTCAGGAATTGCCCGCAGCCAGCTGGCAACACCCATGCCATAGCCGAAGTCCCTGACCACAGCTTCATCCGCCCCCCCCAAGGATGCTGCCGCCATCCACATCAGCGATCCGCTGGTGCGGTCAATGTAGCTGTCGAACTCCGCCTCATCCTCAAACGGATCCTTGTAAATGTCCCAACGCCGCGCCTCGGCCATGCCGTCGATGCAAGCCGCCAGTTCCGGCTTCAGCAGCCGCGCCAAGGGTGTCGCCACATAGTGGCGGCGGACCAGTTTACCCTCCGCAATCTCTGCGCCCACGTCGCGCCACCACTGGACGCGCATCTCGGCAATCATGCTTTCCTGGCTGGCCCAGGGCGCCCGAGCCAGCTCGATATTGAAGGCGTATAGCGAGAACAGCAACGGACGGGCCTGGACCGGCGCCGCCATGGTGGCGAGGAACCGGTCAGGGTCGGCTTTTTGAACCAGCTCCGCGCAGGCGGTCAGATCGGCGTCAAACTGCATCCGCCTGCCCGTCGTGGATTAACTTCCAACGGATTGCGTCCAGCAGCGCCTCAAATGAGGCGTCGATTATGTTTGCACTGACACCGACGGTGGACCAGCGGTGGCCCTGGCTGTCTTCGCTGTCGATGATGACCCGGGTAACAGCCTCGGTGCCGCCCTGGGTGATCCGCACCTTAAAGTCCACCAGCCGCATGTCCTCAAGCTGCGCGGAATAGCGCCCCAGGTCCTTGCTCAACGCCCGTGCCAGCGCGTTCACCGGGCCGCGGTCGCTGCCGGTCTCATCCAACGACTCGCTGACCGACAGGCGTTTCTCGCCATCAACCTTCACCACGACCACCGCCTCGGACAGGCTGACCATGCGGTTATACTTGTTCTTCCGCCGCTCCACGGTGACTTTGTAGCGCTTGACTTCAAAAAAGTCCGGCAGCTGCCTCAGTTCCTTGCGCGCCAGCAGCTCAAACGACGCCTGCGCGGTGTCATAGGAATACCCCTCGGCTTCGCGCTCCTTGATCCGCTCCAGAATCCGCGCCAGCGCCGGGTTGCCGTTTTCAACGCTCAGGCCGGCATCGGTCAGGCGCTTGCGCAGGTTCGACTGCCCGGCCTGGTTCGACATCGGGATCACCCGGGCATTGCCAACCTTGCCCGGTTCGATGTGTTCATATGTGGTGGGATCCTTCAGGATTGCGCTGGCGTGCAGCCCGGCCTTATGGGCAAAGGCCGAGGCCCCCACATAGGCCGCCTGCCGCACCGGAACCCGGTTCAGGATATCGTCCAGCATCCGGCTGGTCCGGGTCAGCCCCGCCAGCGCGTCCAGGCTCACCCCGGTGCCGAATTGGCTGGCATAGGGTTCCTTCAGCAGCAGCGTCGGGATCAGCGCAGTCAGGTTGGCATTGCCGCAGCGCTCCCCCAGACCGTTCAAGGTTCCTTGGATCTGCCGCGCCCCGGCATCCACCGCCGCCAAGGAGCAAGCCACGGCATTTTCCGTGTCATTATGGGTGTGTATGCCCAGCTTCTCACCCGGAATTCCTGCTGCAACCACCTCACTGACGATCCGGTGAACCTCTGCCGGCAGCGCGCCGCCATTGGTATCGCACAGCACCACCCAGCGTGCCCCGGCCTCCAGCGCCGTACGGCAGGCCGCCAGCGCGTACTCCGGATTGTCTTTGTAGCCGTCAAAGAAATGCTCGGCATCAAACAACGCCTCACGCCCCTGTGCCGCGATATGCGCAACCGATGCGCGGATATTGTCCAGGTTTTCCTCCAGCGTGATCCCCAAGGCATGGGTCACGTGGTAATCATGGCTCTTACCGACCAGGCAAACCGCCGGAGTGCCCGCGTTCATCACCGCCGCCAGCACATCATCGTTCTCTGCCGACCGGCCTGCCCTCTTGGTCATGCCAAAGGCGGTCATAGTGGCGCGGGTATCCGGCACCTCCCCGAAAAACGCGCTGTCGGTGGGGTTGGCGCCCGGCCAGCCGCCCTCGATATAGTCGATGCCCAAGGCGTCCAGAGCCGTCGCTATTTGCTTCTTCTCGGCGGTGGAGAACTGCACCCCCTGGGTCTGCTGCCCGTCCCGCAGTGTGGTGTCGTAGAGATAGAGGCGTTCCCTGGCCATCAAAGCGCCTCCAGCTTGGCCGGATCAAACCCGGCACCCGGCACCAATTCCACACCGTCCTTACTCATGCGCACTTCCAACCCTGCCTCTACCAACGCGGCCTTCAGCTGATCAACTTCCGAAAAGTCCTTGCTTTCCATAGCCTTCTGCCGCGCTTTAAACAGTTTCTCTTCGTAAGCAGACAAGTCGACAGCAGGAGCAGAAGCCCAGGCACCCATCTCCTCCGTCAGCAGTCCCAGCATCCGGGCCGAGGCCAGAAGACCGTCGGCATCGCCAGCCGCGGCCAGCTTGTGCAGCTCAGCAATGGCGCCCGCAGAATTGAGGTCATCCGCCAGCGCATCCAGGACCGCGGCAGCAGCGCTGGACGCGGGCTCGATGCCCGCGGTCAGCGCCCGCCACTTGCGCAGCGTTGCCTCGGCTTCCTTGGCTTTCTTGTCGGTCCAGTCCATCGGCTTGCGGTAATGGGTCTGCAGGAACACCAGCCGGATCACCTCACCCGGATACCCCTGGTCGAGCAGGTCGCGGACGGTAAAGAAGTTGCCCAGGGACTTGGACATTTTTTTGCCTTCGACCTGCAGCATCTCGTTGTGTAACCAGTAGCGTGCAAAGCTATCATCGCCATTGGCGCAGCAGCTTTGCGCAATTTCATTCTCATGATGCGGGAACATCAGGTCGTTGCCGCCGCCGTGAATGTCAAAGGTCTCACCCAGCAGCTCATAGGACATTGCCGAGCATTCGATATGCCAGCCTGGCCGCCCGCGGCCCCAGGGGCTGTCCCAGCCCGGCAGATCATCGCTGGATGGCTTCCACAGCACGAAATCCATCGGGTTCTTCTTGTAAGGCGCAACCTCAACCCGGGCGCCGGCAATCATGTCGTCCACCGAACGGCCCGACAGCTTGCCATAAAGCTCTTTCCAGCTGTCGACAGCAAACAGCACATGGCCTTCGGCGGCATAGGCGTGGCCTTTGCTGATCAGGTCTTCGATCATCGCCACCATCTGCGGGATGTACTGGGTCGCGCGCGGCATATGGTTGGGCTGCAGCGCGCCGAGTTCGCCCATATCATCCAGGAACCACTGCGTTGTTTCCGCAGTGATATCGCCGATCGGACGTCCGCTTTCTGCGGCGCGGGCGTTGATCTTATCGTCGACGTCGGTGAAGTTTCGGGCATAAGTCACTTTATCTGCACCATAAACTTCGCGCAGCAACCGGAACAGCACGTCGAACACCACAACCGGGCGTGCGTTGCCCAGATGCGCACGGTCATAAACAGTAGGACCGCAGACATACATCCGCACGTTGCTGGCGTCGATCGGCTCAAAGACCTCTTTCTTGCGGGTCTTCGTATTCTGCAGCTTGATCACTCTGTCCTTGGTTCCCATGCCCGGCTCCTTTTCCGTGCCCAGCCCGATACGGCCAGCACTACCCTTTGCGCGCAGCGCGGGCTTAGCAACTTGTCAGGGAAATGAAAACGACAGAAACCAGCCCGCTGATATGTCAGCAGGTAATGCAGCAGATAATGGTGGTGCAATTCTGGTTCATGCAGGCTGCTTAGCACGGGTCTGCACGTCCGCCAAGGGTTTTGCGATGGGGGCGCAACGGCCGCCCGGCCCGTCTTGGGCACAGACCGGACGGCCAGGGGCGCGGCGGAACAGGAGTGCCGCGCCCGTATTCAGGCAAGCTTAGAACTTGAACGAAGCACGCAGCGAAACAGAGGTCGCATCGGCGCCAACGCCGGAGTTGCCGAACTGGTCAAACTCATGCTCCAGCACTTCGCCGCCAATCTGCCACTGATCCGTGATCTGATACGCGAGGCCAACACCGTAGAATTCCCCGGTCTCACTGCCCAGCGAGCTGTCGGCCTCTGCCACGCCGCCGGTGACATAGGCCAGGACGTTGCCAAAGTCATAGCCGGCCTTCACCTTGGCCCGTGCCACGGAATCCACCGTTGCGCCGCCGCCCAGGTCCAGGTCGGTGCTGTCATATTCCAATTCGCCACCCAGGACAAAGCGGCCAAAGTCATGATTGTAGCCGCCGTGGATACCGTAAGAGGTATCGTCACCCGAGGCGCCATTGGTTGCATCGGCATCCAGCTGGCCAACCTGGCCACCCAGATAGAAACCGGTCCAGTCGCCGCCATCATTTGCCACCGGCACAGGCGCCGGAGCTGGCGCAGGTTCGACCACCGGCTCACTGATGTTGCCGGCAAAGGCCGCACCGCCCATTACGGCTGCGATGGCTGTCATAGCTACGAAACGAGTCATTCAGACTTCTCCTTTTGCAGTCCCGGCGCAGGCTGTGCGCCGGTGAGAGCTACAAAAGACCTTTGCATGCAAACTTCCAGAGGCGGAATCTTCACACGCTCTAAACTGGCGGTGACCGGCCGAATTCTACCGGGCGTCTGCGCCTTTCCGCCGGAAAACTCAGGCAAAAATCCGCCAAGCCATTGAAAAGATGCTGCCGCTTCCCTAGCGGCTGACACGGCGCCTGACCGGATATTCGGGTTAGAAGCGGAAGGCTGCGCTCACTGACAGGGTTTCACCGCGCGCGCTGGCGCTTCCATTCTCCGGACCCGCCTCGTGGTGCAGCAACTCGCCGGTCAATTGCAGGGCGCGGTTCAGGGACACCCGCATCCCCAGGCCGAATATTGCCCCCCGGCGCGATCCCTCAGAGGTTTCTGCCTGGAGGCCGCCCAAACTCACAAAGCCGGTCGCTGGCCCGAAATCATATCCTGCGTGCAGCCGCAGCTGCCGGGTTTCATCAGCTTGCACCGCTTGCGGCAGCAATCCGGACTGCTCTCTTGCAACGGTCCCGGCAAGGAGCATCCCGCCAATTTCACGGCCATAGGCAAATTGGAAAGACCCGGCGTCTGTGGAAATGCCAGACAGCCGCCCGGAGGAGGACTGAGGGTTTCCAGCCAAAACGTTTCGCCATTCTTGAGCATAGGATGTTTGAGCAAGACCGCTGGCCGCACAGGCAATCGCGGCAAGGGCGAGGCAGTTTCTGGCTTTCTTAACCATCGGCATGTGGCAGTGCCCTTTTGAAATGCGCTGTTCCAGCGCTCCATCCCCAGGAGACCCAGTATACCCATTAATGCTTAATATTTGGTTCCCTCCGCCACTTTGCCAACAATAACATTCCGCGGGAAGCGTTAAAAATAGAAGTTACACCATTAAAAATAATGAGATTTTAGACAAAATGGTCTCCACCGCCCAGCCGGGGTTGCTCTCTGCGGTCAGATGAAAAATGTGTCGCTTTTTTCACCGGCGTCGTTAATGTGATAGAAACTGCACGCCAGCGTGCCAATTTGCGGCAAAAGGAACAGGAGTCCGCATGCAGGGAGAACGCTGCCACGTCAGCCTTATCTACCGCACCATTGGTGCGGCGCGCGGCCGTGCAGCCAGGGGACGGCCGCAGTGAGTTGAACGTTTCGAAACCTCACTCTCACATCCCCTGAAAGGCACGAAAATGAACGAACAAGCCTCCTCCTCCCGCGCTGGCCGCAGCGGCGGGCGCAATGCACGCCGCGCCGCCCGTGCAGCAGCCCTGCCGGAACATCTGCGCCCGGTACGCCCCGGCATGGAGTCCACCGCCCTGAAACTGCTCAGCCAGGCGGATATGGAAAAAATCCACGAGGCCGCACTGACAGCACTGGAAGAGATCGGCCTCGCCGACGCGCCGCAAAGCGGTATCGAATATTTGACTGGCGCCGGCGCTGTTCTCGGCGATGACGGCCGCATCCGCTTCCCCCGCGCGCTTGTCGAAGACACAATCGCCAAGGCCAACCGCTCCGTCACGTTGTTCAGCCGGGACGGCAAGACCGATCTGGAGCTGTCGGGCGGCCGCGTCCACTACGGCACTGCCGGCGCAGCTGTCAGCATGGTCGATGTCCACGGCAAGGAATACCGCGATTCCACCGTGCAGGATCTCCATGATGCAGCCCGCATCTGTGATCAGCTGGACAATATCCACTTCGTCCAGAGACCTATGGTCTGCCGTGACATTCCGGACAATTGCGAGATGGACCTGAATTCCATCTACGCAACGACCGCAGGCACAACCAAGCATGTTGGCGTCTCCTTCACGGAACCGGATTTCGTCAAGCCCGGACTGGAGCTGCTGCATATGATTGCCGGCGGCGAGGACAAGTGGCGGGAGCGCCCCTTTGTGTCGAACTCGAACTGCTTCGTGGTTCCGCCGATGAAATTCGCGACGGAATCCTGCGAAGTGATGGAAGAATGCATCAAGGGCGGCATGCCAGTGCTTCTGCTTTCCGCGGGCATGGCGGGCGCGACGGCCCCCTCGACAATCGCCGGGGCAATCACACAAGCGGTTGCAGAATGCCTGGCCGGGCTGGTTTATGTAAACGCTGTAAAGCCTGGAGCTCCAGCGGTTTTTGGCACTTGGCCCTTCGGACTGGACCTGCGCACCGGCGCCATGAGCGTTGGGTCCGGCGAGCAGGCTCTGCTGTCTGCGGGCTGCGCGCAAATGCATAAATTCTACAACCTGCCGGGCGGTGCCGCAGCCGGGGCATCCGACTCGAAACTGCCCGACATGCAGGCAGGCTGGGAGCAGATGTGCTCCGCAGTCATGGCAGGGCTTTCCGGGCTCAACATGGTTTACGAGGCCGCAGGCATGCATGCGTCGCTGCTGGGGTTCTGCCACGAGTCGCTGATCCTCGACAACGATCTGCTCGGACAGGCACAACGCTGTGTCCGCGGTATCGAAGTGAACCACGAAACGCTGGCGCTGGATCAGATGCGCGCAACCTGCCTTGGCGGCCCTGGTCATTACCTGGGTACGGACCAGACCCTCAGCCGGATGCAGGTGGATTATGTCTACCCGGAACTTGGCGACCGGACCTCCCCCAAGGAATGGGCCGAGCTGGAAAAGCCGGATCTGATCGAAAAGGCGATTGCTAAAAAGGAAAAGATCCTGTCAGAACGTGCCTCTGCCCGCTTTGACGCGGAAACGGACATGGCCATCCGCCAGAAGTTCAATATTCACCTGCCCGCATAAGGCCACGCGGATCAGGTCAGAAACGGACCGGTTTTGCCGGTCCGTTTTTTTGTGACTGAAAGGTTTGCACCTTCAGCCGGCTTGCCTTGCTGCGCCCGCCAACTTCATTAAAGTCTTCTTAACTTTCGCCTTGCACCCACTGGCGCATAAAGTTAACCTACTGTAAATGCGCTAAAAAACGCAATAGTGCGCTAAATCCAAGCTGCATAGGTTTGCGCATTTTCACTTGCAGATGCGCAAAACGAACATGCATTTTTGCATAGCTTGCAGTTATTGGGAAAGGCGAGACGCGCTCATTTTGCACGAACGCAAGACGCGGCCTTCAATTTTCTCTTCTGAAGACGTTTTGCAATTTTGCAGAGGAGAGTTTTGACTCTGCCCCATCGCAACAGAGAATGCGCAAATCAGCCTGGTCTTGTTAATCTGATTTACCGCCTCAAAATGCAGCAGGCGTGAAAATGCGCTGCATCAGTCAGAAAACTCATTAACCAGATTTCCGGCCCCAGGACGCTTTACGCGGTGATGCCGCTGTTCAACTATCTTTGCAAAAATCTCCGTTCGGCCAATGGCCGCAAGAACGCAAACTCAAATTGCAAAAATGCAGCGCGAAGCAAGCTCCGCGCTGCGGCTCTGCAATCAGAAGAACGCCTGCAATCCAGTCTGAGCACGGCCCAGGATCAGCGCATGGACATCATGAGTGCCCTCGTAAGTGTTCACGGTCTCCAGGTTCACCATATGCCGGATCACGTTGAACTCCAGGCTGATACCGTTTCCGCCGTGCATGTCACGGGCCATCCGGGCGATCTCCAGCGCCTTGCCGCAGTTGTTGCGCTTGATGATCGAAATCATCTCGGGCGCGGCATTGGCCTCGTCCATCAACCGGCCGACGCGCAAGGAAGCCTGCAGTCCCAGGGTAATTTCGGTTTGCATGTTCGCCAGTTTCAGCTGGAACAGCTGGGTATTTGCCAGCGGCCGGCCGAATTGCGTGCGGTCCAATCCGTACTGACGGGCGGCGTGCCAGCAGGCCTCAGCAGCGCCCATGGCGCCCCAGCTGATCCCATAGCGCGCGCGGTTCAAACAGCCGAACGGTCCCTTCAGTCCTTCGACATGCGGCAGCAGCGCGTCTTCGCCGACTTCCACGCTATCCATCACAATCTCACCGGTGATCGAGGCCCGCAGGGAAGCTTTGTTTTCGATTTTCGGCGCGCTGAGACCCTTCAGCCCTTTATCCAGGACAAAGCCGCGGATCTTGCCGCCATGCGCCTCGGACTTGGCCCAGACCACAAACACATCGGCAATCGGCGCGTTGGAGATCCACATCTTGGAGCCTGTAAGCCTATAGCCTCCATCAGTTCTTTCCGCTCTGGTCTTCATGCTGGCGGGATCTGAGCCGGCATCCGGTTCGGTCAGGCCAAAGCAGCCAATCCATTCGCCCGAGGCGAGTTTCGGCAGGTATTTCCGGCGCTGGTCCTCACTTCCGTATGCGTAGATGGGATACATCACCAGCGAGCTTTGCACCGACATCATCGAGCGGTAGCCGCTGTCGACGCGTTCCACCTCGCGGGCGACCAGGCCATAGGACACATAGCCGCCGCCAAGCCCGCCGTATTCTTCCGGAATGGTGGTGCCAAGGAGGCCCATTTCGCCCATCTCACGGAAAATCTCCGGGTCAGTTTCTTCGTTTTCATAGGCACTTAGCACGCGCGGCTGAAGTTTTTCCTGGGCATAGGCACGGGCCGAGGCGGAGATCATCCGCTCGTCCTCGGTCAGCTGATCCTCCAGACGCAGCGCGTCTTCCCAATTGAAACGGCCCAGATCCGGGGCATCCTTGGCACGCAGGGCGGGTTTGTCGGTCATCTTGTCACCTCAGTGGTTCGCGATTTGGCCAAACCCTAACGGGAGGTGAACGGAAAAAACAGCGAGACTTTGGCAACAAAGCATGACAAACACTCATACATGACAGTGCCACGCAAATTCCTGCCTTCGATTCCCTCCCTGCGCGCGCTGGAAGCGCTGGACCGGCTTGGCAGCGCCTCAGCCGCGGCGGAGGAACTGGCGCTGACGCAAGGCGCGGTCAGCAGACAGCTGCAAACGCTGGAGCGGCAGCTGGGGATGGAGCTTGTGCAACGGGACCAAAAGCGGCTGGCGCTGACCACTGAGGCGCGGGATTACGCGGCGGAGATCCGCCAAGCCCTGAACCAGATCGTGCAATCCACCCTGCGCCTGCAGGCGGCACCGCTGGCGGGCACGCTGAATCTGGCGATCCTTCCGGCCTTTGGGATGCGCTGGCTGATGCCCCGGCTGCCGGAGTTTTCCCGGTTGCACCCGGATGTGACCATCAACATGGCAACCCGGCTGGAGCCATTCAACTTTGCCACCGAACCATTTGATGCGGCGATACATTTTGGAGATGCGTCCTGGCCGGGAACCCAATCATTGCTGCTGAAGCATGAACAGTTGCTGCCGGTCTGCGCCCAGCAGCTTCTGGAGGGGCGCAGGATTAATGAGCCGAGGGAAATTCTGAAGCTGCCTCTGCTGCACATCCAGACCCGGACAACCGCCTGGAAGGACTGGTTTGAACAGCAAGGCATAGAGGCAGGCGCGGACCTGAGCGGCACGATCTATGATCAATTCGCAACCATCACGCAGGCTGCACTGCACGGGCTGGGCGTCGCGCTGATGCCGGATTACCTGGTGGAGCAAGATCTGGCCACAGGCCGATTGATGGCACTGCATCCGGAGCCGGTGGAGAGCGCAGGCGCCTATTACCTGGTCTGGCCGGAGCAGAAATCCAATGCGCCGGCGCTGACGAAATTCCGCGGCTGGCTGGCTGGCAAGGCGCAGCCGGAGGATCCGTTGCCGCGGTGATGTTCAAAGAGTGAAAATCAGGGGGTGATTTGCGTGCACCCCCTGTACACCCCTTGTGCACCCTCTGGTGCCGTTTCAGCCAGGCTTCAGCCCAGGGCGTAGCCGGCGCCGCGCACAGTGCGGACAGGATCGTCGCCGCCATGCTGGGTCAGCGCCTTGCGCAAGCGGCCGATGTGAACGTCGACGGTGCGGGTGTCGACATAGATGTCGCGGCCCCAGACCCGGTCCAGCAATTGCTCGCGGCTCCAGACCCGGCCCGGTTTCTCGATGAAGGTGGAGAGCAGGCGGAATTCGGTCGGCCCCAGCTTGAGCGGGTTGCCGCCCCGGCTGACCTTGTGGGTTTCGGCGTCCAGCACGATGTCGCCGTATTCCAGCCGCACGCCGACCGTGGAGGGCCGGACCCGGCGCAGCTGGCTGCGCACGCGGGCCATCAGTTCCACCACCGAATAGGGTTTCACCACGTAATCATCGGCGCCGGTTTCCAGGCCGCGCACCTTGTCCACTTCCTCGGACCGGGCGGACAGCATGATCACCGGGATGTTGCGGGTTTCGGCGCGGGTCTTGAGGCGGCGGCAAACTTCGATACCGCTAAGGTTGGGCATCATCCAGTCGAGGATGATGATATCGGGCATGTCTTCCTCGACCACCAGCAGCGCTTCTTCGCCATCCTTGGCCCTGAGCACGCGGAAGCCGTCAGCTTCGAGATTGTAGGCCAGCACTTCCCGCTGGGCCATTTCGTCTTCTACAACCAGAACGGTGGGCTGGTCGGCAGCCATCGGTCAGATCTCCTGCGGTGTGGTCGAGGTGGTGTCGGCTTTTTTGCGGTCTTCTTCCGGCTTTTCGCCGGTGACCAAATAGATCACCTGCTCGGCGATCGCGGTCACATGATCGCCCATGCGTTCGGTGTTTTTTGCAATGAAATGCAAGTGCATACAGGCCGAAATGTTGCGCGGGTCCTCCATCATATGGGTCAGAAATTCGCGGAACAGGGCGTTATACATCTGATCCACGTCGCGGTCGCGCTCGATCACATCGCGGGCCAGTTCCACATCGCGCTGAATATAGGAATCAAGCGCGTCCTTCAGCATCCGCTCCACCTCGCGCGCCATGCGGCGCAGGGCGGAGGTACCCTCGCTGATGTTCGGACCCTGGGCCAGAACACCAGTGCGCTTGGCCATGTTTTTCGCATAGTCGCCAATGCGTTCCAGGTTGCCGGCAATCTTCATCACCGACAGAACCAGCCGCAGGTCGGAAGCGGCAGGCGCGCGCAGGGCGATCAGGCGGGCGGTTTCCTCGTTGATCAGCTCTTCCAGCCCGTCGATGGCCTTGTCGCCCTGGCGGACGGTCAGGGCCAATTCCTCGTCGCGGGTTTCCAAGGCACGCGCGGCTTCGCGGATCGCGTCCTCGACCAGGCCGCCCATCTTCATGATCCGGGCTTGAATTGCCTCCAGATCGCGGTCGAAAGCAGATGCAATATGCTGTGCAGTCATTTGATTTTCCTTGAAATCAGCCGATCCGGCCGGTGATGTAGCTTTCGGTGCGCTTGTCTTCGGGATTGGTGAAGATCTGGCCGGTCGGTCCGAATTCCACCAGGTTGCCAAGGTGGAAAAAGGCGGTTTTCTGGCTGACGCGGGCGGCCTGCTGCATCGAGTGGGTGACGATCACCACGGAATACTGGCTGCGCAGCTCGTCGATCAGTTCCTCGACTTGCGCGGTGGCAATGGGGTCCAGCGCCGAGCAGGGTTCGTCCATCAGCAGAACTTCGGGTTCTGTGGCAACCGCGCGGGCAATGCACAGACGCTGTTGCTGGCCGCCGGACAGGCCGGTGCCGGGCGCGTCCAGACGGTCCTTGACCTCATCCCAGATGGCACCGCGGCGCAGGGATTTCTCTACGATTTCATCCAGTTCCGCCTTGTTTTTGGCCAAACCGTGGATCCGCGGCCCATAGGCCACATTGTCATAGATAGACTTGGGGAACGGGTTCGGCTTCTGGAACACCATGCCGACCTTGGCGCGCAGCTGCACCGGGTCGACGCGCTTGTCATAGATATCCTCGCCGTCCAGCAGGATGTCGCCCTTGACGCGGCAAATGTCGATGGTGTCGTTCATCCGGTTCAGGCAGCGCAGGAAGGTGGATTTGCCGCAGCCCGAAGGGCCGATAAAGGCAGTGACGGTCTTGTCCTCGATCTGGACATTCACGTCTTTGATCGCGTGGGAGTCGCCGTAGTAGACGTTGACGTCTTTGGCGGCGATTTTGATTGCTTGCGTGTCCACGGTGTTTTCCATCACGGTCATGTCGTTCATAGCACTATGCCCCTTTTACCAGCGGCGTTCAAAGCGGCGGCGCAGGATCACGGCAAGCGTGTTCATGGTCACCAGGAAGATGAGAAGGATGATGATGCCGCCCCAGGCGCGTTCGTAGAATGCGGGGTCGGCGCGTTTGGCCCATTCGTAGATCTGGGCGGGCATTGCGGAGTTCGGGGCCAGCAGCCCGTCAGCCAGGGTTTCCGGCGCGTTGGAGGCGATGAAGCCGACCATGCCGATCAGCAGGAGCGGCGCGGTTTCCCCCAGCGCCTGCGCCAGGCCGATGATGGTGCCGGTCAGGATGCCGGGCGCGGCCAGCGGCAGCACGTGGTGGAACACCGCCTGCATCTTCGACGCACCGACGCCCAAGGCGGCGTCGCGGATCGACGGCGGCACCGATTTCAGCGAGGCGCGGGTGGAGATGATGATGGTCGGCAGGGTCATCAGCGTCAGCACCAGCCCGCCCACCAGCGGCGCCGAGGTCGGCAGGTGCATGTAATTGATGAAGACCGCCAGGCCCAGGATGCCGAACACGATGGAGGGAACGGCGGCAAGGTTGGAGATGTTCACCTCAATCAGATCGGTGAGCCAGTTCTGCGGCGCAAATTCCTCAAGATAGATCGAGGCTGCGACGCCGATCGGCAGCGCCAGCGCCAGCACCACGAACATCATGAACAGCGAGCCCAGCATTGAGACGCCGATACCGGCCGCCTCCGGGCGGGCGTCGGAGGCATCCGCGCCAAAGATGAAGTCGAGGTTGAAGGTCTTCTCCAGCACACCGGCAGCGGCCAAAGCATCAACAAGATCAAGCTGTTCCGCTGAGATGTTCTTGTCGTTGGCAATGCTGTCACGGGTGACGCGGCCCTTCAGGTAGCCATCCACGCGGCTGGAGGCGAGGAAGCGGAACTCCACCGTCTGGCCGATCTGGTCCGGGTTCGCCAGAACATACGCCCGCAGCTGCGCCGCGGCGTCCTTGGACAGGATACCGGCCAGCTGCTTGGCCTTAAGACCGGTTTCAATGCCCAGATCCTCAACCGCCGCGGTCATGGCGCCCTTGATGATCGGGGCGTAACCGAAAGTGGTGACCTTCTTGATATCAGCCAGGTCGCGGTTGCCTTTCTTGTCGAGCTTCTTCTCCAGCAGCTCCACCTGCAGGGTGATAAAGGTCTGCTGAAAGGCGCCGGTGCCCTTGCCGACGATGGTGGTCACCAGCACCAGCAGCATGATCAGCCCCGCGGTGATGGCGGCGATGCCATAAGCCTTGAACCGGGTTTCCGCAGCGTTGCGTTTGCGGGTTTGCGCGGATTTTTCCAGCAGCGAGCCGCCGTGTTTGCGGGGCGCGGCGCCTGCGGGGGTTTGGCTGAGGTCAGTCATTATTCGTACTGCTCCCGGTATTTGCGCACGATGTAGAGCGCCAGGACGTTCAGGCCGAGGGTCAGGACAAACAGGGTCAGGCCCAGGGCAAAGGCAACCAGCGTTTCGGGGCTGGCAAAGTCGGTGTCGCCGGTCAGCTGGCTGACGATACGGGTGGTGATTGTGGTCATCGACTCCAGCGGGTTGGCAGAGAACTTGGCAATTGCGCCCGCCCCCATGACCACGATCATGGTCTCGCCAATGGCGCGGGAGGCGGCCAGCAGCACCGCGCCGACGATGCCCGGGAGTGCTGCCGGCATCACCACCTGGCGCACGGTCTCGGATTTGGTGGCGCCAAGGCCCAGAGAGCCGTCGCGCATCGCCTGCGGCACCGCGTTGATGATGTCGTCGGACAGCGAGGAGACGAAGGGGATCAGCATGATGCCCATGACAAGGCCCGCGGTCAGGACCGAGGTGGCGCCTGCCATCCATTCAACGCCCAGCAGGCCGCCCTTGCCAAAGAGGTCTGCCAGTGCCGGGCCGACGGTCAGCAGCGCAAACAGGCCGTAGACGATGGTGGGGATGCCCGCGAGGATTTCCAGCAGCGGCTTGGCAAAGGCGCGCACGGCGCCGCTGGCGTATTCAGACAGGTAGATGGCGGCAAAAAGGCCGACAGGCACCGCCACCAGCAGCGCGATGAAGGAGATATAGAGCGTGCCCCACAGCAGCGGCAGGATCGACAGTTCACTGCCGCCGCGGAAGTTCGGCGCCCAGGTGGAGCCGAAGAAGAAGTCCGTCCAGCTGTGCAGGCCAAAGAAGTTTTTAGTTTCAAACAGCATCGACAGAACGATGCCAACGGTGGTCAGGATCGCCAGCGAGGCGGCCAGGATCAAGAGCGCCAGCACCGCGCGTTCCACCACGTTGCGGGCGCGGAAATCCTTGTGGGTGCGGCTGTAAGCCCATGCAAAGCCGCCAAGCGCCAGCAGCGCCACAACCACGGTCATGGCGGTGCGGCCAGTGTTCGAGAGGTTGCGGTAGGCCTGCGCGGCATTCAGCACTTCCGGGCGCACGTCATCGCCCAGGGCCACGCCCACCTCGCCCATCAGGGCGCGGACGTCCTGGCCGCTGCCGGCGACATTGCGGGCCTCGCGGGCGGTCAGCAGCCCCTGCTCCACCGCCAGGTCCAGGCCCTCGGCCACCCGGCGCACATCGCTCATCACCAGGCCGATGGAGGAGCTTTCCGGAACTGCATCCGCCGGGATCATGCCGGAGACGCGGGTCTCGATGAACATGGGCTGAGCCAGCAGCCAGATCGCAAGCGCGCCGATGGCCGGAACAAAGGCCGCAAGCGCCACGTGGTAGCCGTAATAAGATGGCAGCGAATGCAGGTCTTTGACATTGCCCGCAGCGGTGGCAATCGCGCGGCGGCGGCCGCCGTAGTAGCCCGCAGCAGAGAGCGCAAGCAGGAGGGCAACAAGCCAGAAAGTGGGCATGAAAAGCTCCGGTATTGGCGGTGGCGTATTGGCTGCGGCAGCCCTGCCGCGGAAGAAGCGCCGGGGCGGAGGTTGGCTCCGCCCCGGCAAGGATCAGATCACAGGCGGGACAGCTTAGGAGTTGCCGCCCATCACGGCCTCATTGGCAACCGCTTCCTGAGTGTCCGCCAGTTCCGGGTCGGCAACCAGGCCGTATTCGGCCAGCGGGCCGTCTTCGCCGGCAACCTCGTCTGCGACGAAGAACTCAGCGTATTCCTTCAGGCCCGGGATCACGCCGATGTGGGCTTTCTTGACGTAGAAGAACAGCGGGCGGGAGACCGGGTATTCGCCGGTTGCGATGCTTTCGGTCGAGGGAACCACGCCGGACATGGTTGCAACCTGCAGCTTGTCGGTGTTGTTCTCGTAGAAGGCCAGGCCAAAGACGCCGATGCCGTCTTTGTTGGACTCAATCCGGGCCAGGGTCTCAGTGTAGTCGCCGTCGATGTCGACCGATTTGCCGTCGGTGCGCAGCGCAATGCAGGCTTTCTCAGCTGCTTTGTGCTTGGCCTTGTCGGTGTCGCCTTCGGCGTTGGCCAGCAGGTGCTCAAACGCGCCGGTGGCTTCGCAGCCGGCCAGGATTACCTTGTCTTCGAACACTTCGCGGGTGCCGTGCTTGGTGCCCGGAACGAAGGCCTGGATATCGACCGCCGGGAAGTTGGCGTTCACGTCTGCCCAGGTCTGGTTCGGGTTGTCGACCAGCTGGCCGTCAACCAGCACCTTGTCGGACAGCGCCAGGAACCAGTCGGACGGGGTGTATTCGAAACCGTTGGCGTTGATGTCGGAGGCAAAGACGATGCCGTCATAGCCGATGCGGACCTCGATGATGTCGGTCACGCCGTTTTCGGCGCAGGCCTTGATTTCCTTGTCTTTGATCTGGCGCGATGCATTGGCGACGTCGATGGTGTTTTCCCCCACGCCTTCGCAGAAACGCTTGAGGCCAGCGGAGGAGCCGCCGGATTCCACAACCGGGGTCGGGAAGTCGAAGTTCTCGCCAAAGGCTTCTGCCACGATGGAGGCGTAGGGCAGAACGGTGGACGAACCGGCAACCTGGACCTGGTCGCGCGCAGCAGCTGCGGTTGCGGAAACGGCGGCGATTGCCAGGGTGGATGCGGTCAGTTTCACAAAGGACATTTGTGTCTCCAAGAGTTTCATATGTCGATCACCCCCTCGATGATCTTGCCGCCTCTCCTATGGGGTGGTGATGAGGCTTTTGTGACAGCTGTGTAACAGCCGTATGACAAAGCCGGTTTGCGGCGAAAAAAATCGGTCACAAACGGCAACGCCGCCGCCGTGGTTTTACGGCTGCGGCGTGCTTCCGGCGCGTGTTCCTGTGCAGATCAATCCGGCAAAACGACTGTAAAAACAGATCCTTCGCCAACGTTGCTTTCGACGCGCAGACGGCCGCGGTGGCGGTTGATGATGTGTTTTACAATCGCCAGACCCAGCCCGGTTCCGCCCATCTCGCGGGAGCGGTGGCTGTCGGCGCGGTAGAAGCGCTCTGTCAGCCGCGGCAGGTGGACGGCAGCGATTCCGGGGCCGTTGTCGATCACCTGGACAAGCGCGGCGGGCGCACGCACTGACGGATCGCGCTCTGAATGCGTCAGCACGACCCGCACCTGATCGCCGCCGTATTTCACCGCGTTTTCCACCAGGTTGGTGAAGACCTGCTGCAGCTGATCCGGGTCGCCGGTGACACCGACCGGATCCTCCGGTGCCTCCAGTGTCATCGCAGTGCCACGGGCCTCTGCCACTGGCGACAGAGTTTTCAGGGTGGAGCACAGAAGGCCGGTGAGATCCACCTGCTCCTTGGGGCGGACCCGTTCCTCGCTTTCCACGCGGTTGAGTGACAGAAGATCCCCGACCAGGCGGTTCATCCGGCTGGCCTCGCCTTCCATGATCGTCAGGAACCGGTCGCGGGCAGCGGCGTCGTCCCGGGCCGGGCCGCGCAGGGTTTCGATAAAGCCGATCAGGGCCGTCAGCGGCGTGCGCAGCTCATGGCTGACATTCGCAACAAAGTCGCGGCGCATCTGGCCGGCCTGCTGGCGTTCGGTGATGTCGTCGAAACAGGCCAGCACCGCGCCGCCGCCCACCGCGCCGATGCCGGGCACATAGCGCAGGGTGACCGTGTAGGTGGTGTCCTGGGCGCCGTCGTTGGACAGGTGCCGGGCAGTGCGGGGCTGCTTGTCGTGCAGACAGGCCTCGATCGCGGTGGCAACGCTGGGCTGGCGCAGGATGGTGGCGAAGTGGCGGCCCTGCACGCCCTGCCCCAGCAGCGCCTCCGCACCGCTGTTTACGGCGATGAAACGTTCGGTCTGATCCACCATCACCGCCGGAAGCGGAATGGCCGCCAGAAATCCTTCTATCAGCTCGCTCGTCATCTGTTCCCCGCTGTTGACCAGTCCGGCCTGCCTACTGCCGTTCTGTAAACCTGTTGTGGCAGAAACCGTTCAATCAGCGCAAAACCGTGCTGCCTGCGGCGCCGGCTACAGCGGTTTCAGTTCCGCCCGGAACCGGCGCATGTTGTCCTGATAGAGGAGCGCGCTTTGTGTGAGCTTTTCGGCCAGGGCCGCGTCGACCTCGCGCACCACCTTGCCGGGGCTTCCCATCACCAGAGAATTGTCGGGGATTTCCTTGTTCTCGGTGATCAGCGCCCCCGCCCCGATCAGGCAGTTTTTGCCGATCCTGGCACCGTTCAGGATGGTTGCGCCCATGCCGACCAGAGAGTTTTCGCCGATGGTGCAGCCGTGCAGCATCGCCTTGTGTCCGATGGTGCAGTTTTTGCCGATGTTCAGCGGGAAGCCTGCATCAATATGCATCACCACGTTTTCCTGCACATTGGTGCCTTCGCAGATGCGGATTTCCTCGTGATCGGCGCGGATGGTGACACCGAACCAGACCGAAGACCCCGCCTCCATCACCACCTTGCCGATCAGGTTGGCATCAGGGGCAACCCAGGTGTCTTCGTGGATTTGCGGGCGGTCGGCGCCAAGGGCAAAAAGGGTCATGACTGTTCCTCGAACTGGGTCTGCAGGGCGCGGACGTGGTCCTGCAGCTTGGGCTGCTGGATGCGGCGCATCCGCTCTGCCTCGACGATGGTTTTCAGCTTGGCCTCGGTTTCGTCCAGGTCGTCGTTGACCAGCACATAGTCATAATAGCCCCAGTGGCTGATTTCGTCCCAGCTTTTCATCATCCGCTTGGAGATCACCTCGTCGCTGTCCTGGGCCCGGGTTTCCAGGCGGCGGCGCAATTCGGTGATCGAAGGCGGCAGGATGAAGATCGACAGCGCGTGCTTGCCCAGGTCGGAGTTGCGGATCTGGATTTCGCCCTGCCAATCGACGTCGAACAGCACGTCCTGGCCGGCCTCGATGGTGTCCTTCACCGGGCCTGCGGGCGAGCCGTAGAAATTGCCGAACACATGGGCGTGTTCCAGCATGCCGCCCTCGGCCACCTTGGTTTTGAATTCGTCTTCCGACATGAAGTAGTACTCGCGTCCGTGCTCCTCGCCCGGGCGCGGGGCGCGGGTGGTGGCGGAGACAGAGAAGGCAAGACCCGGGTCCCAAGCCATCAGGCGGCGGGCCAGGGTGGATTTGCCTGCGCCCGAAGGCGACGAGAGGATGATCAAAAGGCCGCGGCGGTCCGCCATCAAAGCACTCCTTTTCTTATTCTATGTTCTGGACCTGCTCGCGCATCTGGTCGATCACGGTTTTCAGCTCAAGCCCCACTGCCGTCAACCCGGCATGCTGCGCCTTGGAGCACAGCGTGTTGGCCTCGCGGTTGAACTCCTGCATCAGGAAATCGAGCTTGCGCCCCACGGCACCGCCCTTGACCAGCAAATCGGCGGCGGCGTCCACATGGGCGCCAAGGCGGTCCAGTTCCTCTGTCACATCGGCCTTGACTGCGATCAGCGCCAGTTCCTGCGCCACCCGGTCGGGGTCGGCGCCCTCTGCATTGTCCATGACGCGGGCCAGGTTGGCCTTCAGCGTTTCGGCCATTTTCACCTTGCGCTCTTCAGCACGCTCTGCCGCCTGGGCGGTCAGGGCGGCCACCTGTTCCAGCTGGCCGTTAAGGATTACGGCAAGCGCGGCGCCCTCGGCCTCGCGCATCTGAACGAATTCCGCCACAAGGGTTTCCAGTTCCTTGCCAAGCACGGCAACCAGCGGCGCCGGATCATCGTCGCCCGAAGACTGTTCCAGCACGCCCTTGAACGCAAGAAGCTCTGCCGCAGAGGCGGGCTGCACCTCTACCCGGTTCTGCATGGCAACCGACTGCGCTTCGGCCAGGGCCTTGACCACCGATTGCAGAACATTGGTGTTGACCTGCACTTGGCCTGCGCTGTCCTCGGACCGGGAGATACGCAGCGACAGGGAAACATTGCCCCGCGCCAGCGATTTGCCCAGAACGGAACGGACCTGGTTTTCAAGGCCTTCCAGCCAATCCGGAACCCGCAGGCGAAGGTCCAGCCCCTTGGCGTTGACAGAGCGCAGTTCCCAGCTCCAGCTGTGCGGCCCCAGGCTGCCCTGCGCCGAGGCAAAGGCCGTCATACTGCGGATCGTCATGGATAGAACCCTCGTTTCGCTGGTGATTGGTCTGCTCTACTGTCTCAAAAGTATAGGGTGCAAGCGCAATCGCATAAACTCCCCCATCCCGACGCGTTAACCATTGCTTAAAGAAGTAGTCCAAATTTGAATTAGATTGTGTCATCTTAACTTCAGGGTAACCATACCGGCCCTAAGAGTTAACACAGCCACAGGCTGCTGGAGACCAAGGGGCGTCCGGGGGTCAAGGGGATGAGAAGATGATTTTTGGCAGCCGCAGCGGAACTGACATGCAGACAAGCCAGAACAAGGTTGTATCCATGAGCCGCTTCCGCAAGGGTGGCGCGCAGTCGCCGCTGCGCCAGGCGGAGGCCTATTGGACCGCGCTTCGCCGCGGCGACGACGTGCCCAGCCGGTCGCAGATCGACCCGCGCGGCCTGGAAAACATCCTGAGCAACACGTTTATTCTGGAACGGATCGCACCGGGTATCGCGCGGTTCCGCCTGGCTGGCTCCCTGGTCAATGAAATGGCAGGGATGGAAGTGCGCGGGATGCCGGTCACGGCCTTCTTCACCACCGAAGCGCGCAAACAGCTGAGCTCCGCCATGGAGCATATGTTTGAAACGCCTGCCATCGTCGAACTGGAGCTGCAAATCGAGGCCCCGCGCCAGCGCACGCCGCGCGAAGCCCGGATGCTGCTGATGCCGCTGCGCAGCGATCTGGGGGACATCAGCCGGGTGCTGGGGGTACTGGTGGCAGAAGACGGAACCGCTGCGACGTCCCAGCGTTTCTCAATCAGCTCGATTGAAATGCGCACCGTTGGCAAGTCTGCAGACAGCGGGGAATTCAAGGCCAAGCCGCGCGCTGACGCCAAGGAGGAGCGCCCGGAGGTGAACCAGCCCAATCCTGGCTTTGCTGAGACCCAGGCCCGGTTCAAGCCTGAACGCTCGCTTTTGGATGAAGCCAAGGCGCTGCTGGACCGCAGCCGGACACGGCCGCCTGCGAAACCCGAAACCGAGGCGCAGAAAGACACCCCGGCTGCCGGCAAACGCACTGGCGCACCGCATCTGCGTCTGGTGGTCAGCCGCGACTGACCCTAGGCCAAATCTTATCATTCAAGTACAAGGTCATAGCACTTGAATTGACTGCGCCCCGAGAGAGAACTCCGGGGCGCCTTTTTATCTTCACATGTCTGAAGCGGGCCGCCGCAACCGGCGGCCCCTGCCGGGGTCAGCCGGCCTGGCGTGCGGATTGGCTGGCGCGCAGGGCGGACAGTTCTTCGGCCACCAGGAAGGCCAGTTCCAGCGACTGGCTGGCGTTCAGGCGCGGATCGCAGGCGGTGTGGTAGCGGTCGCTCAGATCCTCTTCGGTCACCGCGCGCACGCCGCCGGTGCATTCGGTCACGTCCTGGCCGGTCATCTCGAAATGCACGCCGCCGGGGATGGTGCCCTCGGCCTTGTGGACGCCGAAGAAGTCACGCACCTCGCGCAGCACGCTGTCGAAGGGGCGGGTCTTGTAGCCGGTGGAGGACTTGATGGTATTGCCGTGCATCGGGTCGCAGACCCAGGTGACGTTGGCGCCCTCTTCCTTCACCGCCTTGACCAGACGCGGCAGATGCTCACCCGCTTTGCCGGCGCCGAAGCGGGCGATCAGGGTCAGCTTGCCCTCTTCGTTTTCCGGGTTCAGGCGCGACATCAGCACCTTGAGATCCTCAGCGGTGGTGGTCGGGCCGCACTTGAGGCCGATCGGGTTCAGCACGCCGCGGCAGAATTCAACATGGGCGCCGTCCGGCTGGCGGGTGCGGTCGCCGATCCAGATCATGTGGCCGGAACCGGCCAGCCATTTGCCGGAAGTCGAATCGAGGCGGGTCAGCGCCTCCTCATATTCCAGCAGCAGGCTTTCGTGGCTGGTGTAGAATTCGACGGTGGAGAATTCATGCGTGGTGTCGGCGCTGATGCCGGCCGCGTTCATGAAATCAATGGTGTCCTGAATGCGGGTTGCGATTTCGCTGTATTTCTGGACTTCCTGCTCGTCCGTAAAGCCCAGGGTCCAGGAATGCACCCGGCTCATATCGGCAAAGCCGCCGGTGGAGAAGGCGCGCAGCAGGTTCAGCGTGGCCGCGGCCTGGGTATAGGCCTGCAGCATCTTCTGCGGGTTCGGGATGCGGGCTGCGGCCGTAAAATCCAGTTCGTTGATGATGTCGCCGCGGTAGCTGGGCAGTTCGACGCCATCAATGGTTTCGGTCGCCGCGCTGCGCGGCTTGGCGAACTGGCCGGCCATCCGGCCCACCTTCACCACCGGCACCTTGGCGCCATAGGTCAGCACCATCGCCATCTGCAGCATCACCTTGAAGGTGTCGCGGATTGCGTCGGCGCTGAACTGGTCAAAGCTTTCAGCGCAGTCGCCGCCCTGCAGCAGGAACGCCTCGCCGCGGCCTGCCGCGCCCAGGTGCTGTTTCAGGCGGCGCGCCTCGCCGGCGAAGACCAGCGGCGGGAACTTGGAAAGCTGAGCCTCGACAGCGTTCAGCGCTGCGGCATCGGTGTAGTCCGGCATCTGCACCCGCGGCTTGTTGCGCCAGTCCGATTTTTGCCATTCGCTCATGACTTTATCTCCGCATCAGAGGTCTTTAGTATATCCTGCGTGCTCTATACAAAATCCGCTCCGCGGAGGCCAGTTTAGAAATGCGCCTACTTGACCCCGGCTTCAAGCTGTGAGCACGGTTTCCCGACCCGCCGCGCAGCAAGCTGCCGCGGCCCGATCTGTTTCTTGAAGGACGCGCGCCATGCAGACGACACGCAAGCCTGCTGATTCTGGAGCTGAAGCCGGCCAGCCGAAAAGGTTCGTTTTTGTGCTTCTCGACAAGTTCACGATGCTGTCTTACGCATCGGCTGTCGAATGCCTTCGGATCGCCAACCGTATGAATGGCGATGATACCTATTCCTGGACTCTAATCGGCGAAGGCGGCGAGACCGTAACCTGTTCGGCCGGAACAACCTTTCAGCTGGACAGCGATCTGATCGAATTGCGCCGCGACGACGTGATGATGCTGTGTTCCGGCATTGACGTGCAGGAAGCCACCACCAAGAAACTGCTGGCCTGGCTGCGCCGGGAGGCCCGCAAAGGGCTGACCGTGGGCGGTTTGTGCACGGCTTCCTATACCCTGGCCAAGGCCGGGCTGCTGGACGGCAAGCGCGCCACCATCCACTGGGAGAACGCCGACAGTTTTGCTGAGGAGTTCGACGAGGTCGACCTGACCAAATCGGTTTTTGTCATTGACGGCAACCGGGTGTCCACCGCGGGCGGGACGTCCTCGATCGACCTGATGCTGAAGCTGATTGCCAATGACCACGGCGAAGAGCTGGCCAATGCGGTGGCGGATCAGCTGATCTATTCCTCGATCCGCACCGACCAGGACACCCAGCGGCTGTCGATCCCGACCCGCATCGGTGTGCGGCACCCGAAGCTGTCGATGGTGATCCAGATGATGGAAGCCAATATCGAAGAGCCGATCAGCCCCTCGGTTCTGGCGCAGGATGTGGGCATGTCCACCCGGCAGCTGGAGCGGCTGTTCCGCCGCTACCTGAACCGCTCGCCCAAGCGCTATTATATGGAGCTGCGGCTGCAGAAGGCGCGCAACCTCCTGATGCAGACCGATATGAGCGTGATCAATGTGGCGCTGGCCTGCGGTTTTGCCTCGCCATCGCATTTCTCCAAATGCTACCGGGCGCATTACGACACCACGCCCTACCGCGAGCGCGGCAGCAAGGCGGCGACGTATAAGGCTTAAGGCCCCGGTTGTCAGCGGGCGATCCGCAAGATCGCCCCTTCCCCCTCCGAGGCAAACCAGATGCTGCCATCGGGCGCCTCCTGCACATCGCGGATGCGGCCTGTCTCGCTGCTGCGCAGTTGTTCAACCTCTTTGAGCGGCGCACCGGACAGGCGGGAGATATAGTCGAACTTGAGCGAGCCGACGAAGATATCCCCGCGCCATTCGGGCCACATCCTGCCGGAGTAGATCATCATGCCGGAGGGGGCGATTGAGGGGTCCCAGTACCATTCCGGCTGCTCCATCCCGGGTTTCGAGGTGCCTTCGCCGATCCGGGCGCCGGAATAGTGGCGGCCGTAGGAGATAACGGGCCAGCCGTAATTGCGCCCTTTGCGGACCCGGTTCACCTCGTCGCCGCCTCTGGCGCCATGTTCGGCGACCCATAGGCTGCCTTGCAGGTCCAATGCCATGCCTTGCGGGTTGCGGTGGCCGTAGGACCAGATTTCCGGCTGGGCATCCTCGCGGCCGGTAAAGGGATTGTCCGCCGGAACCGTGCCGTCGCGGTTGATCCGCACCACCGATCCCTGGTGCAGGCGCAGGTTCTGGGCGCTGGGCCGGTCGCCGCGCTCACCCAGGGACAGGAACAAGGTGCCGTCCCGCGCCTCCACCACTCTGGAGCCAAAGTGACGCCCGCCCAATGCGCCTGGGGCGGCCTCAAACAGGATACGCAGATTGGACAGGCGGGAATTGGCAGGATTGAGGCGCCCAACAGCCAGCGCCGTTCCGGCACCGCGGCCCTGCCGTTTGGAAAAGGTCAAAAACACCTCCCGGCTGCGGGCAAAATCCCGCGGGATCATGACATCCAGCAAGCCGCCCTGCCCTTCGGCGGCCACCGGAGGCGTTCCGCTGATCCGCTGCCGCCTGCCGTCCCGGACATAGTAAAGCTGACCGTCCCGCTCAGTCACCAGGAGGCCGCCATCCGGCAAAAACCCGAAGGCCCAGGGCACATCAAAGCCCTCAGCCATGCGTGCCACCTTGAGATCGCCCAGGCTGCTGGGCAGGTTTTCTGCCCGCGCTGCCGTGAAAACCGTCAGGAACGCAAGGGCAACCGTCAAGAGCAGGGATTTTCGCGGCATTGAGGTCTTTTCCTTTCTCTGATTCCCCTGTAGAGGCTCGCCCGCGCTGCATCCGGGGATCTTATGGAGGTGCAGCTTAAACCAAGCGGCCCAAGGACAAATGTTCCGGTTCGATAAGACTTTTCTTTTTCTACCGGCTTGCCTAGGGTCCGATGTGAACATTTTTGTTCCAACAATGGGAGTTTTCAAATGAAGAAACTGCTGATGGCCACTGCGGCCGCTGCGCTGACGGCTGGCACCGCATTTGCCGGCGGCCACGCCAAGGAAGTGAAACTGGGCGTGCTGTTCGGCTTCACCGGCCCGATTGAATCGCTGGCCCCGGCCATGGGCGACGGCGCCGAGCTGGCCATGGAAGAAGTCACCAAGTCGGGCAAGCTGCTGGACAGCGCCACCGTGACCCCGGTCCGTGCCGACACCGGCTGCATCGACAACGGCCTGGCTGTGGCCAACGGCGAGAAACTGGTCGCTGAAGGCGTGAACGGCATCATCGGCGGCGACTGCTCGGGTGTGACCGGCGCCATCCTGCAGAACGTGGCGATCCCGAACGGCATGGTAATGATTTCGCCGTCCGCAACTTCGCCCGGCCTCAGCACCATGGAAGACAACGGGCTGTTCTTCCGCACCTCGCCGTCGGATGCACGCGAAGGCCAGGTGATGGCCGAGATCCTGAAAGAGCGCGGCATCAACTCGATCGCGCTGACCTATACCAACAACGACTACGGCAAGGGCCTGGCGGACGCGATCCAGTCCTCCTTTGAAGGTGTTGGCGGCGAAGTCACCATCGTGACCGCGCATGAAGACGGCAAGGGCGACTATTCCGCAGAAGTCGGCGCGCTGGCATCGGCCGGCGGCGACATACTGGTGGTTGCAGGCTACCTGGACCAGGGCGGCCTGGGCATCATCCAGGGCGCGCTGGACTCCGGTGCGTTTGACACCTTTGGCCTGCCCGGCGGCATGATCGGCGACACCCTGCCGGCCAACGTCGGCCCGGACCTGGACGGCTCCTTCGGCCAGATCGCGGGTTCCGACTCCAAGGGCGCGGAAATCTTTGCCGAAATGGCAAAAGAGCGCGGCTTTGACGGCACCTCGGCCTATGCGTCTGAATCCTATGACGCGGCGGCGCTGTTCCTGCTGGCAATGCAGGCTGCCAACTCCACCAACCCGGCGGATTATGTCGGCAAGATCCTGGACGTGGCCAACGCCCCGGGCGAGCCGATCAACCCGGGCGAGCTGGGCAAGGCGCTGGAAATCCTCGCCGCTGGCGGCGACGTTGACTATCAGGGCGCGACCGGCGTTGAGCTGATCGGCCCGGGTGAGAGCGCTGGCTCCTACCGCGAGATCGAAGTGAAGGGCGGCAAGAACGAAACCCTGCGCTTCCGCTGATAACCATCAGAAATCTAACCGAAAAAGAGCAGCCCGGGTTCCGCCCGGGCTGTTCCAAGTTAAAAACGCCGCAAAATCGCGGCAGGGGATGAAATGACATGATCGTCGTCGAGGACTTGCATAAGCACTTCGGCGGGTTCCACGCGGTGGACGGCGCTTCGCTGGAAATCGCAAAGGGGTCCATAACCGGTTTGATCGGGCCGAACGGTGCCGGCAAAACCACTTTGTTCAATGTAATCGCGGGTGTTCTGCCGCCGACCTCCGGCCGTGTCACCATGGATGGTGAGGATATCACCGGCCTGCCCCCGCATGAGCTGTTCCATAAAGGTCTGCTGCGCACCTTCCAGATCGCGCATGAGTTCTCCTCTATGACCTGCCGGGAGAACCTGATGATGGTGCCGGGCGCGCAATCGGGCGAGACCCTGTGGAACACCTGGTTCGGCCGCAAGCGGATTGCTGATGAGGAACGCGCGCTGCGGGCCAAGGCCGATGAGGTGCTGGAGTTCCTGACAATCAGCCATATCGCCGATCTGAAGGCGGGCCAGGTGTCCGGCGGCCAGAAAAAGCTGCTGGAGCTTGGCCGGACCATGATGGTGGATGCCAAGATCGTCTTCCTGGATGAGGTGGGCGCCGGTGTGAACCGCACTCTGCTCTATACCATTGCCGATGCCATCAAGCGCCTGAATGAAGAGCGCGGCTATACCTTTGTCGTGATCGAGCACGACATGGAATTTATCGGCCGCCTTTGCGATCCGGTGATCTGTATGGCCGAGGGCAAGAAGCTGGCCGAGGGCACGCTGGACGAGATCAAGGCGAACGAGCATGTGATCGAAGCCTATCTGGGCACTGGTCTCAAGAACAAAGACAAGCTGGAAGCATGATGGGCAGAGTTGTTGGTTATTGGGGCTCTGCCCCCGCCGCTGCGCGGCTCCCCCGGGATATTTTCAGCCAGAAGAACAAGGGAGGCCTTTGATGTCTGAACCCTTTTTGATTGGCGACACCATGACAGGCGGATACGGCAAGGGGCCGGACATCCTGCATGACTGCACCATCGCCGTGAACCCCGGCGAAATCGCCGTGATCGTGGGCCCGAACGGAGCCGGCAAATCCACCGCGATGAAGGCGGTGTTCGGGATGCTGAACGTGCGTTCCGGCGCGGTGCGGCTGGGTGGCGAGGATATCACCGCGCTGTCACCGCAGGACCGGGTGGTCAAGGGCATGGGCTTTGTGCCGCAGACCAGCAACATCTTCACCTCGATGACGGTGGAGGAAAACCTGGAGATGGGCGCCTTTATCCGCACCGATGACATCCGGGACACAATGGAGCAGGTCTATCACCTGTTCCCGATCCTGAAGGAAAAGCGCAACCAGCCGGCCGGCGAGCTGTCCGGCGGCCAGCGCCAGCAGGTGGCGGTGGGCCGCGCGCTGATGACCAAGCCCAAGGTTCTGATGCTGGACGAACCGACAGCAGGTGTCTCCCCCATCGTGATGGATGAGCTGTTCGACCGGATTATCGAGGTCGCCCGCACCGGGCTGCCGATCCTGATGGTGGAGCAAAACGCCAAGCAAGCGCTTGAGATCGCGGACAAAGGCTATGTTCTGGTGCAGGGGCGTAATGCCTATACCGGCACCGGCAAAGAGCTGCTGGCCGATCCCGAAGTGCGCAAATCGTTCCTGGGGGGCTGAGTGATGCCCGTTGGCAAGACACATTCCACACTGGCTGCAATAGGTTTGTGCACACTAAGTGCATTTCCCGCGTTTTCTGCAACTACACCTTCCATTTTATGTTCTGTTGAAACCTGCACCATCGAAGCACTCTGTATGTCTGGAGCAAGCTGCCAGCCAACTAGTTGTTTAGATGGCTCCTTCCTGTTGGAAGTCAGCATTCAAGAGAACGTAATGAAAATGGAAAGCGTTGCCCCGATTGCTCGCGAAAGAGTTTTCTTTGGCCAACTCGCAGTGAGTGATGAACTCACATCAGGAGACAAATACAGAGCTATGCAACTTTCCGAAGACAATTTGGAGGTTGCCGCACTGCGCATCTATGACAACTGGAAAGATGGAGAGTTTGTCCTTACGGAGCAATCTCTTATCTCTCCATTTGAAACAACAGTCATAGCTGGCTCTTGCAAGGAGGATCAATAATGGATCTTCTCAACGCCCTTGTGGCGCTTACCAATTTTGTTGTTGTCCCCGGGCTGGCCTATGGCAGCCAGTTGGCGCTCGGCGCGCTGGGGGTGACGCTGATCTACGGGATTCTGCGGTTCTCGAACTTTGCTCATGGCGACACCATGGCCTTTGGCGCGATGGTGACGATCCTGGTCACATGGCTGTTCCAGTCCATGGGAATCAGCTTTGGCGTGCTGCCGACGGCGCTGCTGGCCCTGCCCTTTGGCATTGCAGGCACAATTGCGCTGGCCCTGTTTACCGACCGGACTGTCTACCGCTTTTACCGCGCGCAGAAGGCAAAACCGGTGATCTTCGTGATGGTCTCGCTGGGTGTGATGTTCATGATGAACGGACTTGTGCGATTCATCATCGGCCCCGGCGATCAGCGGTTTGCTGATGGCGAGCGTTTCATCATCAAGGCGCGCACCTTCAAGCAGATGACCGGCCTGAACGAAGGCCTGGCCATCAAGACCACCCAGGGCATCACCGTGATCACCGCGATCATCGTGGTGGCAGTGCTGTTCTGGTTCCTGAACAAGACCCGCACCGGCAAATCCATGCGGGCCTATTCGGACAATGAGGATCTGGCACTGCTGTCGGGCATCAACCCGGAGCGGGTGGTGATGTACACCTGGATGATCGTGGCGGGACTGGCGACCATTGCCGGCGTGCTTTACGGCCTCGACAAATCCTTCAAACCCTTCACCTATTTCCAGCTGCTGCTGCCGATCTTTGCCTCCGCCATCGTGGGCGGCCTTGGAAATCCGATTGGCGCGATTGCCGGCGGGTTCATCATCGCCTTCTCCGAGGTGACGATCACCTATGCCTGGAAGAAGGTGCTGAATTACTCGCTGCCGGATGCCCTGGCGCCTGACGGGCTGGTTCAGCTCCTCAGCACTGACTACAAGTTCGCGGTTTCCTTTGCGATCCTAATTGTTGTCCTCCTGTTCAAGCCCACCGGCCTCTTCAAAGGGAAAGCGGTATGAGTGAGACCATGAAACATACCCTTCTTTTCGTCTTTGTCGGCGTGATGATCCTCGCAGAGGGCATGACCGACTTCCTGTTCTTCTCGGGCTCCTGGAACTCGGCGCTGGTGATCCTGAACATGGGGCTGATCTCGGCTATCATGGCCATCGGAGTGAACATCCAGTGGGGCTTTGCCGGGCTGTTCAACGTCGGCATCATGGGCTTTACCGCGCTTGGCGGGCTGGCGGTGGTGCTGACCTCCACTCCGGTGATCCCCGAGGCCTGGTCCTCTGGCGGGGTCAGCATCGTGATGGCGCTGATCATGGGCGCGCTGACCGTTGCGGCTGCCGTAATGATCACCAAGTTCATGCCCGCGGGCAAGCTGCGCACCGCTGTTCTGCTGGCTGTGCTGATCATGGGTTTCTTCGTCTACCGCGCGATCTTCGATCCGGCAGTGGGCTCGGTTGAGGCGATCAACCCGGCGCTGCAGGGCAATATCGGCGGCCTGGGCCTGCCGGTGCTGCTGGCCTGGCCTGCGGGCGGGCTGCTGGCGGCGGGTGCGGCCTGGCTGATCGGCAAGACTGCACTGGGCCTGCGCTCTGACTACCTGGCGATTGCCACGCTGGGCATTGCCGAGATCATCCTGGCGGTCTTGAAGAACGAGGACTGGCTGTCGCGCGGCGTGAAAAACGTGGTCGGCCTGCCCCGTCCGCTGCCCTATGAGGTCGATCTGCAAAACGATCCCGCCTTTGTGGAAAGCGCTGCGGGCTTTGGCCTGGATCCGGTTTTGGCCTCCACTATCTATGTCAAGGCGGGCTATGCGCTGTTGTTCACTGCGGTTCTGCTGGCCTTCTTGTGGATGGCGCAGATGGCCCTCAAAAGCCCCTGGGGCCGGATGATGCGTGCGATCCGCGACAATGAAACCGCGGCTGAGGCGATGGGCAAGGACGTGACCCGCCGCCATCTGCAGATTTTTGTGCTGGGCTCTGCTATCTGCGGCATTGCCGGTGCGATGATGACCACGCTGGACAGTCAGCTGACACCGGGCACCTACAACCCGCTGCGCTTTACCTTCCTCATTTGGGTGATGGTGATTGTCGGCGGTTCCGGCAACAACTTTGGCGCTGTGCTGGGCGGCATGCTGATCTGGTTCTTCTGGATCAAGGTGGAGCCGATGGGCATTCTGCTGATGGAGGCAGTCACCTCCGGCATGGCAGAAGGCAGCGCTCTGAAGGCGCATCTGCTGGAAAGCGCCTCGCATATGCGGCTGTTCACCATGGGGCTGATATTGCTTCTGGTGCTCAGGTTCAGCCCGCGCGGCCTGATCCCTGAAAAGTAACCTAAGACGCCGCCCTGACCGGGCGGCGTTTTTGCTTCTTTCTGGTGGAAAATACTCCTGCCGGAGGCACGGGGCTGGCTGCTGCCAGCCCCGTTTTGGATTCAGCGCCCCTTGAACAGGCTGCCGAGGATTCCGCGCACGATGCGGCGGCCGGTGGTGCCTTTCAGCTCCTTGATCACCGCTTCGGACATGGCAGAGGTGAACGTGTCCTTTTTGCGGTAGGTCCTGGAGGACGACCGGCTGACCCGCGAGCCGGAGAAACGCCGCGCCGCATTGAATTCCCGCGCCATCGGCTGCGGTGCGTCCTCTGCCGCAGCCTCGGATGCCTCCGCCTGCTGCGCTGCAGTCTGCGTGCGTTGCGCCAGAATCTCATAGGCTGAGCGCCTGTCCACGGGTGTGTCGTATTTTCCCGCCATGTCAGAAGATTTCAGGATGGCCGCGCGGTCCTGCGCGGTGAGCGGCCCAAGCTGGGAACTGGGCGGACGGATCAATGTCCGCTCCACAATGCCCGGCACCCCCTTCTTCTGCAGCATCGAGGTCACGGCTTCGCCAACCCCAACCTCGCGGATGGCATCCCCAGTCGAGAACCGCGGGTTTTCGCGGTAGGTCTCGGCGGCCAGTTTCAGGTTTTTGCGGTCCTTGGCGGTAAAGGCCCGCAGCGCGTGCTGAATGCGGTTGCCCAGCTGGCCAAGGATATCCTCAGGCACATCGGCAGGGTTCTGGGTAATAAAATAGATACCCACCCCCTTGGAGCGGATCAGACGGGCGACTTGCTCAACCTTGTCGATCAGGGCTTTGGGTGCGTCCTCAAATAAAAGATGGGCTTCGTCGAAGAAGAAGACCAATCTAGGTTTGTCTGGATCGCCGACTTCCGGAAGTTCCTCGAACAGCTCGCTGAGGAGCCACAAAAGGAAGGTGGAGTAAAGCCCCGGCGCGGCCATCAGTTTGTCCGCTGCCAGGATATTGACCATCCCCCTGCCTTGGGCGTCGCAGCGCATCAGGTCGCTCAGCGCCAGCGCCGGCTCGCCGAACAGGCCGGCGCCGCCCTGGTTTTCCAGCACCAGCAAACGGCGCTGAATGGCTCCGATGGACGCAGGCGACACATTGCCATACCGCAAGGACAGCTGGCTGCGGTTCTCGCCGATCCAAACCAGCAGCGCCTGCAGGTCCTTGAGGTCCAAAAGCGGCAGGCCTTCCTCATCCGCGAGCCGGAACGCGATATTCAATATACCTTCCTGCGCTTCACTCAGCTCCAGCAGCCGCGACAGCAAGAGCGGGCCCATTTCGGCCACCGTGGTTCGCACAGGATGCCCCTGCTGGCCGTAAAGGTCCCAGAATGTGACCGGACAGGAATGATAGCGGTAGTCCGTGAATCCGATTTTCCGCGCCCGTGCCGTGAAGGCCTCATGCAGCTTGTGGCTTTCGCTGCCAGGTTTTGCCAGGCCGGAAAGGTCCCCTTTGACGTCGGCCAAAATCACCGGGACGCCCGCGTTGGAAAACCCTTCCGCCAGGATCTGCAGCGTGACCGTCTTGCCTGTGCCCGTGGCCCCGGCAATCAGCCCGTGCCGGTTTGCATATTTCAAATCCAGTGCTTGCGGCGCGCCGTAGCCTTCGCCGCCGCCGCCCAAAAAAATGCTGTCTGCCATATCCGCCCCTGCCTTTATTTCCTGTGGATAACAATACAACGTTAACTTTTGCGTGCGATAGTCAAACTTGCCCGCCCCTGCAAATGCGGTTGCCGTGGCGGACATTTCCTCCCTGTCAGACTGGCCGTGCCTTGTGCACGGCCTTCTTTTTGCCGCAGCCGCCCGAAGAACGGGCGTTCTGCCCCGGCCCCTGCCCTGAACCACGCCAATTTTCCTTAAAATCCCGCCTCATTGCATTTTTTTGAACTTGCATGTTGACCGATGGCCAACCCTTTCGTAACGTCCTACGCAATAACTAAGTCGGCCAGTCCGACGGGGAGACGCAAACACGAAAAAGGGAACCATCGGGTTCCCTTTTTTGGTTTTATTCCAGCAACTTCAGGGATTGAACCCTTTTGCGCGGAATTCCCCGCCAATCATTTGTTATTGACCTGACAGTGACCCAGCGCCGTGGTACACGCCATAACAGCGTCTTTAGATAAATGAGGCATTCATGTTGAAGTCCCTGACCCCGATCACGCTTGCCGCTGTGCTCGCCATGACCGCGCCCCTGGCTGCGCAGGAAACCGCAGCAGAAGAGGCCGCCGGGGAAGAAACCTCAGAGCAGGCAGGCTCCACCGCGGATCAGCTGCTGGACCTTGGCGAACCGGTTGCTGACGGCCCGCAGCTGGGCGAGCGGTATTCCAAGGAAACCCATGGCGACTGGGATCTGGCCTGCATCCGCACCGAAGGCGGCACCGACCCCTGTTCGCTGCTGCAGGTCTTGTCCGGCCCGCAGGGCAATCCGATCGCCGAAGTCTCGCTGTTCCGCATTGACCAGCAGGGCGGCCAGGCTGTTGCCGGCGCCACTGTGATTGTGCCGCTGGAAACGCTGCTGCCCGCAGCGCTGACCATCTCCATTGATGGCGCGCCGGCCAAACGGTACAACTATTCCTTCTGCAACCAGCTGGGCTGCGTGGCGCAGATCGGCCTGACCCAAGGCGACATTGATGCCTTCAAAAAGGGCAACGAAGCGGTTCTGTCGCTGCGCCCGGCTCCGGCTCCGGATCAGGTTGTGCAGATGAAACTGTCTCTCAGCGGTTTCACCGCAGGCTATGACGTGGTGGACGTCGTCAAACAGTAACCGCAGGCTGAAGTCTGTAGATAAAACGCCGCGGCCGTTTAGCGCCGCGGCGTTTTTCTTTCCAGTGTCAGACTTTGCGCAGCGCAAGCACGGCGTTCAGCCCGCCGAAGGCGAAGGCGTTGGACAGCGCGACATCAACCCGGGCTTCCCGGGCTTCGTTCGGCACCACGTCCAGCGCGCATTCCGGGTCCGGTTCCTGATAGCCGATTGTCGGGGCGATCACGCCGTCGCGCAGCGCCATGATGCAGGCCAGCAGCTCCACCGCCCCGGTGCCGCCGATCAGATGGCCGTGCATCGATTTGGTGGAGGAGATCATCAGGCTGTCGGCATGCGGCCCGAAGACATCCGCCACCGCGGCGCATTCGGTTTTGTCATTTGCGGCCGTACCGGTGCCATGGGCATTGATATAGCCTACTTCAGAGCCGTCTATGCGCGCATCCCGCAGCGCACCGGAGATGGCCCGCGCCGCGCCTTGCTTGCTGGGCATCACGATATCTGCCGCATCGGAGGACATGGCAAATCCGATCACTTCACAGAGGATCTCTGCGCCGCGGGCCCTGGCGTGCTCGTATTCCTCGAAAACGAAAACGCCGGCCCCTTCGCCCTGCACCATCCCGTTGCGATTGGCGCTGAAGGGGCGGCAGGCATCCTTGGACATGACCCTCAGGCCTTCCCAGGCCTTCACGCCGCCAAAGCACAGCATGGACTCTGAGCCGCCGGTGATCATCACCGGGCTCATGCCGGAACGCACCATCTGGAACGCCTGGGCCATGGCGTGGTTCGAAGAGGCGCAAGCCGTCGAGACGGTAAAGCTTGGCCCCTTGAGGTTGAACTGCATGGAAACATGGCCGGCAGCTGCATTGTTCATCAGCTTGGGAACCACAAAGGGGTGCACCCGGTTTTTGCCGTCCTCATAGACGCTGCGGTAATTCTCATCCAGCGTCTGCATACCGCCGCCGGAGTTGCCCAGCACAACGCCGGCCTTGGCTGACAGCTCACCATGGAATTCCAGTCCGGACTGATCTATCGCCTCCTTGGCGGCGGTCAGGGTGAACTGGGTGAAGCGGTCGTAGAGGCTCATTTGCTGGCGGTTGAACCGGCCTTCGGCCTCGAAGCCGCGGACCTGGCCGCCAATGCGGATCGCCAGCCGTTCCACGTCGCGGAACTCCAGCTCCCCGATCCCGCAACGCCCTTCGCGCATGGCCTCCAGCGTCGCAGGCACCGAATGGCCCAGGGCGTTGATGGTTCCCGCCCCGGTTATCACGACTCGTTTCATTGCAGATTACGCTTTTTCCGAAACCAGCTTGCTGATGCCGTCCACGATTGCAGCAACATTGGCGATGCTGAAATCGCTCTTTTCCGGTTCGTTGGCATTGAAAGGGACCGAGATGTCGAACTCTTCCTCAATGGCAAAGATGCTCTCGACCAGCCCCAGGCTGTCGATCCCAAGGTCTTCCAGCGTGCTGTCGAGGGTCACATCCGACGGTTCCAGAACCGCCTGTTCGGCAATGATTGCGATGACCTTGTCCTGAATGCTCATGTAGCGATCCCCGATCGTTTAGGCTGAGGCAGATGTAGTAACTCGTCGGTTACTTGAAAACAGCCTTTTTTAACAATTCGATGTCACGCATCAACCGCGGCAGGCGGCGCTGCGCCTTATACATCTCGGTGTGGGTTTCCATCTTGACGCCCGGGTATCCCATGATGACGCGGCCTGCGGGCACGTTGGACAGAATCTTGGTGCCGCCGCCAGCAATCACCCCGTCACCGATAAAGATGTTGTCCACCACGCCGCACTGGCCGCCCAGAACCACATTGTTTCCGATATCCACAGAACCGGAGACGCCGGTCTGACCGCACAGCAGGCAATCGTTTCCGACGCGGGTGTTGTGGCCGACATGAACAAGGTTGTCGAGCTTGGTCCCGTTGCCGATCACCGTATTGCGGATTGTGCCGTTATCAATGGTGCAATTGGAGCCGATCTCAACATCATCGCTGATGGTAACGGCGCCCAAGGAGTGGATCCGGACCCAGGATTGCGCCTGCGCGCCGCCCTGATCCCCCATGGTTTTGCGGGCGTTTTCGGCACCGGAAACTTCTGGGGTCACATAGGAAAATCCATCGCCGCCGACACGTGCGCCGGGCTGTGCCCGGAACCGGTTTCCGATAACGGCCCTGGCACCGATTGAAACCATTTCCCGCAGTAATGCGCCTTCACCGATTTCAGCATCCGCGCCGATATAGCAATGCGGGCCGATCACCGAGCCCGCACCGATTTTTGCGCCTGCCGCAATTACCGTCAGCGGCCCCACTGAGACGCCTTCGCCCAGAACAGCCGCCGGATCGACAACAGCGGAAGGGTGAATGCCCTGGGAATACCCTTGCCCCTTGTCCAGCATCGCGGTTACGCCGGACATGGTCATGCGCGGGCGCGGCGCAAAAATGGCTGCTTTCAATCCAAAGGACTGCCAGTCCGCCCCTTCCCACAGGATGGCGGCCTGCGCCAGGCCGGACTGCAACCCGTCAGCGTACTTGGGCGCCATAGCCATAGCGATCTGGCTGGCGTCAGCATCCTGCGGCTCGGCCGCGCCCGCGATCTGCAGGTCCAGGTCGCCCTGGGCTTCTGCACCCAGGGACTCGGCGATCTGGCGGATTGTGAACATGGCAGGCCCTTTCAGAATTATCCTGTATGGGCCTGATATTTACCCCTGAACGCTGGGCAGCACCACCCCTGCCCGTTCCAGCGCAGCCCAGACCTTGGCGTCGCGGCCATAGACATCGCGGCGGAACTCCGCGCGGCCTTTGCCCGAGACAACCGCGGTCCGGTAGATGATATGCACCGGCACCTTCTGCTCCAGCTCAACCTTGGTCTCCTTGCCGGAGTTCAAGATTCGGTGGAAGAAATCCTTGGGGTTCTCGGTCTGTTTGGCCAGCAGCGCATAGGCAAACTCAAACGGTTGCGCCAGGCGGATGCAGCCATGCGAGAAAGCGCGCACCTCGCGGGCAAACAGGCTCTTTTGCGGGGTGTCGTGCAGGTAGATGTTGTATTTGTTCGGGAACATGAACTTGACCAGTCCCAGCGCGTTGCGGCTGCTGGGGGGCTGGCGCATGGAATAGGGGAAGTTGCGCGCAGTATATTGCGAAAAGTCGGCAGAACTGCGGTTTACCACCCGGCCGCGCCGGTCGGTGATCTGGATATGGCCGACCGCATTCGGGTTATTGCGCAGCTTGGGCAGGTATTCCTTGGTGATGATCGAGCGCGGCACGTACCAGCTCGGATTGATCACCATATGCTCCATCTCGTCAGAAAATTCCGGGCTGCGGCGGTCGTGGGTGTTCTTGCCGATCACCGAGCGGGTCTCAAACGTCACATCGCCGTTGTCGACGATTTTGGCGGTGAAATCGGTCTGGTTGACCAGAACATGGCGTTCGCCCCGGTCCGGGGTCAGCCAGCGCTCCCGCTCCATCGCGATGATGATGGATTTGAGCCGCTCGCTCACTGGTTTGTTGATTTCTGCAATCGTGCCGGCACCGGCAACGCCATCAGTTTCCAGCCCATGGTCCGATTGGAAATTCTGAACCGCCGTTTCCATGGCAGCGTCATAGCTGCCAGAGGCGCTGCGCTGGAGATAACCCATCGCCATCAGACGGTTCCGCAGCGCAACCACCGCTGCCCCCTGGTCACCCGGTTCCAGCTTTTTGGCCGTTACAACCGGCCCCCAGCCGCCGCCGGCCAGGATTTTTTCAAGCCGCAGTTTTTCCCGCATCAGGCCCCGGTATTGGGCCGAGGCCGGCACGAGGCTGCGCATATATGCATGGGGCTGCGCGTCCCGGATCCCCGCCAGGAAAGCGGAGCCATCGACGGTGTGCTTCTTGCGCACCATGCCATCGTCGATCCGCGACGGCACCAGCAAACCGGTCTGCAAGTCGGTGGCGTATTCGACCATCGCCTGGCTGAGCGCGGCCTCGACCGTGCCAACGTCGCGGGTAGTGCGTGCATCGCGCATCTGCTGCATAAGCGCGCCGACCTGGGCAGAGCGGTCCGGCAGGCCGTGGGCCTGGGTCTCGCTCAGCGCCGCGAGCAGCGCGCTGCGGCGTTGCCGTGCCGCCTCATCACTGCCGGTCCAGATCGCCTCATAGCCGGTTTCCCGGTAAAACCGGGCCACCGCATCGCTGGTGGAGGCTGCCTCAGCCACGGCCTGGCGGAAAGCTGCCGATACTTCGGCCTGGGCGGAACCGGCACCTGCCCCGGCGGTCAGGCTGCTCAATGCCAAGGCAAACAGGCCTGCTTTTAGTCCTGGCAAAAAAGGAGCTGCAGAAGCGCGCGTCATAATATCCGGTCCTCGAGACGATTTTTTCAATTTTGGCAGTGCCTACCTGAAATTCTGGTAAATGCCAGCCTTCGTTGTCCATTCACAATCGCGAAAAGTTAACTTTGATGCACTGTTGCCGCGTCTATGAAACCCGGTTGCAACAGTCGCGGGGAAAAGCACCGTCCGCCTCCCCTTTTGCGCAAGAAATTGCCGAAAAACGCCCCTAACGTTACAGAGCGGCAAAGAAATGTTGGAACCTGATTCAGGCTATGCCATACAAGCCGCACGTCAACTAGGACAGTTGGCGAGCCCGTAACATCGGGCGCTCAGGCAGGACTAAAAGCGTACGGGACGGCGCAGTGACAATGGCAAAAACCGCGGGCACGGGGATCTCCCGGCGTTCTATTTTGGGTGTATTTGCTGCAACCGCAGTGGCAGCGGCCCCGACTTTCTCCAATGCAGCAGGTTTCTTGCGCGGGGGCGGTGATATCCGCCGGATCCGCATGTATTCCGGCCGCACCGGCGAGCGTCTGGATATGGTGTATTGGATCGACGGCGACTACATCAAGGACGCGGTCAAGGAAATCAACCACTTCATGCGGGACTGGCGGACCGATCAGGTCAAGGACATGGACCTGCGCACCATCGACATCATGGCTGCCTCGCACAATCTGCTGGACGTGAACGAACCCTATATGCTGCTGTCCGGCTACCGCAGCCCCAAAACCAACGCCATGCTGCGCAGCCGCTCGCGCGGGGTTGCCAAGAACTCGCTCCACATGCGCGGCCAGGCGGCGGATCTGCGTCTTGCGTCACGCTCAGTCTCGCAGATGGCCAAGGCAGCCGAAGCCTGCCGTGCTGGCGGTGTCGGCAAATATCACCGGTCGAATTTCGTCCATATGGACTGCGGTGTTGTCCGCACCTGGCGAGGATAAACCTGCCAGCCATTGCAAGAATGCAAGCCTGCACGTCCCGGTGCAGGCTTTTTTGTTCTGAGACAGCTTCTGCCCGTTCAATCGCGCATGCGGGCATGAAATTGGAAACAGCCGGTTTTTTCCCGTTGCAGCGGTGGCAAACCACGGTTATACCCCGCTGTAACAACGCACCTGTAGCTCAGCTGGATAGAGCGCTGCCCTCCGAAGGCAGAGGCCAGAGGTTCGAATCCTCTCAGGTGCGCCATTTCTCTTATGTTTCAGCCCCTTACTGCATCAGGCAGCTGCTGTCTGATGACGTCCGCAAGGGCGTTCAGCAGGGCCATCTGGCGCGGCGTTTTGCCCAGGCTTGGCGGCCAGGTCAGCCAGTAGCCGTCAATGTTCACAAGCTCAGCAGCCGGCAGGCAGATCAATTGCCTGGATTGCAGCAGATTGGCGGCCAGGGCCTGAGATCCTAGAACGGCGCCCATTCCCAGCCGGGCCGCCCGCAGGGCATGGGCCATGGAATCCACCGAAACCGGCCCGGTCTCTGGCGGAGCCTCTCCCGTGACCCGCGCCCATTCGGCCCAGCCCGGGCGTTCGCCACGCAGTTCGATAGCTGGCAGGTTGCGCCAGTCAGCAGCAGTTTCGGGGGCGGCCATGGGCTGAAGCACCTCATTGGCCAGAAGAATGCCCTCCCGTCCTTGCCAGCCGCCGCGCCCGTAGCGGATGTGCAATGCTCCGTCCGCAGCCTCAAAATCCAGCCGCTTTGGCACGGTTTCCGTGACCAGCCTCAACTCGGGGTGAGCCTCGGAAAATGCTGCAAGCTGCGGCAGCAGCAGCATTTCCAGGTGCGAAGGCTGGGCCGCAATCCGCAGTTCCCGGACGCTGTGGCCGAACAGGTTCTCAGTGCCCTGCTCCAATGCCCGCAAGGAATCGTGAACCAGCGGCAGATAGCTTTCCCCCTCCACTGTCAGCGACACGCCACGCGCAGACCGGATGAACAATTGCCGGCCAAGCCAGGATTCAAGATTGCGAATCCGCTGGCTGACCGCGGCCTGTGTGGCGCCGAATTCCTCTGCGGCCGCGGTAAAGCTGCCATGCCGACCCGCGGCTTCGAAGACCTTGAGCCAATCGAGCGGCGGCAGGCCTTTCCGCGTGATTTTCCTGGACATTAGAAAACCTAACTCTCTTACCCCGATTTCCGTCGTTCTCTTGATGGCTCAGCCGCGATAGCAAGGCAAGCAAGAACCAGGCCAACCGGAGAGACCCCTATGCCCCGTTCCGTATCCGCCGACGCATCCGGCAGCTTTCTGACCCTGACATTCGAAGACGGCAGCGACAGCCGCTTTCACGCGATCTGGCTGCGTGACAACGCGCTGGACCCTGAGACCCGCTCGCCCGGTAACGGCCAGCGTCTGATTACCATCGGTGACATTCCGGCAGACACCAGGATCAGCACCGCACTGGTGGAAAACGGCGCGCTGACCGTTACCTTTGCGCCGGAAGGCAAGACCGTCACCTTCCCGGGAGACTGGTTGAAGGCACACGCCTATGACGTTGATCAGGCGTCTGAATTCGGCCGCATGGCGCCGGGTATCGAGACCTGGAACAGCAGCCAGCCCGCCCCCGCCTTTGACTGGAACGACGTTAAATCCGACCCGAAGGTCAAACGTGACTGGCTGGACGCGATTGCCCGCCTCGGCTTTGCCAAACTGGTGAACGGCCCGGTGACAGAAGGCGCGCTGATTGAGAACGCCGAAATGTTCGGCTTTGTCCGCGAAACCAACTACGGCAAGTATTTTGAGGTCCGCACCGAGGTGAACCCGACCAACCTCGCCTATACCGGCCTGGGCCTGCAGGCGCATACCGACAACCCCTACCGGGATCCGGTGCCGTCGCTGCAGATCCTCTATTGCCTGGAAAACTCGGCAGAAGGCGGCGAGAGCATCGTGGTCGACGGCTTTCGCGCGGCTGAGCGCCTGAAGGCGGAAAACCCCGAAGGGTTTGCCCTGCTGGCAGGCTACCCGGCGCGGTTCGAATACAAGGGCTCCGACGGCGTGCACCTGAAATCGCGCCGCCCGATGATCGAGCTGTCGCCGGATGGCGAGATGGTCGGCATGCGCTTCAACAACCGCTCCTCGGCGCCTTTTGTCGACATTCCGTTCGACAAGATGGAGGCCTATTACGCGGCCTACCGCCGCCTGGGTGAGTTCATCGACGATCCGGACATGGGCGTCTCCTTTAAGCTGGAGCCGGGCGAAAGCTTTATCGTCGACAACACCCGTGTGATGCACGCGCGCCTTGGGTATTCCGGGTCCGGTTCGCGCTGGCTGCAGGGCTGCTACGCCGACAAGGACGGGCTGCTTTCGACCCTGAACGTGCTGAACGCCCAACTGGAGGGCTGAGCCATGAGCAAGCCGGATTTCAGCAAGCTGACCCAAGAAAACATTGTTGCCTTCATCGGCGACATCTTCGACCGCCGCGGTGATGAGGAATACCTGGGCGAGCCGGTCACCATGACCGAACACATGCTGCAGGGCGCCACCATTGCCGAGCAGAACAAGCAGCCGGAAGAGATCATCGTGGGGGCGCTTCTGCACGATATCGGCCATTTCACCAGCGAGTTCGGCACTTTCAGCATGGATGACACCGAGGACCGGTTTCATGAGGAGGCCGGCGCCGAGGTTCTGGAACAGTTCTTCCCCTCGGTTATCACCGATTGCGTGCGCTACCACGTGGCGGCGAAACGCTATCTCTGCGCCACCAAACCGGAATATTTCAACCGTTTATCAGAGGCTTCCATCCATTCGTTGAACCTGCAAGGCGGACCGATGAACGCCGAAGAAGTGGCTGAGATGGAGAAGAACCCAAACCTCAAGCAGATCATCGCGGTGCGCTATCTGGATGAGGCCGGAAAGCGGGCTGATATGCAAACGCCGGACTATTGGCATTTTGCACCGATGGTGCAACGCATGGTCGACAAGCATATGGCTGCGGGGGATTCCGCAAAATGAGCGCGCCCGAGTATATCTTTGAAGCCAGCAGCAAACCTTCGCTGCCCTGGCACGAGGTGCCGCTGATCCGGGCCACCGAGGAAAGCGTCAGGGGCTACGGCTGCCTGGTGGATGATCCGGAGAACTTCGAGATCGAGATCGTGCAATGGCCCGCGCAAGGCTGGCGCCCGATCGACGATGGCACCGGGGACGAGGCAGGCTGGGTCGAGGGCACCTTCCGCGGCGACTGGCGCGGAGATGTTCTGTATGGCGAGAACGAAGCGGTCAACGGCAACTATGTGCTGGGCTGGTCCACCGACCCGCAGAATGCGCAGGTGGAGGCGCAGAGTGCACCGCGGGATCAGGTGCTGCTGTGGCACATGAACTACCACCCCGACGGCGGCCAGCTGTTCTATCCGCTGGACAACAAACCCTTCATCATTCCCGCGGCGCTGCCCGGGGATGATCTGAAACCGGAGAAGGTTGTGGCCTTCTGGTGCGATGGCTCCAAGGGGCTCTATATCCATCCGAACATCTGGCACGAAGGCATCTTTCCGGTGGAGGACAGCCAGCGGTTCCTGGACCGCCAGGGCAAAGTGCACGCGCGGGTCAGCTGCGATGTGGGGCAGGAGTTCGGAGTTTACCTGTCCTGCCCGATGCGGGCGGACAAGATCCAGGGCTAACGCACTGTACAAAAACAAAAAACGGCGCCCTCGAGGCGCCGTTTTCCTTTTGGCTGCTGTCCAGGATCAGGCGAACAATTCGTGCGCCAGTTCCAGCGCATCAATCAGCGTGTCGACTTCATCCTTGGTGTTGTAGAGGCCAAAGGACGCGCGGCAGGTGGCGGAGACCCCCAAATGGTCCATCAGCGGCCCGGCACAGTGATGCCCAGCCCGCACCGCCACGCCTTTTTTGTCAAGGATCGTCGAGATGTCATGCGCATGTGCGGCACCTTCCATGGTAAAGCTGAAAATCGCTGCTTTGCCAGGCGCTTGCCCCTGAACATTGATCCAGTTCAGGCCGGTCAGCCGCTCCAGTGCATAGTCGCGCAGGCCGCCTTCGTGCTTGGCGATGTTGTCCATGCCAAGATCCATCATGTATTCCAGCGCGACACCCAGACCGATGGTCTGCACGATGCCCGGCGTGCCGGCCTCGAATTTCATCGGCGGATCGTTGTAGATGATCCCCTCCTTGGAGACCTCCTTAATCATGTCGCCGCCACCGATGAAGGGGCGCATCTCGGCCATCCGCTCGGGCTTGATGTAGATCGCGCCAGAGCCAGAGGGGCCATAGAGCTTGTGGCCGGTGATCGCGTAGAAGTCGCAGCCGATGTCCTGAACGTCGACCGGCATATGCACGGCACCCTGCGAGCCGTCGACCATCACCGGCACGCCCTTGGCATGGGCGCCTTGGGTGATTGCCTTGACGTCCACCACGGTGCCCAGCACGTTGGAGCACTGGGTGACGGCCACCAGCTTGGTCTTGGGCCCAATCGCGTCGATCACCTTCTGCGGATCCAGGCTGCCGTCATCGGCCACATCGACCCATTTCAGTACCACGCCCTGGCGTTCGCGCAGGAAGTGCCAGGGCACGATGTTGGCGTGGTGCTCCATCACCGACAGGACAATCTCGTCGCCTGCTTCAAATCGTGGCATCGCCCAGCCATAGGCAACCAGATTGATGCCCTCGGTGGTGCCGGAGTTCAGCACGATGGTGTTTTCATCCCCGGCATTCAAGAAGCGCGCAATAATGCCGCGCACCGCCTCATACTTCTCCGTTGCGAGATTGGAAAGAAAGTGCAAGCCGCGGTGAACGTTGGAATATTCCTCAGCATACGCCTTGGTCACCGCATCAATCACCACCTGCGGTTTCTGGGCCGAGGCGCCGCTGTCGAGATAGGTCAGCGGCTTGCCGTTCACCTCCCGCGACAGGATCGGAAAGTCAGCGCGGATTTTGTCCAGGTCATACATTTTCGGGAAGTCCCAGATTGGCTGGGCCGATCAGACCCACGATAAAGAGAAGGGCGAACACCAGGATCATACTGGCCATTAAGACCACGCCAAGCGACCGCCATACGGAACCGAACCTGTGCGCCGCGTTGACAAAGTGCAAGAGGATAAAGAACACCAGGATGTTCGCTGCAATGTTGAGCAGGCCAGCCAGGGACGGCAGGATAAGGAACATCCCCACAATGGCGCCGTTCAACCCGGCTTGCAGCAATTGCAGCCAGGTGACAAGCGCAAGCAGCGATGCCAGGCTGCCTTGGCCGCCCAGCCAGCGGCCCGTTGTGGCCAGCATGGCGATGAACCCGATCTGCAATACCAGCACCACTGCAAAATAGGCGCCGGGCGAGAACCGCGGCAGCAGCACCTCTGGCGGCAGAGGAAACAGCACCTGCTGCAAAGTGTAGACGCAAGTGTTCAGCACCACAGACAGCAGGAAGGCAGTCCACAGCGCTTCGCGCGGCCAGTCGCGCGCCAGAATCTGCATCGCGGCATCGCGCGGCGATTTCACCGTAAGAAGGGCAAAGGCAGCCAATGCGTTCATGGTTTTGCCCAATATCCTTGGATCATGCCGGACAGCCAGAACCAAAAGAAAACGGCGCACCAAAGTGCCCCCACCAGGTTCAATGCCGCGCCGGGGCCAATGAAACCAGCGACCAGGCCATTCAGCAGCATCAGCGGGCTGGCGGCCAGGAACGCCCAGAACAGGGCCAGCCGCGCCCGGTAGGCATCGCCCTGTCCGCCAACGGCCCGGGCGATCCAATGCGACACCAGGGCCAGCACATACAGCAAAAGCGGCGCGATGAAGACCAGCGCCAGCAGCGATCCGCCCAGCAGCATGTTCAGCTCCTGGCCGGTCAGATGCGCCTCGCGCGCCAATTTTGGCATCTGCGCGACAAAGGTCAGCACACAACCGCTGAGCAGAAACACCAGCAGCCTGTCTTCGCGGGCACCCATGCTCAGAAGCCGCGCAAACACCTTGCGCGGCCCCTTGTAGGTTGCCGGGATATCCGTGGTAACGGACATCAGCGGCGCCGGGCCAGCCAGCCTTCGAGGCGGGAGACGATATCAGCGGCGATCTCCGCGTCCTCGATCTCATCCACCGCTTCGGCCAGGAAGGCCAGCGTCATCAGGTCGGTTGCCTCTGCGTGCGGGACACCGCGGGAGCGCAGGTAGAACAGGCCTTCCTCGTCGATCGCGCCGGAAGTGGAGCCATGCGAGCAAGCCACGTCGTCGGCGTAGATTTCCAGCTCAGGCTTGGCCAGGAACTGGCTGTCCTCATCCAGCAGCAGCGACTGGGAAATCTGATATCCGTCAGTCTTTTGCGCGCCTTCCTTCACCAGGATTTTGCCCTGAAACACACCAGTGGCCCCGTTGCGCAGCACCTTCTTGAACACCTGGCGGCTTTCGCAGTTCACCGCGTCATGGGTGATGAACACGGTGTCGTCGTGGTGGAAGTCGCCATCCCCCACGCAGGCGCCTGCGATATGGGCCACAGCGTCGTCGCCGGTCAGTTCAATCACCGCCTCGTTGCGGGTCAGCACGCCGTTCACGGTCAAGGTGAAGGACTTGAACACCGACTCGGTGCCCAGGCGGGCAAACAGATGGGTGGCGGCGCGGCGCTCGTGGTCGCGGCCCTGGGCGCGCACCAAATGCAGCTTGCCGCCGTCTGCAACGTCGATTTCCATGCATTTGTTAAAACGGGACGCAGCCGGGCCGTTTTCCAGAATGGTGGCCTCGGCGCCGGTTTCGACACGGATCACGTGGTGCAGGATCGCGTCGGAGTTTTCATCCGAATGCACATAGGTGAAGTTGATCGGCTTGGCGACCTTGCCAGTCACCCGGATCGCCACGCCATCACTAGCAAAGGCGGTGTTCAGCGCTGCCAGCGGACGTTCCACCGGGGTCTGGCCGCGCGCTTCAAGAACGCCGTACAAGTCCTTGGCCCAATGAATATCCTTGCAGCAGATATCCTCAATCCGGTCGATGGTCACACCTTCCAGAGTCAGATCGTCCGACGCCTCGGCATCAAACACGCCATCGACGAACACGATGTTCAAACGCTCAAACGCGTTGAACATAGGCGCCTCATCCGCTGCAAAAACCGCGGCCTTGGGGGCCTCAGCCTGCACCAGTGTGTCGGGGCGCGTGTATTTCCAGTATTCGTCGCGGCGCGACGGCAGGCCCATTGTCTGGACCCGCGACAGCGCGGCCTGACGGGCCGCCTTTAGGCAGCCGCCCTCGGGCAGCGCAAGGCCGGACAACCGCGCCTCGGTTGCGGTCAGTTTCGCTTCGGGCAGAGCCATTTACGCCTCCTCTGCCAGGATGCCGGCGTAACCGTTGTTCTCAACTTCCAGCGCCAGCTCGGGGCCGCCGGTCTTGACGATGCGGCCGTTTGCCAGGATGTGCACCACGTCCGGTTTGATGTGGTCCAGCAGGCGCTGGTAGTGGGTGATCACCAGGAAGCCGCGGCCTTCGTCGCGCAGGGCGTTTACGCCATCGGCCACCAGCTTCATCGCGTCCACATCGAGGCCGGAGTCGGTTTCGTCCAGGATGCACAGCTTCGGCTCCAGCATCGCCATCTGCAGGATCTCGTTACGCTTCTTCTCACCGCCGGAAAAGCCGACGTTGACCGGACGTTTCAGCATGTCGGCGTCGATCTTCAGCGTCTTGGCCTTGGCGCGCACTTCCTTCAGGAAGTCAGACGCGGACAGCTCCTCTTCGCCGCGGGCCTTGCGCTGTGCATTCACTGCAGTGCGCAGGAAGGTCATGTTGCCGACACCGGGGATTTCAACCGGGTACTGGAATGCAAGGAACATGCCCGCCGCGGCGCGCTCTTCCGGCTCCAGCTCCAGAATGTCTTCGCCTTCCAGGGTGGCGGAGCCTTCGGTCACTTCATAACCGTCACGGCCCGACAGCACATAAGACAGGGTCGACTTGCCCGAGCCGTTCGGCCCCATGATGGCATGCACCTTGCCAGCCTCGACCTTCAGGTCCAGACCTTTCAGGATCTGCTTGTCTTCATCTTCAAGTTTGACTTGCAGGTTTTTGATTTCGAGCATTTTTTCCTCGTCTCACATGTCTTGCAGGCCTGCGGCCCGCGATATTCCCATGGCCCTTCGGGGCCGTTTCATTCCTATCCCAGCACCACCGCGGTGCCGCTGGCCGAGACCATCAGCATGGACTGCCCGACCACTTCGTAATCCAGATCAACGCCCACAACGGCGTTTGCACCCTTGGCCCGGGCGCGGTCTTCCAGCTCTGCCAGCGCGGTTTCGCGCGCGTCCTGCAACTTGCTTTCATAGGCTCCGGAGCGGCCGCCGACGATGTCGGTGATGGAGGCAAAGACATCGCGCACCACATTGGCGCCCATGATCGCCTCACCCACCACGATTCCCTTGTATTCGGCAATCTGGTAGCCTTCGACAGAGTTTGTGGTTGTGACGATCATGCTCTTGCCCCTGATTTAACCTGCACAAACTTCGACAGACGCATTCCTTTGCGAACTTCAGTTCCGTAGGATCGCTTTCCCGTTCCAAGTTCCGCAACATCATTGGCGGAATGCCCTTCAAGTTCGGCTGCAAATTCAATTCCGAACAAGTGGATGGCCGTAACCATTTCACGCTGTTCGGCATTTTGGTAGCGATCTTTGAGGATTTCCGCCAACTGATCGGTCGTCATGATTACCCCACAGACCCTTCCAGCGAGATCGCAACCAGCTGCTGGGCTTCCATGGCGAACTCCATCGGCAGCGCCTGCAGAACGTCCTTGCAGAAGCCGTTGACCACCAGGGCCACCGCCTCTTCCTCGTCCATGCCGCGCTGGCGGCAGTAGAACAGCTGGTCGTCGTCCACCTTGGAAGTGGTCGCCTCATGCTCCACGCGGGAGGAGTTGTTCTTGACCTCGATGTAGGGAACCGTGTGCGCCCCGCATTTGTCGCCGATCAGCAAGCTGTCGCACTGGGTGTAGTTGCGCGAATTCTTGGCCTTCGGGTGCATCGACACCAAACCGCGGTAGGTGTTCTGCGCCTTGCCGGCCGAGATGCCCTTGGACACGATGCGCGACTTGGTGTTTTTGCCCAGGTGCACCATCTTGGTGCCGGTGTCGGCCTGTTGCATGTTGTTTGCAATGGCGATCGAGTAGAACTCGCCCTGGCTTTCCTCGCCGCGCAGGATGCAGGAGGGATATTTCCAGGTCACGGCAGAGCCGGTTTCCACCTGGGTCCACATCACCTTGGCGCGGTCGCCGCGGCAGTCGGCGCGCTTGGTCACGAAGTTGTAGATGCCGCCCTTGCCATTCTCGTCGCCCGGATACCAGTTCTGGACCGTCGAGTACTTCACCTCGGCGTCTTCCTCGATGATGATCTCCACCACGGCGGCATGCAGCTGCGCAGTGTCACGCTGCGGTGCGGTGCAGCCTTCGAGGTAAGAGACGTAGGAGCCTTTGTCCGCGATGATCAGGGTGCGTTCGAACTGGCCGGTGTTTTCCGCGTTGATGCGGAAATAGGTCGACAGCTCCATCGGGCAGCGCACGCCCGGCGGCACGTAGACAAATGAGCCGTCAGAGAACACGGCGGAGTTCAGCGTCGCATAGAAGTTGTCGGAGACCGGAACGACGGAGCCGAGGTATTTCTTCACCAGCTCGGGATGCTCGCGGATCGCTTCCGAGATCGAGCAGAAGATGACGCCCGCCTCTTTCAGCTCCTTCTGGAACGTGGTTCCGACGGAAACGGAGTCGAACACCGCGTCCACGGCAACCTTGCGGCCTTCTTCCGGGGTTTCACCCGCGCCTTCGACGCCAGCCAAAATCATCTGTTCTTTCAGCGGGATACCGAGCTTTTCGTAGGTGGCCAGCAGCTTGGGGTCGACCTCATCCAGCGACTTCGGCTTCACTTCCATCGACTTGGGACGGGCATAGTAATACTGGTCCTGGAAGTCGATTTCCGGGTAGCTGACCATCGCCCAGTTCGGCTCGTCCATCTGCTCCCAGCGTTCAAAGGCCTGCAGGCGCCATTCGGTCATCCACTCAGGCTCTTCGTTCTTTTCCGAGATCAGCCGGACAATATCGGGGTTCACGCCCTTGGGCGCGTATTCCATCTCGATATCGGTTTCCCAGCCGTATTTATAAGCACCGCCAACCTCGCGGACGGCGTCCACGGTTTCCTGGTCAACACCTTCTTTGACTTGGGTCTGGTCCAAAGCGGCCATTGTCATCTCCTCATTCACGCCGCGCGGGCGCGATGTTTCTTTTCTTTTTGCAGCCACGCCTCGGCAAAGCGCAGCACATCTTCTTCTGTCGTCTCAGGCCCCAGCGACACACGCACTGCGCCTTGGGCTGTAGCCTCGTCATATCCCATGGCGGTCAGCACCGCGCTGGCACGCACCTTGCCGCTGGAACAGGCGCTGCCCGCACTGATGGCAAACCCCGCAAGGTCCATCTGCATGACCTGGGTTTCGCCCTTCCAGCCCGGTGTCGCAAAACACAAAGTGTTCGGCAGCCGCTTCTGATCCTTCCCGACAAAAATAGTATGGCTTGCGCCAGACACAAGCGCCTTTTCTAGAATATTTCTAAGTTCCGCAACCCTATCCCAGACACCATTTGCCAGATCCTTGGCCGCAGCTTCAGCTGCGGCGCCGAAGCCCACGATTCCAATAACATTTTCGGTTCCGGAGCGGCGCCCCATTTCCTGGCCGCCGCCCTTGATCTGGGCCGGCAGATCGGTTCCGCGTTTCATAACCACAGCGCCGATACCCTTGGGGCCGCCCAATTTGTGGGCCGAAATCAGCGCGATTTCGGCGCCCAGCCAGTTGAAGGCCACCGGCAGTTTGCCAAAGGCCTGGGTGGCATCTGTTACCGCCAGCCCCTCCGGCAGTTTCTGCACAATGCCCGTTTCTGAGTTGGCCAGCTGCACAGCAGAACGCCCCGGTTCGGGTATGCCTACTACGCCGTCACTGGTCACGGCCAAGTCCTCAACCGTCCAGGCCCGCACCGCATCATGCTCCACCGGAGCCCCGTGCAAGCTGCGTCCCGATAACGCCAGCGCCGCGCCTTCAGTAGAACCGGAGGTAAACACGATGTCCGCACCATCCGCGCCAAAAGCCGCTGCAACCTGCGCCCGCGCCTTCTCAACCAGAGACTTGGCAGCCCGCCCCTCGGCATGTACCGACGACGGGTTGCCGCAGACGTCCATCGCCGCAATCATCGCATCCCGGGCTTCAGGACGCAGCAGCGCAGTGGCGTTGTGATCGAGGTAAACGCGTTTCATAGAGTCATCTTTTCGCGGGCAGCTGCCGCGTCATAATGCGTTTTGTACAAATCTGCAAAGGCTTCGGCGTAATCAAGACGAAGCCAATACTTGAAGCCAGATTGCAGGAAATACGGCGCCTGTCCGGCGGTGTCTTCAAACATCCGAATAAGCAGGTGACCGGGCACCTCGATGTGAGGCTTCGCCGGTCCAGTCAAGAAGTTGCAAAATTTACCCCAAAAATGACGCGACCGCGCCCAGGATTCCCTGGCTGAGGCAGTTGCCCGAAAAAGGAAAACGTAAACTTCGCTGGCAGTCATGCCTGCAAAGGCCAGCCGCTCAATCCAGGCGCCCCGCTTCGCTCGATCGCTTCCCTGGACAAGGTGCCGGTCCACAGAAGCCACGGACCCGAGCTTGGGTGCCAGCGCACCAAAAGCTTCGAAAGCTTCTGGGCTTTGTACGGACAGATCGATTCCATCCAATCCGCAGATAGCGGGATATTCAGAGAATTCCGGGTACACTCTCAGTCGTCCACGACCGCAAACAGGCTCGGCACTGCCGGGCATGGCGCCAGATCGTTCTTGATCACATCCGACAGGCGGGTCTGATGCAAGAACACATAGACATGCGCGCTCAGGCTCTCCCAAAGTCGGTTGGTCAGCGATTGCGCCCGGCTGCCGGACAGCGCCCCGGAAGCCCCTGCGCCCTTGTGCATCGCATCCACAGTTTCATCTACGGCAGACAGCACATCCACCACCCTGATTTCAGAAGGCACTATCGCTAGCCGGTAACCGCCGCCAGGCCCGCGCACCGACTCGACCAGCCCGGCGCGGCGCAGCTTGACAAACAACTGCTCAAGATACGGCAGCGAGATATCCTGCCGCTTGGAAATGTCTCCCAGCGGCACCAGATCGCCCTCTGGCTGCAGCGCAATATCCGCCAGCGCAACCATCGCATAGCGCCCTTTGGTGGAAAGCTTCATAATTTACCCCTCGAAACCAGGGCGCGAGTGCGAAAACATTGACCTTCCCCGCGACTGTGCGTATCTCAGCCTGACGGTGTGTGGCTTGGCCAGCGCCCTTGATTAGAACTGTTCTAAGATGCCTGACGGAACCCGTCAAGTATTCTGGGGGCAGCCCCGAAAACGAGAGTAGGATTTTAACCGCCCATGCCCGAGGTCATCTTTCCTGGACCCGAAGGCCGCCTCGAAGGCCGCTATCACCCGCAAAAAGAAAAAGACGCCCCGATCGCCATCGTCCTGCACCCGCATCCGCAGTTCGGCGGCACCATGAACAACAAGGTGGTCTACAACCTCCACTATGCGTTCTACAACATGGGCTTTACCGTCCTGCGGTTCAATTTCCGCGGCGTCGGCCGCAGCCAGGGCGAATACGACCAGGGCGTGGGTGAATTGTCCGATGCCGCTTCGGCGCTGGATTACCTGCAGTCGATGAACTCCAACTCCAAGCATTGCTGGGTTGCGGGATTCTCCTTTGGCGCCTGGATCGGCATGCAGCTCTTGATGCGCCGCCCGGAAATCACCGGTTTCATCTCTGTTGCGCCGCCCGCCAATATGTATGACTTCTCCTTCCTGGCGCCCTGCCCGTCCTCGGGCCTGATCATCAACGGCACCGCCGACCGCGTGGCACCGCCCGCGGACACCGCCAGCCTGGTGGGCAAGCTGCATGAGCAGAAGGGCATCACCATCACCCACACTGAGGTGGAAGGTGCGGATCACTTCTTCCAGGAGCCGCATATGGACACAATGATCGGCACAGTTTCCGATTACGTGAAGCGCCGCCTGACGGAGAACACCCGCTGATGAGCAATACTATCGAGGCGCTGGCCCAGAAACTGGCGGTCGATACACTCAAGGTGCAGGACGCTTCCGGCGAGGAGCGTCTGTATGTGGAGGTGGGCCAGGTTCTTGGCGCCGCCTCCCAATCGCTCGAGGAAGCCTTCCTGACGGAAATGCGCGTGCGCCTGGCAGAACGCAAGGCGCGCGACTTTCTCAACAAAAAAGTTGCCGGGCTGCAGGCCCAGCTTGGCGCCAAAGGTGAGGCGTGAGCGCCCGACTGCAAGCCCAGTTTGCCTTTCTGCTGGAAGCTGACAAGCTGCGCGGTGTTGAGCGGCAAAACCTGATCCTCGATTGCAGCCGCTGCGAAAACTCAGCTGAACACAGCTGGCATCTGGCGCTGTATGCGCTGGTTCTGGCCCCTTTTGCAGCGCCGGACGTGGATGTGTTCCGCGTTATCCGGATGCTGCTGCTGCACGACCTCGTTGAAATCGACGCAGGCGACCACCCGATTACCGATGAGGTCGACTGGAACGCGGTGGCCAAGGCCGAGCAGGCGGCGGCCCAGCGGCTGTTCGGTCTACTGCCAGCGGATCAGAGCGCAGAGTTTCTGTCCCTATGGCGGGAATTTGAGGCATCCGAGAGCCCGGACGCGCAGTTTGCCAAGCGGGTGGACCACTGTCAGCCGATTTTTCAAACGCTCTACGGCGTCAACCCGCTCGACTGGCATGTCGATGTGGTCCGGCAGAACCTGTTTGGCGGACGGGCAGCGGCTCTGGAACAGCACTTGCCGGAGGCATTCCACCAAGCGCTGTCGCTGCTGGGTGAGGATACAGAGTATGACTGCAGCCGGCTGACCGCCCGCCTGCCCTTCCTGAATGAGGCCGACAAGCTGAAGCTGATCAACCGCGCCTCCAAGCTTGGGGACGGTTCGCGGCACGAAAACTCGGCCGAGCACAGCTGGCACATCATGCTTTACGCTTGGGTGTTGTCAGAGCACAGCGCTGTGCCAGTGAACACAGACCGGGTGCTGCAGATGCTGCTGTTGCACGACTTGGTTGAGATCGACGCAGGTGACGCCCCGATCCACGGTGTGATTGCCCCCGCAGCGCTTGCTGCCCTGGCGGCCAAGGAACTGGCTGCTGCGGACCGGCTGTTCGGATTGCTTCCCGCAGAACAAGGACAGCCTATGCGCGCGGTCTGGGAAGAGTTCGAGGCAGCCGAAAGCCCGGATGCAGTCTTTGCCAAATCCATCGACCGGGTGCAGCCAGTGCTGTTGAACCTGCTGAACGGCGGTGGCAGCTGGGTCGATTATGACGTGAGCCTGCCGCAGCTCGACTCCCGCGTCGGCGGCAAGGTCGCCCGAGGCGCGCCTGACGTCTGGACCTATGTTCGAGCGCAGATTGAGCCCTGGTTCCGCGAAGCAGGCCGCTTGTAGACATTTTAGCGGCCCCGCCGCGGGGCTGCCTTTCACCCCAGAAACGGTTGAAACGGCTGAGTTTCCGCGCCTTTCGGTTTCAGCGTCAAAAACTCGCCCGGCTTCAGTTCGTTCCAGGCCTCTCCAGTGTCTTCCAGCGGCTCCGACACCACCGCCCAGCCTTGCATGCTTTGGCTCCAGCGATAGTAGACCGACGGCGCGATGCTGTCGGAAGAATAACGCGCGGCATACAATGTCTGCCCATCCGACATCGCCACCGACAGCCGCATGTGCGGCGTTGTGCCCCGCGCCCGCGACAAGCCTTCCATCCGGGCCACAGCCTGTTCCAGCGCCCCTTTAGGGTCCGCATCCAGCCCCTCCCGCAGGGCCAGCAGGAACAGAACCTCGCTGTCGGTTGCGCCCCTGCGGTGCTCATACAGCTCATCCGGGATGCACATGTCCGCGTGGCGGCGGAACCTCTCGAACCCCCCGACCTGGCCGTTGTGCATGAAGCTCCACTTCCCGGCCGTGAACGGGTGGCAGTTGTTGCGGCTGGTGGCGGACCCGGTTGAGGCCCGCACATGAGCCAGAAACAACCCGGATTGCACCTGATGCACCAGCGCCCGCAGGTTGCAATCCGACCAGGCCGGGTAGACATCACGGTACAGCCCCGGCTCAGTCCGCTGCCCGTACCAGGCAATCCCGAAGCCATCGCCATTGGTGGCTGTCTTGCATTCCACCGCCTTTTGGCTTTGCGCAATCAGCGAATGCGCAGGTGTTGATATGATGTCCTCCAAGAAGACGTCGGCACCCGTGTAGGCAGCCCAGCGGCACATGTGGAAATCCCCATTCCGTTTCCGGGAATCAGACCATTATTTCAATCTGACCACCATTATTAGGATGTTCTCCTAATTATTCTCCAATTCACAGTCCAGTGTGCCTGCGCACATTGACGTGTTCACATCAGGCGGCATGCGGATTCCGCCCTGACGATGCCGCTTCGGGACTTCCCCGGCCTTCATAGATCGGATAGGCGGGAGTTAGAGCTGCGGGTTTGCCCGCGGCAAGTGCTTGAGGGAGGCTGAGATGCCGGTTCACTACGTCTACCTGATCATTGCGGTGGCAGCAGAGACCATCGGCACCACGGCACTGCAGGCCAGCCAGCAGTTCAGCAAGCTTGGCCCGTCGCTGATCGTGCTGGTTGCCTATGCTTTCTCTTTCTACATGATGGGCCTGACCCTCAAGTTCATGCCGGTTGGTATAGTCTACGCCATCTGGTCCGGCCTTGGCATTCTGCTGATCGCGGTCATTGCCTTCATTGTCTTCGGCCAGAAGCTGGATTTCCCCGCCGTCATTGGCATGGTGCTGATCATGTCCGGCATCGTCATCATCCACCTGTTTTCCAAGTCTTCCGGCCACTGATCCGCATTTGCGGGGCTTTGCGGCGGTTTTCCTCTGGCCTTTGTGCGGGGTTCGGGCTATGCGCGGCCCAACTTCCTTACAAAGGCGAACGTCATGGACTTGCGCAACATTGCGATCATTGCTCACGTTGACCACGGCAAAACCACCCTGGTCGACGAGCTGCTGAAACAATCTGGCGCCTTCCGCGAAAACCAGGCTGTGGCGGAACGCGCCATGGACAGCAACGATCTGGAGCGCGAGCGCGGCATCACCATTTTTGCCAAGCCGACCTCGGTCGAGTGGAACGGCACCCGTATCAACATCGTCGACACCCCCGGCCACGCCGATTTCGGCGGCGAGGTGGAGCGGATCCTGTCGATGGTCGACGGCGTGGTGCTGCTGGTGGACGCGGCTGAAGGCCCGATGCCGCAGACCAAATTCGTGACCTCCAAGGCGCTGGCCCTGGGCTTGCGCCCGATCGTGGTGCTGAACAAGGTCGACAAGCCGGACGCCGAACCCGACCGGGCGCTGGACGAGTGTTTTGACCTCTTTGCCTCGCTGGACGCCACCGAGGACCAGCTGGACTTCCCGCATATGTATGCCTCGGGCCGCAACGGCTGGGCCGACAATGAGCTGGACGGCCCCCGCAAGGACCTGAGCGCGCTGTTCAACCTGATCGTGAACCACGTGCCCGAGCCCAAGCAGGTCAAGAAGCAGGACGACGATTTCCGCATGCTGGCCACGACCCTGGGCAGCGACCCGTTTGTTGGCCGCCTGCTGACCGGCCGGGTTGAAACCGGCACGCTCAAGGTCGGCGCCACCGTGCAGGCGATCTCCCGCATCGGCCAGAAGATCGAACAGTTCCGCGTCACCCGGATCCAGGCGTTCCGCGGCCTGGCCCAGCAGGACATCGAAGAGGCCCAGGCAGGCGACATCGTTTCCATCGCCGGCATGTCCAAGGCCACCGTGGCCGACACCATCTGCGCCCTGGCCGTGGATGAGCCGCTGGACGCACAGCCGATCGACCCGCCGACCATCACCGTCACCTTCGGAATCAACGACAGCCCGCTGGCCGGGCGCGACGGCAAAAAGGTGCAGTCCCGCGTGATCCGCGACCGCCTGATGAAGGAAGCCGAATCCAACGTCGCCATCAAGATCGCCGACACCCCTGGCGGTGAAGCGTTCGAGGTTTCCGGCCGCGGCGAACTGCAGATGGGCGTTCTGATCGAAAACATGCGCCGCGAAGGCTTCGAGCTGTCGATCTCCCGCCCGCAGGTGATCATGCGCGAAGAGAACGGCCAGAAGATGGAGCCGATCGAAGAAGCCACCATTGACGTCGATGACGAATACTCCGGCGCGGTGATCGAAAAACTGACCGGCGCCCGTAAGGGTGAGCTGGTTGAGATGAAGCCCGCAGGTGCAGGCAAGACCCGCATCATTGCTCACGTCCCCTCGCGCGGTCTGATCGGCTACCACGGCGAGTTCCTGACCGACACCCGCGGCACCGGCGTTCTGAACCGCGTCTTCCACGGCTGGGCACCGCACAAGGGCGCGATCCCGGGCCGCCGTGCGGGCGTTCTGATCTCGATGGAGAACGGCCAGTCGGTGGCTTACGCGCTGTGGAACCTGGAAGACCGCGGCAAAATGATGATCGGTGCCCAGGCCGACATCTACACCGGCATGATCATCGGTGAGCACTCCCGCGACAACGACCTTGAAGTGAACCCGCTGAAAGGCAAGAAGCTGACCAACGTGCGCGCCTCCGGCTCGGACGAGGCAGTGCGCCTGACCACCCCGATGACCCTGTCGCTGGAAGAGGCGATTGCCTATATCAACGACGACGAATTGGTCGAGGTTACGCCGAACAACGTGCGCCTGCGCAAACGCTACCTGGACCCGCATGAACGCAAGCGGATGTCCAAGGCCAGCGCCTGACGAACAGAAAACGGCGGCAGAGATTTCTGCCGCCGTTTTTCATTCTGGATCCGTCAAATGGGTGACGCTGCCGCCCAGGGCCACCCTGCCCGGCTGCAGCACTTCAGCGTACCAGCCGCCATGGCCGCGCATCGCGTTGTATCCTCCATGGCCCAGCACCTCCTCCATCCGCGAACAGGGCGGACAAGGGCCGGAAACCTGCAAAACCACGCCGCCGATTTGCAGCTTGGCTTTGCGCAAAGCAGCCAGGTTGATCCCAGAAATCACGAAATTCCGGCGCAATTGTTCCGGCTGCACTGCCTCCAGACGGGCAAGAGAGGCAATCACCGGCAGATGTTCTGCCTGGATCAAGGTGACTGCGCGTTTACCTTCCTTGCCGTGATCTCCGTCGAGACCGGCAAGCGAAACATCAACCGCTTCAGGCGTCAGCACATCCTCGCGCCGGCCGGGGCGCAAACCAATCCACGCCACCCGGCCCGTGGCCGCGTGACGTTTCAGCATTTCCGCAAAGGCGGTGACCATTATTCGGAGGTTTCCACCACCATCAGTTCACGTTCAGAGGCACCGCGCGCGTGGCTCAGCGCTTCCTGGTATTCCGGGCTGTGGTAGCAATCGACGGCGGCATCAACACTGGGGAACTTGGCGACTACATTGCGCGGGCGCTCTTTGCCTTCCAGCTGAACAAACCGGCCGCCGCGGGCAATGAAGGTCCCGCCATGCTTGGCGATGGCCGGGCCGGCCAATTCGGCATATTTGCCATAGGCATCGGCGTCGGTAACGGTCACATGAGCAATCCAAAGTGCGGGCATCAGAGCCTCCCCGTATTATGGTCTTTCCGGCAGCCTACGGTTTTTGCCGGAAAGACCAAGTGTTTTTTGACCAAATGGTCAGCCAGCCAGCAGCGCCTCTGCCGCCTTGATGGCTTCCTCGGCGCCGGAGAAATCCTTGCCGCCGCCCTGGGCCATATCCGGACGGCCGCCACCGCCCTTGCCGCCAACGGCGGGAACTGCGGCCTTCAGCACGTCAACGGCAGAAATGTCGCCCGTCAGATCGTCGGTGACACCAGCAGCCACAGCCACCTTGCCGTCGTCCTCTGCGATCAGCAGGATCACACCGGAGCCAAGGTTCTGCTTGTGTTTATCAATCAGACCGCGCAGGTCCTTGCCCGAAACCCCCTGCAGCGCCTGGGCCAGGAATTGCTTGCCATTGACGTCCTTGGCTTCGGCACCGCCACCAGAGCCACCGCCCATAGCGATCTGCTGCTTGAGATTGGAAATCTCGTTTTGCAGCGCTTTGCGCTCGTCCATCATCGCCTTAAGGCGGTCCAGCACTTCTGCAGGCTGCGCCTTCAGCGCGCCTGCGACCTCCGCCATCCGGCCTGCTTCGCGTTCCAGATGCTCAACCGCCGCCGCTCCGGTCAGCGCCTCGATCCGGCGCACACCGGCAGAGGATGCACTGTCGCCCAGGATAACAAAGGTGCCGATGTCGCCAGTCTGCTTCACATGGGTGCCACCGCACAGCTCGATCGAGTAGGTGTCACCATCGTGGCCCTTGCCAGTGGCTGCGCGGCCCATGGAGACAACACGGACCTCTTCGCCGTATTTCTCGCCGAACAGCGCCTGGGCACCGAGCTCGCGCGCGTCATCAGGAGTCATGATCCGGGTGGAGACCGGCGTGTTCTGACGGATGAAATCATTCACTTCCGAGCCGACCTTGGCCAGTTCATCCGTGCTCATCGCCTTGTTGTGGCTGAAGTCGAACCGCAGGCGGTCTTCAGCATTGAGCGAGCCCTTCTGCGCTACATGCTCCCCCAGCGCGTTGCGCAGTGCTTCGTGCAGCAGGTGGGTGGCGGAGTGGTTGGCGCGGATCTTGCTGCGGCGTGCGTGATCCACTTCCATCGCCGCGCCTTTGCCGACGGCAATCTCGCCCTCGGTCACTTCGGCGATGTGCAGGAACAGGCCCTCCACCTTCTTGGTATCGGTGATGCTGGCCGCGCCGCCTTCAACGGTCAGCACACCGGTGTCGCCCACCTGGCCGCCGCTTTCGCCGTAGAACGGCGTCTGGTTCAGGATGACCTGCACCGTGTCGCCCTTGGCCGCAGACTGCAGCTGCGCACCGTCCTTGACGATGGCCACGATCTGGCCCTCGGCCTTCTCGGTTTCATAGCCCAGGAAGTCAGTGGTGCCGGCTGCGTCGACGATGTCGAAGTAGACTTTCACATCCGCTGCTTCACCCAGACCAATGCCACCCGCACGGGACTTCTCTTTCTGCTCTTTCATCGCAGCGTCGAACCCATCGGTGTCGACCTCGATCTCCTTGGCGCGCAGGGCGTCCTGGGTCAGGTCGAGCGGGAAGCCGTAGGTATCATAGAGCTTGAACGCGGTTTCACCCGGCAGCACATCGCCCTTGCCCAGATCCGAGGAAGCTTCGTCCAGCAGTTTCAGGCCGCGATCCAGGGTCTTGAGGAAGCGGGTTTCTTCCTGCTCGAAGGTCTCCTCGATCAGGGCCTGGCCTTGGCCAAGCTCCGGATAGGCCGCGCCCATCTTTTGGACCAGCGACGGCACCAGCTTGTGCATCACCGGATCGGTGGCACCCAGCAGCGAGGCATGACGCATCGCGCGGCGCATGATCCGGCGCAGCACATAACCGCGGCCTTCGTTCGACGGCAGAACGCCCTCAGCGATCAGGAAGGAGCAGGAGCGCAGGTGATCGGCGATCACCCGGTGATGCACGTTCTGGTCGCCGAACGGATCGGTGTTGGTAACGTTGGCCGAGGCTTCGATCAGCGATTTGAACAGGTCGGTCTCATAGTTGTCGTGGGTGCCCTGCAGCAGTGCTGCAATCCGCTCCAGCCCCATGCCGGTGTCGATGGACTGCATCTCCAGATCTACCATCGAGCCGTCCGCGAACTTCTCGTTCTGCATGAAGACGAGGTTCCAGATCTCGATGAACCGGTCGCCATCTTCCTCCGGCGAGCCCGGAGGGCCGCCCCAGATGTGGTCGCCGTGGTCATAGAAGATCTCGGTGCAGGGGCCGCAAGGGCCGGTGTCGCCCATCTGCCAGAAATTATCAGAGGTGGCGATACGGATGATCCGCTCCTCCGGCACGCCCAGTTTCTTCCAGATTTCAAAGGCCTCGTCGTCAGTGTGATAGACGGTCGTATACAGCCGGTCCTTCGGAATATCGAATTCCTTGGTAATCAGCTCCCAGGCAAAAGGGATCGCCTCGTGCTTGAAGTAGTCGCCAAAGGAGAAATTGCCGAGCATCTCAAAGAAAGTGTGGTGGCGTGCGGTATAGCCGACGTTGTCAAGGTCGTTGTGCTTGCCGCCGGCGCGGACGCATTTCTGCGAGGTGGTGGCGCGCTTGTAGTCGCGGGTTTCCACCCCGGTAAAGCAGTTCTTGAACTGAACCATGCCCGAGTTGGTGAACATCAAGGTCGGGTCGTTGCGCGGCACCAGCGGGCTGGAGTCAACGACTTCATGCCCCTGTTTGGCAAAGTAATTCAGAAAGGTAGAGCGGATATCGTTGAGCGTCGGCATATGCGGGATCTCTTGCGGGCTTAAAACAAGCGTTCCGGGCAGGTTTACCCCCGCACCCGGGCGCTGTCCACAGCGGGAAGCGGCATCACCTGCGAAAAAGGGCGCAGCCTTCGCCACGCCCTTTCAATTTCAAAATTTGATCAGATTATCTGGCGCTTAAGCTTCCAGGATGTCATCCGCATCGCCCGTATCCGGACGTTCGAACTCAAGCCCGTGCGCGGCGCGGATCTTGTCTTCGATATCATAGGCAACCGATGGGTTCTCGCGCAGGAACACCTTGGCATTTTCACGCCCCTGACCGATCCGCTCATCCCCGTAGGAGAACCAGGCGCCCGACTTGTTCACGACCCCCGCCGCCACGCCAAGGTCCAGCAGTTCGCCCATTTTTGAGATGCCTTCGCCATACATGATGTCGAATTCAACCTGCTTGAAGGGCGGCGCCACCTTGTTTTTCACAACCTTCACGCGGGTCGAGTTGCCGACCACCTCATCCCGGTCCTTGATCGCGCCGATGCGGCGGATGTCCAGACGGACGGAGGAGTAGAATTTCAGTGCGTTGCCGCCAGTTGTGGTTTCAGGCGAGCCGAACATTACGCCGATCTTCATTCGGATCTGGTTGATGAAGATCACCATGCATTTGGAGCGGCTGATGGAGCCGGTCAGCTTGCGCATTGCCTGGCTCATCAGGCGGGCCTGCACGCCGACGTTGCTGTCGCCCATGTCGCCTTCAAGCTCCGATTTCGGGGTCAGTGCTGCCACCGAGTCAACGATCACCATGTTGACCGCGCCGGACCGCACCAGCGTGTCGGTGATTTCCAACGCCTGTTCGCCAGTGTCGGGCTGCGAAATCAGCAGCTCATCCAGATCGACGCCCAGCTTGGCCGCATACTGCGGGTCCAGCGCGTGTTCTGCGTCGACAAACGCGCAGACGCCGCCCTTTTTCTGCTGTTCCGCAATGCAATGCAGGGTCAGAGTCGTTTTACCGGAGCTTTCCGGGCCATAGATTTCAATGATCCGCCCCATCGGCAGGCCGCCGATCCCCAGCGCGATGTCGAGCCCCAGAGAGCCGGTCGAGCTCGCCTCAATCTCCTGCAGAGCAGTACCATCGCCGAGCTTCATGATCGAACCCTTGCCGAACTGCCGCTCAATCTGGGCAAGCGCGCTGTCGAGCGCCTTTTGCTTGTCACCGCTTACTTTATTTTTCATGGTCAAAAGATCCGCCATAGTCCCTTGTCCTTTTCTATGTGTCACACACCGGGGCGCGCGGCAATCACTGCTTTGTTCACCTCTTGTTCCTTATGAGATCAAAAAGAGAACATTGCAACAAGTTTCTGGTGTACCCACTTCGGGAGCTGGATGTTAATGAGTGGTTTATGGTTAAGAACAAGCAAGCATTTTTACCGGGCAGTTAACGGAATGATGATATTTTTCAAGGAACGGCTGGCACTTCTCTCCGTTCCCAAAACCGGCACCACAGCCTTGAACGCCGCGCTCAGGGACCGGGCCGACCTTGTGATCTCAGGACCTCCGGAGCTCAAGCATTCGCCAGTCTACCGCTACAACCGCTGGATCCGGCCCATGTTCGACAAGGTTTGCAGCGCCGAGCTGGAGCTTGCCGCAGTGATGCGGGAGCCGGTCAGCTGGCTGGGAAGCTGGCACAGATACCGCCAGCGTTCCGCCCTGGATGGCAAGCCGAACTCGACCAAGGGCATCGGGTTTGACGAATTCATTCACGCCTATTGCAAGGGCAAGCCGCCAGCGTTTGCAAACGTTGGCAGCCAGGCCAAATTCCTGAAAGGACAGCCGAATGGCTGTAAAGTCAGCCATTTGTTCCGCTATGAGGATCAATCCGCGCTCATCAGCTTTCTGGAACAGCGCCTGAACACTGAGATCCAGCTGGAGCGCAGGAATGTCAGCCCCCGTGCGGAGGCCGCATTCAGCCCGAAGGCAGAGACCCACCTGCGGCGCAAGCGCCCGGAAGAGTTCGCTCTGTACGAGTCGATACCGGTCAGGTGAGCCCGGCCGCCGCCAGGGCCTGTCAGTGCAGTTGCGCGTGGACCGTTTCTGTCAGCTGGTTCAGTGAAAACGGCTTCGGCAGGAATACCGAATTCGGCACATCCGGCTCCGCCTCGCCAAAGGCGCCCTCAGCATAGCCCGACACGAACACAACGCGGGTGTCCGGGCGCTCCTTGAGCGCTTCGCGCACCCAGCTGGGGCCATCCATGCCTGGCATCACCACGTCGGTCACAAAGACATCTACTGTCAGGCCCGGGTCTTCCAGCGTGCGCAGCGCGTCCTCAGCCGATTCAGCTTCCAGCACCGTATAGCCGCGCATTCTTAACGCCCGGGAGGCAAAAGCCCGCACTGGAGCCTCGTCCTCGACCAGCAGAACCACGCCTTCGCCGTGCTGCGTGGCGACCGGCTTTTCCGCGGTCCCGGCAGGCTGTTCTGCCGCGACCTGTTCTGCCTGCTGTTTGAAGACCGGGAAGAACAGGGTGAATTGGGTTCCGTGACCCTTGACCGAGTCGACGAAAATATAGCCGCCGGTTTGTTTGATGATGCCATAGGCCGTCGACAGCCCCAGGCCGGTCCCCTCGCCGGTCCGCTTGGTTGTATAAAAGGGTTCGAATACTTTCTGCAGCTTATCCGGGGCAATCCCGATACCTTCGTCAGAGACCTTGACCGTCACCCAATCGCCGGCAGGCACCGTGGCCCGGTCGCGTTCCAGCGGTTTGTCCAGTGACACCACTTCGGTTTCAACACGGATTTCACCGCCTTGCGGCATTGCATCCCGTGCGTTCACAACCAGGTTCATCAGCACCTGTTCCAGCTGGCGCTTATCGGCGCGGATCGCCTTCATTACCGGATCGTGGCTGAGTGTCAGCGTCACTTTTTCACCAACCAGGCGGTTCAGAAGATGTGTCAGGTCAGACAGCGTTTCCCGCACATCCAGGGTTTCCGGCTGCAGAGTCTGCTTGCGCGAGAACGCCAGCAGCTGGCTGACCAGCGAGGCCGCGCGGTTGGCGTTCTCATGGATCTGAATAAGATCACCATAGTCCTGATCCCCCTGATCGTGGCGCAACAGCAGCAAATCGCAATGGCCGGAAATCGCTGTGAGCAGATTGTTAAAATCATGCGCCACACCGCCCGCCAGCTGGCCGATCGCCTGCATCTTCTGGCTTTGCACGAATTGCGCTTCCAGGGTCTTCAACTCTGTCGCATCATTCAGAACGGCAATCAGAACCGGCGCGCCCTCTTCGACCACCCGGGTCAGCGTCACCTGCACAAAAACCTCTTTGTCGGCGCGCGACAGCCTCAGGAATTCGGACTTGTTCGGCGCCAGCCCGTCCGCGGTGTCGCGCAGCCAGTCCGACATCGGGCGGCCAAGCCCCTCCATCAGCTGACCAAGCTTCAGATTGGCGCAGCTTTTCACCCCCAGAAGGCGCAGAGCCATGCGGTTGCTGGTCAGGATCTCCCCGGTCGGCGCCACTTTGAGGAAGGGGACAGGCAGCGCTTCCAGCCCGGCCTGCGCGGAGTCAAAGCTGCCTTCATCCATCTCCATCAGGAACAGCTCGCTGCGGCCCTGGGTGCGGTTCTTTTCACTGACCAGAACCTGAACCGGCCCTTTCCTGGTGCTGAGCGTGTTGATCTGCCCCGGCATAACCGGGAGCGCAGGGAACAGCCGGTCGGTGGACTTCACCCGTTCGCCGATCAGGCTGCGGGCAGCTTCGTTCATGAACAGGACGGCGCCCGTCCGGCCGACGGTGATCATCGGAACCGGCATGGTCTCCGCGCCGCGGCCGTTGCCGCCGCGGTCCAGGATATCCTCAACACGCCACAAGAAACTGCCGCCATTCATCTGGTGAACCGCCAGCCGGACATGGCCGCGGCGCGTCACGATGTCCTCGCGCGCGGCGCCATCCAGGCGGGCGCGGCTTTGCATCCGGTAGAGAACCGCAGACGGGTTGGCCAGGATCGACCGCAATGTGCCTGCCAGCGTCTCCCGGCTGCCGTCCTGGAAGCGTTTCACGGCCGCACCGTTACAGGCGTGGATTGTACCGTCTTCATCGGCCACAAAGCTGGGCGTTGCGTCTTTCTCGATAAAACCAGTCAGCAGGTCGGCGGCCATCGCCCGGGCATTCAGCCGCATCCGGGTCTGGATCAGCATCAGAACGGCGACAGCTGCCAGTGTCAAACCAACCATAAGGAAGCCGCGCCCCATCCAATCCGGCAGAGGCAAGAGCCAGGGACCGAACATCAGGACAACCGACAGCAGCAGCGTTGCCGCCAGCCGGGCGTGCTCAGGGGCGTAAACGCGCAGTTCCGGAACGGAAGTTTCTTGGCGACCGGACATTACGGCTCCATGGACAGTGCAAAGTGCCGCCATAACGCGGCGGTTTAGGTTAAAACCACGTTAAGAAAAACAAAGGTTTTCCGGCGGCGACCCTAACAACCGTGCTTTGCGTGCGTCAACACGGCAACAAAGAAACCGTCGGTTCCGTCCTGCACCTGCCAGCCTTTTTGATCCGCCAGGTGCCAGTCGGGGTTTTCATCAGTAAACCGTTGAACCTGCGCGTTGTTTTCTCCATCCAGCATAGAGCAAGTGGCATAGGCCAGCACGCCGCCCGGCGCCGTCAACCGGGCGGCATTACGCAGGATTTCACCCTGAACCCGTTGCAGACCGGCCAGCCCTTCCGCGGTCAAACGCCATTTACCTTCGGGGGCACGCCGCCAGGAGCCGGAGCCTGAACAGGGCACATCGCACAACACCAGGTCAAACGGCCCGCTGCGGGCCAGGTCCGCCGTGTCAAGCAGCCTGACATTAGCCCCCGCCCGCGCGGCGCGCTCCGGCAGGTCCTTCATCCGCCGGGGGTCAGCGTCATGGGCGAAACTCCGGATTCCGGCCTTCGCCGCCATTGCAAGCGTCTTGCCGCCACCGCCGGCGCAGTAATCCAGAACCTTCATGCCATCCCGAAGGGGCAACCGCAAAACGACCGCTTGGCTTGCCGCATCTTGAAGCTCCACCAAGCCGTCCCGATACGGTTTGGTGTTGCGCAGCTTCCGCGCGCCGTCTGTCACTTCCAACGCCGTTGCCGCCGCCGGATGCGGCACGGTGGCAATTCCCTCGCCAGCCAAGGCCTGCGCTGCCTGTTCAACGGATCCGCGCGCGGTATTCACCCGCAGATGCACTGGTGCCCTGCTGCGCATCGCCATTGCCGCCGCTTCGGCCTGATCTCCCAGGCTGGCGCTGAAGTCCGGCCACAGCCAATCAGGAATATCCAGCGCCTCCGCCCCAGCAGGCGCGGACGGCAGCTCCCGTTCCCCGTCCGTCAAAAGCGCAGGCGCATGGCCCTGTCCGGTAAAGAACTGTTCCTGGTCCTGCCCCGCCTCGCGCAGCGCACCCAGGATCAGGCCGCGGCCGCTGCGGCAACCGCCCAAGGCCGCATGGGACCTCAGGCAGCGCACTGCGTCAAAAACGTGATCACGCACCGCCGCGCGATCCTTGGAACCGGCAAAGCGGCTGCGGCGCCCCCAAGAGGTCAGCGCCTTCTCTGCGGGTTCCCCCGCCAGCACCCGGTCCAGGATTTCGATGGCCGCCTGCAGGCGGGCGGCGGGGGTCATGCCCCTGCCCCATTCTTACGAGCAGCCATCATGGTTCTTAGCCCACCCGGTAGTTCGGCGCTTCGCGGGTGATCTGAACGTCGTGCACGTGGCTTTCCTTCAGCCCGGCGCCGGTGATGCGGACAAAGTTGCAGTTCTTGCGCATCTCATCGACGGTTGCACAGCCGGTGTAGCCCATCGCCGCCCGCAGGCCGCCTACCAGCTGGTGGATCACTGCGTTTGCACCGCCTTTATAGGGCACCTGACCTTCGATCCCTTCCGGCACCAGTTTGTCGCTGGCCGCATCTTTCTGGAAGTACCGGTCAGCTGAGCCGCGCGCCATTGCACCCATTGAGCCCATACCGCGGTAGGATTTGAAGGAGCGGCCCTGATAGAGGATCACCTCGCCCGGGCTTTCGTCAGTGCCGGCAATCATCGAGCCGACCATGGCGCAGGATGCGCCCGCCGCAATCGCTTTGGCAAAGTCGCCAGAGAACTTGATACCGCCATCCGCGATAACCGGCACATCGCCCGCAGCTCCGGCGCAGTCCATGATCGCAGTCAGCTGAGGCACGCCGACGCCTGCCACCATGCGGGTGGTGCAAATGGAGCCCGGACCGATGCCAACCTTGACCGCATCGGCGCCTGCGTCGATCAGCGCGCGGGTTGCTTCACCGGTGGCCACGTTACCAGCAATCACCTGGATGTTGCTGTACTGCGCCTTGATCCGCTTCACTGCGTCGATCACGCCTGCGGAATGGCCGTGCGCGGTGTCCACCACCACAACGTCCACGCCTGCGTCGATCAGCGCTTCCGAGCGCTCATACCCGCTATCGCCGACAGAGCTGGCGGCCGCAACGCGCAGGCGGCCCAGCTCATCCTTACAGGCGGTGGGGTTCAGAACCGCCTGTTCGGTGTCCTTGAGGGTCAGCAGGCCGGTCAGCTTGCCATCCTTGTCAGACACCAGCAGTTTCTCGATCCGGCGCGCCTTCATCAGGGACTTGGCCTCTTCCAGATCAGCCGGTTCCTGCAGCATCGCCAGATTGTCCGAGGTCATCATCACTGAAACAGGCGTGCTGGCGTCGGTGGCAAAGCGCATGTCGCGGTTGGTCACGATGCCAACGACACGGCCGGATCCATCAACAACCGGGAAGCCGGTGACGCGGTAACGCTCCTGCAGCGCCTGGGCATCGGCCAGGGTCTGGTCCGGGGTCAGCGTAATGGGGTTGTAAACAATACCGGACACGAACCGCTTGACCCGGCGCACTTCGCGGGCCTGCTCTTCGGTGTTCAGGTTCTTGTGAATGACGCCCATGCCGCCGGCCTGCGCCATCGCAATAGCCATCCGCGCCTCGGTCACGGTATCCATCGCCGAGCTCAAGAGCGGGATATTGAGGGCGATTGACTGGGTCACCCGTGTGCGCGTATCCGCAGTGTTGGGCAGAACGCTCGACGCGCCTGGCACCAGTAGAACATCATCAAAGGTGAGAGCCTCACGAATCTGCATTGGTCGTCCTCATGCATAACCCCGTTTGGCGGTGACCCTATGGCACAGAAGCATGCGGGTGGAAAGAGGCTGGCGCCAAGAATTCCTGCAGCGCAGCAATTCTTTGGCAGCAGGCTGATCTGGGTCAATGCGAAGCGCGCTGCCGCGGCTATCAGTAAAGCTGCAGCAATGATGCAGGATTTTGCCATGCCCGGCCCCTTGGAAAACATCACCATTCTGGACCTGACCCATGTTCTGGCAGGCCCCTACTGCTCGATGATCCTGTCGGACCTCGGTGCCAGGGTGATCAAGGTTGAACGGCCCGGCACAGGCGACGACACCCGCGCCTTCCCGCCTTTCAAAAACGGCAGCAGCGCCTATTTCGCCACCATCAACCATGGCAAGCAAAGCATCGCGCTGGATCTGAAAGCAACTGAGGACCGGCAGGTGTTCGAACGCCTGCTGGGCCAGGCTGATGTGCTCCTGGAAAACTACCGCCCCGGCGTGATGCAGCGGCTTGGCTACGGCTGGGACGACCTGCACGCCCGGTTCCCCCGGCTGATCTACGGTGCGGTCTCAGGTTTCGGCCACACCGGCCCCGACGCCCTGAAACCCGCCTATGACATGGTGGTTCAGGCGCGCGGCGGCGTGATGTCGATCACCGGAGAGAAAAACCGCGAGCCTGTGCGGGTCGGCGCCTCCATCGGGGACATCGTTGCGGGCATGTTCCTCGGCCATGGCATCCTCGCCGCGCTTTTGGACGTCCAGAAAACGGGCAAGGGCCGGTTCATCGACGTTGCGATGCTGGACAGCCAGCTGGCCCTCTTGGAACACGCCATCGCCATCACCTCCGTCACCGGCGAAGCGCCGCAGCCCTCCGGCGCGCGGCATCCGTCAATCACTCCGTTTGAAACCTTCCACGCTGCGGACGGGCTGTTCGTGATCGCGGCCGGCAATGACGCCCTGTTTGCCCGGCTCTGCGATGCCTTGCTGCTGCCGCTGGCCGCCGACCCGCGCTTTGCCACCAACCCGGCCCGCTGCGAAAACGCGCGCCTTCTAAAGCGCTTGATCGAAGCGGCGACATTGGATCAGCCTAAGGCCCATTGGATCGCCCTGCTGAGCGAGGCCGGCGTTCCGACCGGCCCGATCCAAACCGTGGATCAGGTGCTGCAAGACCCGCAGATCCTGGCCCGCAATATGGTTGTCGATGTGCTGGACGAGGACGGCTGCCCGGAAAATTTATCGGCCGGCAACCCGATCAAGATGAGCGGCCTGCCGGACCCGGATACCCGCCGCCCCGCCCCTCAGCTCGACGGCAACCGGGCAGAGATTCTGGCGTGGCTTGAGGAAGTTGAGGCACAGGCGGACGGCTGACCGTTCGCCAGGCCTTAAACCGCATTTCAAATTCATCAATTCTTCAAAAATGGCGCCAGCAGGCGGGAAAATGCCGCCCATTGCCTTTCGCTTGCCGCAAAAGCCCATATGCTCCGCCTAAATTGCGGAATGAGAAGGCCACAGGCATGACTGACGAACCCCTCGTTGTGTTTACCCCCTCCGGCAAGCGCGGGCGTTTCCCCGCGGGCACGCCGATCCTGACAGCCGCGCGGCAGCTTGGCGTCGACCTCGACTCGGTCTGCGGCGGCCGCGGGATCTGCTCCAAATGCCAGATCACACCCTCATACGGCGAATTCCCCAAGCATGGTGTCACCGTTGAAGACGGCGCGCTAAGCGAGTGGAACAAGGTCGAACAGCGCTACAAAGACAAGCGCGGCCTGATCGACGGCCGCCGCCTCGGCTGCCAGGCCACCGTGCAGGGCGACGTTGTGATCGACGTGCCGCCGGAAAGCCAGGTCCACCGCCAGGTGGTGCGCAAGCGCGCCGAGGCCCGCGACATTACCATGAACCCTTCCACCCGGCTGTATTACGTCGAGGTGGAAGAGCCCGACATGCACAAGCCCACCGGCGATATGGAGCGGCTGATTGAAGCGCTGGACGCCCAGTGGGACTTGAAGGGCGTCAAGACCGACCTCCATATCCTGAACGTGCTGCAGCCTGCCCTGCGCAAGGGCGGCTGGAAGGTCACCGTCGCAGTGCATCTGGGAGACGAGAACCACCCGCCCAAGATCATGCATATCTGGCCCGGCTACTACGAAGGCTCGATCTACGGGCTGGCGGTCGATCTCGGCTCCACCACCATTGCCGCGCATCTGTGCGACTTGAAATCTGGAGAGGTCGTTGCCTCCTCCGGCATCATGAACCCGCAGATCCGCTTTGGCGAAGACCTGATGAGCCGGGTCTCATATTCGATGATGAACAAGGGCGGCGACCAGGAGATGACCCGCGCCGTGCGCGAGGGCATGAACGCGCTGTTCACCCAGATTGCGGCTGAGGCGGAGATCGACAAGGCGCTGATCGTGGATGCAGTGTTTGTCTGCAACCCGGTGATGCACCACCTGTTCCTGGGCATCGACCCGTTCGAGCTGGGCCAGGCCCCGTTTGCGCTGGCGACCTCCAACGCGCTGGCACTGCGCGCAGCGGAACTGGACCTGAATATCCACCCGGCTGCCCGCGTCTACCTGCTGCCCTGTATCGCGGGCCATGTCGGCGCCGATGCCGCTGCGGTGGCTCTGTCGGAGGCCCCCGACAAATCCGAAGACTTGGTGCTGGTCGTCGACGTCGGCACCAACGCAGAGATCCTGCTGGGCAACAAGGAGAAGGTGCTGGCCTGCTCCTCCCCCACCGGCCCGGCGTTTGAGGGCGCCCAGATCTCCAGCGGTCAGCGCGCTGCCCCAGGCGCCATTGAACGCGTCGAAATCAACCCAGAGACCAAGGAACCCCGCTTCCGGGTGATCGGCTCCGAGATCTGGTCGGATGAGGTCGGATTTGCCGAATCCATCGCCACCACCGGCATCACCGGCATCTGCGGCTCCGGCATCATCGAGGCGATTGCGGAAATGCGTCTGGCAGGCGTGCTGGACGCCTCCGGCCTGATCGGCTCGGCGGAGCAGACCGGATCCGCCCGCTGCATCCAGGACGGGCGCACCAATGCCTATCTGCTGTGGGACGGCTCCGCCGAGGGCGGCCCGACGATCACCGTCACCAACCCGGACATCCGTGCGATCCAGATGGCCAAGGCGGCGCTCTACTCCGGTGCGCGCCTCTTGATGGACAAATTCGGAGTCGATACCGTGGACCGCGTGGTCCTGGCCGGCGCCTTTGGCGCGCATATCTCTGCCAAGCACGCCATGGTGCTGGGCATGATTCCCGACTGCGTGCTGGATAAGGTCACCTCGGCCGGCAACGCCGCAGGCACCGGTGCCCGCATTGCGCTTTTGAACACCGAGGCGCGCGGCGAGATTGAGGAAACCGTGCGCCGGATCGAGAAAATCGAGACCGCGGTTGAGCCCCGCTTCCAGGAGCATTTCGTGAATGCCTCGGCGATTCCGAACTCGGCTGAACCCTTCCCGATCCTGGAAACCGTCGTCACTCTGCCGCAGGTGAACTTCAACACCGGCGGCGGTGAAGGCGAAGGCGCCGGAGGCGGCCGCCGCCGGCGCCGCCGGGGCTGATCCGGAACCGGCAAGAATTTCGCTGCGGCGCCCTTGACCTTGGCGCCGCAGCGGCATACTCCTGCCTGCACAAGCGGGTATGGTGAAATGGTATCATGCGAGCTTCCCAAGCTTAAGGCGCGGGTTCGATTCCCGCTACCCGCTCCAGCCTTCCATATTTTCCAGACAGTTACCGCGCAACGCGGTGGTCTTCCTTCCTGACTGCTGTACCCGCGCGCTGTCCTGCTGTTTGTGGTAGACTGCCCCGGCAGGCCCGCATGTTTAGGGCTGCCAGTTTGGGAGGGTACCAGTATGACACGCCACTATTTTGCCGCCGCACTCCTGTGCGTCTTCAGCGCCGGAACCGCAGTTGCAGGCACAACCTGGGAACAGGGCGGTACCGGAACCGGCATTGCAAGCAACTCAGCCACGGAAATCGCCGACGGCCACATGGTGATTCAAACCAGCAGCTCCTACGAGAATGTCGAAATGGAAGACGCGGAGCACCCGATGAACGGCGCCGCCGGGCCATGTTTCGGCGCGGTTGAGGCTGCCCCATCCGGTGTCACCGGCGGCGGTATTTGTGCCTTCACTGACAAGGCCGGGGACAAGGTCGTGCTGCATTGGCACGCGGAGGGCATGGATTCATCCGGCGCCCTGACAGGCAGCTGGAAGCTGAGCGGCGGCACAGGGCCTTGGGCCGGGGCGGCAGGCGGCGGCACGTTTTCGTCGCTAACGGACCCGGCAAGCGGAAACTTTGTCAACACGATCACCAGCAGCGTAACGCTGCCCTGATCAGGGCCGCGGGGCGGTCCCGCCCCGCCGCTTCTCAAACCAGCCTCAGTTCCCGGCCCCGCGCACAAAACCCAGCAGGGCACGGGTTGAGCCATCCTTGCCCTCTGCGCTTTTCTCCCCGGCCAGCAAGGGCTCCAACGAATTTGCAAGCTCCTTGCCCAGCTCTACCCCCCATTGGTCAAAGGAGTTGATGCCCAGGATCACGCCCTCAACAAACACCCGATGCTCATAAAGCGCGATGACCTGCCCCAGAATATAAGGCGTCAGCTGCGGGTAGATCAGGGTAGTGGACGGGCGGTTGCCAGGGAATACCCGGTGACGCGCCTGCCGCTCCAGCTCCGCCCCCTCGTAACCTGCCTTCCTCATGAGCGCGCGTGCCTGTTCCAGGCTTCGGCCCCGCATCAGCGCTTCGGACTGCGCCAGGCAGTTGACCACCAGCAGCCTGTGGTGCTGTTCCAGCTCCGGTTCATGGCCCTTGGCAGCCACCATGAATTCAGCCGGAACAACAGATGTGCCCTGATGCAGCAGCTGATAAAAAGCGTGCTGGCCATTGGTTCCCGGCTCGCCCCAGACAATCGGCCCGGTCGGATAAGGCAGCGGTGCGCCGTCCATCGCCACCGATTTGCCGTTCGATTCCATCTCCAGCTGCTGCAGATAGGCCGGCAGCCGCCGCAGCCGCTGATCATAGGGCAGCACGGCCCGCGTCGGGTATCCGCAAACCTGATTGTGCCAAATCCCTGTCAGCGCCAGCATCACCGGCATATTCTGCTGCCAGGGAGCCTCCTGGAAATGGCGGTCCATGGACTTGCCACCGTCAAGGAACTCACGAAAACGCTCTGGCCCGACCGCCAGCATCAGGCTGAGACCGATCGGCCCCCAGACGGAATAGCGGCCGCCAACCCAATCTTCGAACCCGAACACCTGGTTGCGCGGGATGCCAAAGGCCGCGGTCTCCTTTTCCGATGTGGACAAGGCAAAAAACTGGCGTGCCGGCTCGCCGCCGCCGGCCTCGACCCAGCTGCGCGCGGTCGCCGCGTTGAGCATGGTTTCGGCCGTGGTGAAGGTTTTGGAGGCAACAATCACCAAAGTTGTTTTAGGGTCAATTCGTTGCAGAATGTCGTGAATGTGGGCGCCATCCACATTGGAGACAAAATGGCAGCGCGGCCCGTCATGATAAGGCGCCAGAGCCAGTGCAGCCATGACCGGCCCCAAATCCGAGCCGCCGATGCCAATATTCAAAACGTCGGTGAACCTGCCGCCAGGCCCGGTTTGCTTGCCAGAGCGGACCCGCTGCGCCAGACGCTCCATCCTGCCCAGCGTTGCGCGCAATGGTGCCCGGATGTCTTCGCCACCGACCAGCAGCTCCGCCCCGCCGGGATCGCGCAACGCGGTGTGCAATACAGCCCGCTGTTCGGTTTCGTTGATTACGCCGCCTTGAAACATCGCCGCGAGGCGGTCTGCAACGTTCTGACGCTCGCACAAGGCCGCCAGTTCCGAACGCACGCCGGCTGTGATTTGCGTCTTGGAATAGTCGAACAGCAGGTCTTCAAACCGCACGCTGAAATCTTTTGCGCGACCGGGATCCTGCTCGAACAGGTCAACAATACTGCCGCCGCACGTGTTTGCGCGCAGCGCCTTCAAAGCTTCAAACATATTATTTTTTCCTGAAATCAAGGCGCCCAATGCACGGACACCTCAGAAAGCACAGCCTGAACCGGCGCTGTTTCCGGCGGCAATGTCATCGCTTGCTCCAGCACCCGGCGCTTAGCGTCCCCGAAGATGACCAGATGTTTAGCAATCGCGGCATCCAGCACCCGCGCTGTCAGGCTGATCCGGGCTTCCGGCTGGCTGTCCGGCCGCAGCACGGCCAGGGACGGCGCATCCGCTGACAGCGCCGCTTCAATGCCAGCTGTGCCAGGGAAAAGCGAAGCAGTGTGCATGTCCCCCCCCATGCCCAGGAGAAGGACCGACAGCGGCAACTCCGGCACCACCAGGCTCTCCAATTCCGCCAGCACCTGCTCCGGCTCCCGTTCCGGCACGTGGAAGGGAAGAAACCTTGCGGCGCCAGCCCGGTTCTGCAGCAGCCGCTCCCGGATCATCCGCGCATTTGAGCGCTCATGATCTGCAGGCAGCCAGCGTTCATCGGTCGCCATCACATGGACCCGGTCCCATTCGATATCCGCAGCGCATAGATCGTCGAAAATCACGCCGGGCGTACTGCCGCCAGCCACAGCAAAAGACGCGCTTTCGTGATGCAGAAGATGGGTCTTCAAATCGCCGGCAATTTCGTTCGCCACTTCTATCGCCAGCATATCCTGATCTGGGTATTCGTTGAATTTCATGGGTTTATCCCTCTCCATTCACGCCCATCCCGGCGCATCAGCAAATCGGCATCCCCGGGTCCGGTGCTACCGCTTTCATAGGGTTTAGGCACATCTCCCCGGGACTTCCAGCCCGCAATCACGGGATCTGTCCAGGCCCAGGCGGCTTCCACCTCATCCCCTCTCATAAACAACGTCTGATTGCCGCGCACAACATCCATGATCAAACGTTCATAAGCATCTGGCGGATCGCCGCCTTCAGGCCCCAGTGCTTCGGCAAAGCTCATGTCCAAGGGCACGTCGACCAGCCGCATGCCGCCCTGCCCCGGTTCCTTGATCGTCACGCTGAGGGTGATGCCCTCGTTGGGCTGCAGTCGGATTTTCAGGTGGTTGGCGTGGCGGCCCGCTTCCGCACCGAAAATCGAATGCGGCGCATCCTTGAACATCACATTAATGACCGAGGACCGGTTCACCAGCCGCTTGCCGGTGCGCAGGTAGAACGGCGTGCCCGCCCATCGCCAATTGCTGATATGTGCCTTCAGCGCGACGTAGCTTTCAGTCGTGCTGCGCGGGTTGCCGACCAGTCCACGATAAGACGGATGCGGTGCTTCTGGGTCTAGCGACGCCTGATACTGCCCGCGCACGATGTGATGCGGCTCCACCGGATCCAGCGCGCGGATCACCTTGAGCTTTTCGTCGCGCACCGCGTCCGGGTCGAACTTGGCCGGCGGCTCCATCGCAATCAGGCACAAAAGCTGCATCAAGTGGTTCTGCATCATATCGCGCATCGCGCCTGCGCGCTCGTAATACGCCTCGCGCCCCTCAACCCCGACAGTCTCTGCAACGGTGATCTGGATGTGATCGACGTACTGGCTGTTCCATAGCGGTTCAAACAACATATTTCCAAACCGCACCGCCATCAGGTTCTGCACTGTTTCCTTGCCCAGATAATGGTCGATCCGGTAGATCTGGCTTTCGTCGAAATGGCTGGCCAGCGTCTGGTTCAAGTCCCGGGCCGACCCCAGGTCATGGCCAAACGGTTTCTCCACCACGATCCTTGTTTCGTCATTGGCCAGCCCATACTCATGCAGGCGGTCAGCCAGCGGGCCGAACAGGCCAGGGCCGACCGAAAAGTAAAAGATCCGCACCGGCGCAGCCCCGGCCGGGCGCAGCACTTCGGCAAGTTCAGGCCAGCCGTCCGGCCCCTCGGCATCAACGGCAGCATAGCTGACCCGGTCCAGAAACGCCTCAAGAGCGCCGCCGCCGCAGGCCTTGGGACCCGCATGGGCGCGCACTGCATCTGAAACCATGGCGCGGTATTCGCTGTCCGTCAGGCTGGTGCGCGCAGCACCGATGATCCGCTCGCCGCCCGGCAGCTGACCTGCACAATGGCGGCGGAACAGCGCCGGCAGGATCTTGCGCTGCGCCAGATCGCCTGTGCCGCCGAAAATCACCAGGTCAAACGGATCGACCGGAATGACGCGCGAAACCATCTTGTGTTCTTCTTCCTGTTACCGCCGGTGCAGGCACGGCACACTGCCGCTCACATCCCTGTCATGTGCCTGCCCGGCTGCTTTCATTTCCCGCCCAGTATAAGGTAGCTTGCCGCGAAAGGAACTGCCTCGAAGGACATCCGCATGAAAGACCTGCAAAAATCTGCCGCAAACCTAGGCAAGTTCCAAGACGCCTTTGTGACAGCAGACGGTCAGCAGCGCGCCTCCGTGCCGCTCAGCCATCCGGAAACCCTTTGGTTCAACACCGGCACCCTGTGCAACATCGAATGCAGCAATTGCTACATCCTCAGCTCTCCTACCAATGACGCGCTGGTCTATCTGACCGCGGCTGAGGTGAAGGACTACCTTGACCAGATTGCGGAGCGCAACTGGCCCGTCCGGGAAATCGGCTTCACCGGCGGTGAGCCCTTCATGAACCCCGAAATGATCGCCATGACCCGCGCCGCGCTGGAGCGGGGGTTCGAATTACTTATCCTAACAAACGCCATGCGCCCAATGATGCGCAAGACGGTCAAGGCGGGCTTGCTGGCCCTGCAAAAGGAGTTTGGCAGCAAACTGACCCTGCGCATATCGGTCGACCACCACAGCGAAGCGCTGCATGACAAGGAACGCGGCGCAGGCAGCTTTGCCAAGACCATCGAAGGCATGGAATGGCTCCGCGACAACGGCTTTGCAATGGCCGTTGCTGGCCGCACAGTCTGGGGCGAGAGCGAGGCAGAGGCCCGTGCGGGCTATGCCGCACTGTTTGAAAACCACGGCTTTGCCCTCGACGCACAGAACCCGGGCCAGACCGTGCTGTTCCCGGAAATGGACGAAACCGTGGAAGTCCCTGAAATCACCACCGCGTGCTGGGGCATTCTGAACAAATCGCCTGAAAGCGTGATGTGCGCCACCTCCCGCATGGTTGTGAAACGCAAGGGCGCGGATGCTCCCGCCGTCCTGGCCTGTACCCTGCTGCCTTACGAACCAGAGTTCGAAATGGGCGCAACCCTGGCCGAGGCCGAGCGGCCCGTCCAGCTGAACCACCCCCACTGCGCCAAATTCTGCGTTCTGGGCGGCGCCAGCTGTTCAGCATAAACGCTTCACAGAGATGAAGCCGCTTTGACCTGACGGCGGCAGAATGGCACCATGGTGCAGTATTCTCTGTCAGGTGTTGTGTAATGCGTTTTCTTTTTGCTCTGCTTCTTTGTTTCCTCCCCTTCTTTGCAGCCGCGCAAAGCCGCATGGCGCTGGTTATTGGCAACAACTCCTATTCCGACGTGCCTGAGCTGGCCAAGGCCCGCGCGGATGCGCAATCCATTGGCACGAAGCTCAATGAGCTGGGCTTCACCGTCACCACCGCGCTGGATCAGGACCGCCGCGGGCTGAACCGGAAAATCTCAGAATTCACAGCCCGGCTGGAACCCGGCGATGCGGCCTTTATCTTCTTTGCCGGCCACGGGGTGGAAATCGACGGCGAGAATTACCTGCTGCCCACGGACATCGCCGCCCCCAGCGCCGGCGGCAGCGACTTTGTGAAGTCCGAGTCCATCGCCCTGTCGGATCTTCTGGACCGCGTCCGCAAAACCGGCGCGCGCTCTGCGGTTGTGGTCATTGATGCCTGCCGCAACAACCCGTTTGAGCTGGTCGAGGGCCGCAGCATCGGAACCACCCGGGGTCTTGGCCGGATTGCCGCGCCCCAAGGCACCTTCGTGATCTTCTCCGCTGGCGCAGGCCAGCTGGCGCTGGACCGGCTGAACGAGACGGACACGGCAGAAAACTCCGTCTTCACCCGCGCTCTGCTGCCGCTCCTGTCCAAACCGGGACTGGAGCTGCGCACGCTGGTTGCAGGCCTCCGGCGCGAGGTGCGCGATCTGGCTCTGACAGTTCAGCACCGCCAAGTGCCCGCCTACTATGATGAAATGCTAGGGGAATTCTATTTCACGCAGGCCGTGCTCCCCGCGGAGCCTGCGCCGGCGCCAGCCCCCACAATACAATCAGATTTTGAACTCGCACGCTCCATCGGCACTCCCCAGGCGCTCGACAGCTTTCTTGAACGCTATTCGGGCCGTGAGGACGAATACACCTATACAGTTGCCTTGCAGCTAAGGCAGGGGCTGGAAACTGAACAGGCGCAGGCGGAGCCACCCTCCCGGGAAACGCCCGAAACCCCTGACGTTCCGGTCATTCCGGACTCAAAGGCGGTGATGCGGGACACACAGGCGGCGCTGAACGAAATCGGCTGCCAGGCCGGCCGCCCGGACGGAATTGCCGGCCCGCGCACCCGCAGCGCCTTTGCTGCCTATCTGGCAGCGTCAGACAGCACCCTCGGCGCCGATGATCTGGGCACCGCCCACGCACTGGAGGAACTGCGCCAAAAGTCAGGGGAAGTCTGCAAACCTGCGCCCAGAACTGCCTCTACCCCGGCACCTGTACCAACAAAAGCCGCTGCGCCGCTGGCAGGCGCCTGGAAGTTCAAGGCCACCTGTGCCCTGGTGGTCAAGGTCACTGGAAACGTCCATTACACCCATGCGGGCGGCAACAAATATCATGGGCGGCTCAGCGACTCCCTGGGCCAGAATGCCAACACAGAGGTCTACCTGAACGGCCAGCAGATCAGCGGCACGGATTATTTCCCCGGCATCACCGTTACCTGGCGCGGCCGCCTTGCCGCGGACGGGCGCAGTTTCACCTCCAGCGGCTCCACCGGCTGCGCGGTCTACGCCTGGCGCTGATCCTGCTCAGAAGATCCGGTCAGTGGATCTGGAACTCTCCGACCACATTGCGCCATTCGCCGGGGCCGATCATCTTGCGGTGATTGAACCGCACCGAGTGCAGCGGCCCTTCGATCTCGCGATGCCAGAATTCGATGAACTCAAACAGCCGCGGGTGGTCCGGCGCAAGGTCGTATTCCTGCCAGACAAAGGTGTTCAAAACATGGATGTGGTCCGGCATGTGGTAGGTGAATTCTGCCGTGGTCAGCCCGTATCCCTTGAGCATCAGCTCGGTTTCGCTGGTCTCCATCTCTAGCCTCCAATTCTTACCCCCTCTGATTGATGCTAGGGTGCAATTGGTTAATTTCCTCAAAAACAGTGCGTTACCCCCGCGTGAACGGTTGGTTTCCGGCTTTCGGAGGCTGTGTGCTTGCGCCTCATATACGGTCTCTGATAGGGTGCGAACACAATATATAGACCCAGAAGAAAGAGCGGGCAGCCAACGTGAGCGATACGCCGGAAACTCCTGAAAACATGGACGAAAATCTGCCGGAACGCCCGGCCTATGACGGGCCAACCGTTTCCATCGAAACCGAGATGCGCAACTCGTATCTCGACTATGCGATGTCGGTCATCGTCAGCCGGGCCATCCCGGACCTGCGTGACGGTCTGAAACCGGTTCACCGGCGGATTCTCTACGCCATGCACGAATCCGGCAACACCCATGACAAGGCCTACCGCAAGTCGGCCCGCCCGGTTGGCGACGTGATGGGTAAATACCACCCGCACGGCGACAGCGCGATCTATGACGCGCTGGTACGGATGGCGCAGGACTTTTCAATGTCGCTGCCGCTCTTGGACGGCCAGGGCAACTTCGGCTCGATGGACGGGGATAACCCGGCGGCAATGCGCTACACCGAGGTCCGCATGGACAAGCCCGCCGCGGCGATCCTGGCGGATATCGAGAAAGAGACCGTCGATTTCCAGGACAACTACGACGGCAAAGACCGCGAGCCGACCGTTCTCCCGGCCCGTTTCCCGAACATGCTGGTCAACGGCGCCGGTGGTATCGCGGTCGGCATGGCCACCAACATCCCGCCGCACAACCTGGGCGAAGTCGTCGACGCCACACTGGCACTGATCGAAGACCCGGACCTGACCAGCGAGCAGCTGATCGAGTATATCCCTGGCCCCGACTTCCCGACCGGCGGTGTGATGCTGGGTCGCTCCGGCGCCCGCAAGGCCTATCTCGAGGGCCGCGGCAGCGTGATCATCCGCTCCAAAACCCGCGTCGAGGAGATCCGCAAGGACCGCTATGCCATTGTCGTGGATGAGATTCCCTATCAGGTGAACAAGGCCGCGATGATCGAGAAGATCGCCGAGCAGGTCCGCGAAAAGCGGATCGAGGGCGTGGCCCACGTACAGGACGAATCCGACCGCAACGGTGTGCGGGTGGTGGTCGAGCTGAAACGCGACGCAACGCCTGAGGTGGTGCTGAACCAACTGTTCCGCTTCACCCCGATGCAGACCTCCTTTGGCTGCAACATGCTGGCGCTAAACGGCGGCCGGCCCGAACAGCTGACCCTGCGCAAGTTCCTGACCTCCTTCATCGATTTCCGCGAGGACGTCGTTGCCCGCCGCACTGCGCATCTGCTGCGAAAGGCGCGTGAACGCAGCCACATCCTGTGCGGTTTGGCTGTTGCCGTCTCCAACGTTGATGAAATCGTCGCCACAATCCGCTCTTCCGCGGACGCGGCCGAAGCGCGTGAAAAGCTGATGACCCGGCGCTGGCCGGCCGCCGACATCGCGGACTACATCCGCCTGATAGACGACCCGACACACAAGATGAACGACGACGGGACCTATAACCTGTCGGAGACCCAGGCCCGTGCCATTCTGGAGCTGCGCCTGCAGCGCCTGACCCAGATCGGCGTCAAGGAAGTCACCGACGAGCTGGAAGAACTGGCAGCCAAGATCAAGGAATACCTTGAGATTCTGTCCTCGCGCGAGCGCATCATGGGCATCATCGGCGACGAGCTGCGCGAAGTCCGCGACAACTTCGCCGTGCCGCGCCGCACCGAGATCGTCGACTGGTCCGGCGACATGGAGGACGAGGACCTGATCGAGCGCGAGGACATGGTGGTGACCGTGACCTCCGGCGGCTACATCAAGCGCACGCCGCTGGCCGATTTCCGCGCCCAGAAGCGCGGCGGCAAGGGCGTGTCGGGTATGCAGACCAAGGAAGAGGATGTGATCACCACCCTCTTTGTGGCCAACACCCATACCCAGCTTCTGTTCTTCACCACCGACGGCATGGTCTACAAGCTGAAGACCTGGCGCCTGCCGCAGGGCGGCCGCACCTCCAAGGGCAAGGCGATCGTCAACATCCTGCCGATCCCGACCGGGGTATCCATTGCTGCCATCATGCCGGTCGATGTGCCGGACGAGGAATGGGAAAACCTGCAGGTGGTCTTTGCGACTTCGGGCGGCGATGTGCGCCGCAACCGTCTGTCGGACTTCACCAATGTACGCCGCAACGGCAAGATCGCCATGAAACTGCCGGAGGACGGCTCCGTCCAACTGGTGAACGTGCGCATCTGCTCGGAAGACGACGACGTGATGCTGTTCACCAATTCGGGCCGCGCCATCCGCTTCCGTTCTACCGACGTGCGCGTGTTCAACTCGCGCGAGTCCACCGGTGTCCGCGGCATCAAGCTGACCGGCGAGGATAGCGTTGTCTCAATGTCAGTGATCCGCCACTCAAAATACACCCCGGAGCAGCGCACCGCATACCTCAAGATGCGCCGGGCGATGGCCGGTCTGACCGACGATGCCGAAGCTTCGGATGAGGATGCGGTTGAGGATCCGAACTTCTCCACCGAGCTCTATTCAGAGATGTCGGCAGCCGAGAATCTGATCCTGACCATAACCACTGGCGGCTCGGGCAAGCTGTCCTCATCGCATGACTACCCGGTGCGCGGCCGCGGCGGCATGGGTGTTACCGCGATGGACAAGGCGATGCGCGGCGGCGAGATTGTGGCCTCCTTCCCGGTTGAGCTGGACGATCAGATCATGCTGGCCACCTCCAAGGGCCAGTCGATCCGGGTGCCGGTCGATGGCATCTCCTTCCGCTCGCGTTCGGCTGGCGGTGTGCGGGTGTTCAACACCGGCAAGGGTGAGGAAGTGGTCTCTGTCGCTTGGATCGCTGAAAACGGCGAGGATGAGGACGGCGGCGAGGAATAAGCCGCATCCCATTGGAAACATTGAACGCCGCTCCGTTGCCGGGGCGGCGTTCGCATTATTAACCGGGTTCTAACCGGTATCTGCCATTCTTGCGGTCAAGTTCTGTTTTCTCAGAAAGGGTGTGCCCCATGAACTTGTACCACTGCTCCATCGACCTGCAGCACGAAGCCAAGGCGCTTTCATTTGCCAGCGCGGTCGATCAATGGATGGCATATCTGCAAGAGCGCGGCGTGGTTCTGGGCTGGCGCCTGCTGCGGCGCAAGCTGAACCTCGCCAGTGACAATTGCCGCGATTTCCTGCTGGAAATCGAATTCAAGGACATGACCCAGCTGGATCAGGCCTTCCGCGTTCTGGGCGAGCATGACGAGGAGGTCGAAAAGCTCTACTCTCACGTCACGGCCCTGATTGCCACGGCCGACATCGGCCTCTACCGCCCCTTCCCGGATCCTGAACGGGCAGAGCGGATGGCGCTGGTCTAACCTGGCGTCCTGCCGCTTCAGATCAGGGTCGGGGCCAGAACAAAGCTGGCAAAAATCAGATAGGCTACGGCTGTATGCATCAGTTTACTCACTTACTCACATCCCCATGAGCTTCTGAGAATAAACTTAAAATGCGGCATTTCCGGGGCAGGCAATTTCCCCTGCCCCTGGAAGGGTTTGCGCTAAACCAGACCTTATTGATCGTATAGCAGGCTGAACTTCTCTTCGAGATAGGCCAGCAGCGGTGTGTGGCTTGGCTCCATGCCCGCCGCATACACGATGGTATCGCGCGGGCTGCGCAAACCGCCATGCTGCTGCAGCTTGTCCTTCAGCCAGCCGGTTGCACCGCTGGTGTCACCCTCTGCCAGCTCTGCATCCAGCCCCGGCACATCCCGGCGCAGCGCCTGATAGAGACAGCCGGCATAGACATTGCCCAGCGTGTAGGTCGGGAAATAGCCGAACAGGCCCACCGACCAATGCACGTCTTGCAAACAGCCGTTCGACGGCTTGTCCACGGCATAACCAAAGTCCGCCTCAAACCGGTCATTCCAGGCCGCTTCCAGGTCCTTCACCGCCAGGTCGCCGCTCATCAGCGCGCGCTCCAGGCCGAACCGCATCATGATATGGAGGTTGTATTGCAGCTCATCCGCTTCTGTCCGGATATAGCCCTTATGCACCGAATTGACGGCCGCATAAAAGGCATCCGCATCGGCAATCCCGAAATCGCCAAAGGCGTCTTTCATCTCCTCAAACAGCCAGCCGGTAAAGGCGCGGCTGCGGCCGATCTGGTTTTCATAGATCCGGCTCTGGCTTTCATGCACGCCCATCGACACGCCGCTGCCCAGCGGAGTCAGCAGGTAATCGCGGCTGATGTTCTGTTCATAGGCGCCGTGGCCGACCTCATGAATGGTCGAATAAAAACAGTTGAACGGGTCGGTCTCGCTGGTGCGCGTGGTGATCCGCACGTCAAGGCCAGAGCCAGAGCTGAACGGATGCACCGCCTTGTCGACCCGTCCATGGGCCATGTCATAGCCAAAGACCTTGGCGATCTTGCGGGTCAGCTTCATCTGCGCGGCTTCGTCGAAACTTCCGCTCAGCCCCTTCGGCGCGGGCTTCGCCAGCACCTTCGCGCGCAGCTCCACCAGACCGGGGCGCATGGCATCAAAGATCTCGGCGATCCCTGCCCCGGTCATGCCGTGCTCATAGTCCTCGACCATGGCGTCATAGACATCGCCGCCCGCAGCCAGCGCCAGGCCTTCTTCGCGTTTCAGCGCGACAACTTCCTCCAGCACCGGCACAAAGGCGGCCACGTCCTCATCCGCCCGCGCCGCGGCCCATTGGCCCTGCGCCTCGGAGGTCACCTGTGCGATCTTCTTGGCCAGGTCGGCGGGAACCTTGACGGTGCGCTCATAGCTGCGGCGGATTTCGCGCAGCTGCGCATCTCCTGCCTCATTGGGGGCAACCGCTTGCTCCAGCCACTCCGCCACCCGCGGATCGCTGCGGCGGGCGTGCAGCACCGCCTCGATCGCGGCCATTTCCTCTCCTCGCTGCGGTGCCGCCCCGCGCGGCATCATGGTTTCCTGATCCCAGCCCAGACGGCCCGCAATCTGCCCCAGCGCCTGGGTTTCGCGCTGGAAGGCCATCAATTCGTCAAATGCGCTCATGGGTCAGTGATCCTTGATCGAGGTTGCAATGGGATAGGCAGACAGGAAACGGGCGCGCAAAATCAGCACCCAGACACCGATAGCCACCAGCTGATGGGTGATCGCGGCGTGCAGCGGCGCGGCGTAAACCACGGTGATGATCCCCAGCACCACCTGCACCGACAGCGCTGCGAAAACGGCGTTGAAGGCAAAGCGGGTGCGCGCGTGGGCAGAGCCGCGCCCGCGCAGCCAGGCCACCACGGCAAAGGCAAACAGCAGATACCCCGCCACCCGGTGGATGAATTGCACCAGCCCGGGGTTTTCAAAGAAGTTCTTCCAAACCGGCTCCAGCATGAAGGGGTTCGGCGGGATCACCTGCCCGCCCATCAGCGGCCAGTCGGTATAGGAGCGTCCGGCGTCGATGCCCGCCACCAGCGCGCCCAGCAGGATCTGCAGGAAAGCAAAATGCATCAGGCCGGTGGACAGGCTGAACAGCTTGGCCTCCTTGGCGCGGCGTGCCTGCATCAGCTCGCGCTCCTCGCGGCCCAGCATCAGCACATACCAGGCAATGAATCCGAGGATCACGAACGCCAGCCCCAGATGCACAGCAAGGCGGTAGGAGGCCACGGCGGTCATTCCCTCGCCCTGCGTGACGCCAGAGGCCACCATCCACCAGCCGATGGCGCCCTGAACGCCGCCCAAGACACCGGGCAGCAGCAGCCGGCCAGCCCAGCCGGCCGGGATCTTGCGCGCGGCCAGAAAGCCGAAGAACCCAAGCGCCCAGACCACGCCAATGAAGCGGCCCAGCTGGCGGTGGCCCCACTCCCACCAATAGATCTCTTTGAAATCAGCCAGTTCCATCCACTGGTTCTGGATGCGCCACTGGTCGATTTCCTTGTATTTGTCGAACTCTGCCTGCCACTCCGCCTCGGACATCGGCGGGACGGCCCCGGTCACGGGGCGCCATTCAGTAATCGACAGGCCGCTGTCGGTCAGGCGCGTCAGCCCGCCCACCACGATCATTGCAACCACCAGCGCAAACAGCACCATCAGCCAGGCGCGGATCGCCTTGCGGGCACCGCCACGGCCCCGGTCGATCAGACCCGGCTGCACCGCGGGCGCGTCTTTCTTCTCGCCCTCAACCTCTTCGAAAATGCTGCGCTTGCTCATGCTTGCCTCTTTTTCTCTGGTGCCAAGCTAGGGGCGGGTTATTCAAAGGTCCAGAGCAGCTTACTCGCCGCCGCGCTCTTTCCAGCGGACCATCTGGCGCATGATGCCGTGCAGCATCTGCACGTCGGAACGGGTCATCCGCATCCGGGACCACAGGTTGCGCAGGTTGGTCTTCATGCTGTCTGCCTTTTCTGGCGGGAAGAAGAAGCCCGCTTCGTCCAGCCGATCCTCATAATGTTCCACCAGTTTTTCGACTTCAACGCCGCTCGCCCAGTCGCCCTTGCGGCCCAGATCGGTTGTTTCATGCACGACTTCGCCCGATTGGCGCATCCATTCATAGCCGGTCAGCAGCACGCATTGGCCCAGGTTCAAGGAAGCGTAAAGCGGGTTCACCGGCACCGAGATGATGGCGTTCGCCTTGGCGATATCCTCATTCTCAAGGCCAGCACGTTCCGGCCCAAACATCACCGCGACCTTCTCGCCCGCTGCGATCTTCTCCGCCGCGATCTGCATGGCGCGTTCGGGGCTGTAGACCGGCTTGGTCAGCCCGCGCTGGCGGGCGGTGGTGGCAAACACATAGGTGCAGTCGCCCAGCGCCTCCGGCACGTCGGCGCACAGCTGCGCCTCATCCAGCAGTCGCCCAGCGCCAGAAGACATCGCCACCGCCTTGGGGTTCGGCCATCCGTCGCGCGGCGCCACGATGCGCATCCGGTCGAGACCGAAGTTCCACATCGCCCGCGCCGCGGCACCGATATTCTCGCCCATCTGGGGGCGGACAAGGACAAAGGCAGGCTGGGGCGTATCGGTGGGCATCGTGTTCTCCGGCAAAATCGGCCCTGCTGTACTGCCCGCGTAGCGGCGGGGCAAGGTCCAGTACGGGTTTGAGCTGCATTTACCGGGGCTTCACCCCCGCAAATCCTTGCGTCCTGCCGGAAATCGGCTAAACACCGTCCAATCGCCTGAACAATGGAGCACCGCCATGGGAAGCCCTGCTGACACACCAGAGCAGCCGCAGATCTATCTGATCTCCCCGCCGAGTTTCGAGCTGGGCAAATTCCCCGATCAGCTGGCCCGGGTGCTGGATGAGGTGGACGTGGCCTGTGTGCGCCTGGACCTGGCGAGCCGCGATCAGGACACGCTCAGCCGTGCGGGCGATGCGCTGCGTGAAGTGACCATGGAGCGTGACGTGGCGCTGGTGATCTCTGACCATCAGATCCTGGCAGAGCGGCTGGGGCTGGACGGCGTGCATCTGACCGATGCGTCAAAATCCATCCGCACCGCTCGCAAAGCGCTGGGGCCGGATGCGATTGTCGGCTGTTTCTGCGGCGCCTCGCAGCATGACGGCATGGTGGCCGGCGAAGCGGGTGCGGATTACGTGAGTTTTGGCCCGGTAGGCACCTCCGGCCTGGGCGACGGCGCGCAGGCGGAAGCGGACCTGTTCCAGTGGTGGTCGCAGATGATTGAGGTTCCGGTTGTGGCCGAGGGTGGCCTCACTGAGGACTTGGTGCGTGGCATTGCACCCTTCACCGACTTTTTTGGCATCGGTGATGAGATCTGGCACGCGGAAGACCCGCTGGCGGCGCTCAAGGTGCTGATGCGGGCGATGGACTAATGCCCTAGCGGGTGTTTACAGAAACACCCGCTCCACAAACCAGTAGCCGCCGATCATCGCGATGGTGACAGAGGCCGGGATAGCCACCCGGCCGCGGTATTTCGGGTGCCGCCCGAACCATAGGCGCACGCCCACGTAGGCAGCGGCAATCACCGCCAGCTGACCCAGTTCCACCCCGACGTTGAAACCGATGAGCGCGGGCAGGAACTGGTTAGGCGGCAATCCGAACGCCCCCAGCACAGAGGCAAAGCCCAGCCCGTGCAACAGCCCGAAGCCAAAGATCACAAAGCTGCGCCAGGTGTGCAGCTTGCGGGCAAAGATGTTCTCCACCGCAACGAAGACGATCGACAAGGCAATCAGCGGCTCGACAATCGCGGGGTTCACTTTGACCATGCCCAGCGCGCCCAGCGCCAGGGTGATGGTATGGGCGACGGTGAACAGGCTCACCTGCAAGAGCAGCGGTTTCACCCGCGGGCTGAGAAAGAACAGCCCCAATACGAACAGAATATGGTCCAGCCCCTTGGGCAGGATATGGGTGAAGCCGACGGGGATGTACTCCACAAAAGCCTCGACCGGCGTTTTGGCTGCGCCGCCATTCACTGGGATCGGCGGAGAGGTCTCCCCGCCTTGCAGATAGCCGGTATAGGGCTCCGCCACCCCGTTCTGCCGCAGTACTACACTGCCGGACCCTTTGGGCCAGGCAATGCGCAGGGTGCGTGATCCGGGTGGCACTTCGCCAGCCAGTTCCAGAAAGGAGGCGCGCGGCAGGCTTGCATCGCCAACTTCGGGGATAGTGACCCTGGTGACTTCCAGAGCAACCGGGCCGCCTGCGTGAATCGAGAACGTTTGCAGCCAGTCCTCTGCAAACAGTTGCACCATCGGTTCCAGTTCCCTCCGGTCCAGGGCCCGCAGCTCGTCATAGTCCGCGGCTTGAGCGGTCTGGTTGGTGTCAGAGAGCCCATCGAGGTTGATGCCCGCGACAAAAGCCTCCACGTTCAGGCGCAGCTCCAGCGTGATTTTGCCGTCCCTCACCATGAAATCGGCAATCGCCGGGGTGACCTCATGCGCGCGGGCAGGTTCGGGTGCTATTGCAACCACGCAGAACAGCAGCGCAAATAGTGTCCGCAGCCAAGTCACACTGCGCTCGACAGCCAAGGAACCCTTCATGCAATACCGCCTGTTCTGCTCAATTCTCTGTGCCGGGCTGACCCTGGGGCCCGCGCCGGTGTTATCCCACGAGTTTTGGATTGAGCCGCAGAAATATCAAGTGGATTCCGGGAACAAGGTGGTGGCGCGGCTGCGCAACGGGCAGGAATTCAACGGGGCGGAGCAGCCCTACCTGGATCACCGTATCGCGCGCTTTGAGGTGTTCCAGGCGGAAGCGGAGTTACCCTACCTCGGCCGGATGGGGGATATGCCCGCCTTTGCGGCCGAGACACTGCAGGATGGTCTGGCCGTGCTGATCCACCAGACGCAGCCGCAGACCATCACCTATGACAGCTGGGAAGAGTTCCAGGCTTTCATTGACCACAAAGCATTTGGCGATATTCGCACACCGCATCAGGCGCGCGGGCTGGCGGATGCGGGTTTCATTGAGCAATACACGCGCTATGCCAAGGCACTGGTGGCAGTTGGCGATGGCAGCGGGGCCGACAGCGCCACCGGTTTGGAAACGGAGATCATCGCCTTAACCAATCCCTACACGGATGATCTGACAGCGGGGCTTCCGGTCCGGGTGCTGTATCAAGGGACACCGCGTCCCAAGGCGCAGGTTGAGGTCTTTGCCAAGGCTCCGGACGGCACGGTGACCATAAGCAGTCAATTGACCGATCCCAATGGAGAGACTGTCGTCAACGTCATCCCGGACCATGCCTATCTGCTGGATGCGGTGGTCCTGCGCCCTGCCCCGGATGGCAAAGATTACGTTTGGGAAAGCCTTTGGGCTTCCTTGACCTTCGCGGTGCCCGCGCCGTGATGCCGCTTGCAGAGGCCCGTCAAAGGCGGCAATAGGTCATTATGACACAAGCCCCTAACTCTCAGACACCCGCCATCCTGTGCATCGGATCGGTCCTGTGGGACATCATCGGCCGCTGCACCAGTGAAATGCAGCGCGGTTCGGACATGCCCGGGCGCATCACCCGTTTGCCCGGCGGCGTCGCCATGAACATCGCCATGACCTTGTCGCGCTTTGGCGTGAAACCTGCGCTGCTGACCGCCGTGGGCCGCGACCCCGAGGGCGACGAGCTAATCCATGCCTGCGGCCACTTCGGCCTCATTACTGATCACATCTACCGCTCAGAGGATCTGCCCACCGACCGTTACATGGCGGTGGAAGGTGCCAACGGGCTGATTGCCGCCATTGCCGACGCGCATTCGCTGGAAGCCGCGGGCGACAAGATCCTGCGGCCGCTGTCCGACGGCTCACTGGGAACCGAGGCCGCGCCCTATGAGGGCCAGGTAGCACTGGATGGCAACCTGACCCTGTCGCTGCTGGATGACATCGTTGCCAGCCCGGCCTTTGCCAAGGCGGACCTGCGCGTGGCGCCTGCCTCGCCGGGCAAGGCGGAACGGCTGCGACCCTTTCTGACCCGCACCCGCGGCACGCTCTATGTGAACCTGGAAGAGGCCGGCATCCTGTGCCAGGCCGAGTTCACCGACAGCGAAACCGCGGCAAAAGCAATGCTGGATCGCGGTGCTGCGCGGGTGCTGGTCACCGATGGCGGATCCTCTGCCACTGTTGCTGATGCCGAGGGCACAATCACCCTTGTCCCGCCCCGCGTTACCGTCGCCCGGGTCACCGGAGCAGGCGACACTTTCATGGCCGCCCATATCGTTGCCGAGGCACGGGGCGAAGACCGCAAGACCGCTTTGGCCTCAGCCCTCAAGGCTGCGGCAACCTACGTTTCAGGAGAACCCCCGCTGTGATCGACATTCAGTATTCATCCGAAGTCCAGGCCGCCAAGGCCGATGGACAGGCTGTCGTTGCGTTGGAAAGCACCATCATCACCCACGGCATGCCCTATCCGCAGAATGTCGAGGTTGCCGCACAGGTGGAGCAAGACATCCGCGATGCCGGTGCCGTGCCTGCCACAATGGCGGTGATCGAAGGCGTGCTGCATGTGGGGCTTGAGCCTGATCAGCTGCAGGCGCTGGGACAGGCCAAAGGAGTCGCCAAGATCTCCCGCGCGGATATGCCCGCCTGCATCGCCACTGGCGGCACCGGGGCCACCACGGTTGCAGCGACCATGATCGCGGCGCGGCTGGCGGGCATTTCCGTCTTTGCCACCGGCGGCATCGGCGGCGTGCACAAGGGGGCAGAGACCACATTCGACATCTCCGCCGACCTGCTGGAACTGGCGCAGACCCCGGTGACCGTTGTGGCCGCGGGCGCCAAGGCAATCCTCGACCTGCCAAAGACCCTGGAAGTGCTGGAAACCCAGGGTGTGCCGGTGATTGCCTACGGGCAGGACAGCTTCCCTGCCTTCTGGTCGGCCCAGTCGGAGCTGAAAGCACCGCTGCGCATGGACACCCCTGCTGATATCGCCCGCGCCCACGCCACCCGTCAGGCGATGGATCTGCCCGGCGGCCAACTGGTGGCCAACCCGATCCCGGCAGATGCCCAGATCGCGGCAGAGGATCTGGCCCCGGTGATTGCCCAGGCCCAATCCGAAGCCGATGCCCAGGGTGTTGCGGGCAAGGATGTGACCCCCTTCCTGCTGAGCCGTATCTTCGAGCTGACCGAAGGCCGCTCGCTCACCGCGAACATCGCGCTGGTGCGCAACAATGCCCGGCTGGCGGCAAAGATCGCACAGGAACTGAACAAACTGACACAATGAGTTGAAATTAGGGGCGGAAGCCATTGCTCCGCCCCGAAACAGTGCCTAGGTTCCAATCGAAATTTCCGCAAAGCAGACACATGACCACGCCTTTCGACGAAGAACCGCACCGCCGCCCGGGACTGTTTGCCAGCCTGCGCGCTTCTTTCTTTACCGGCATCGTGGTTATCGCCCCTGTCGGGCTGACGGTCTGGCTGTTGTGGTCGGTGATGGGCTGGATCGACAGCGTGGTGCTGCCGCTGGTGCCGCATACCTTCCGGCCTGAGCAGTATATCGGCATCAACCTGCGCGGCGTCGGGCTGATCATCTTCCTGCTGTTTACCATCATCGTGGGCTGGATCGCCAAGGGCATCATCGGACGCTCGCTGATCACCTTCGCCGAAAGCCTGGTCGACCGGATGCCGGTGGTGCGCACGGTCTATTCCGGCATCAAGCAGATTTCCGAAACCGTCTTTGCCCAATCAGAGCGCAGCTTTGAAAAAGCCTGCCTTGTACAGTACCCGCGCAAAGGCATCTGGGCGATCGGCTTCATCTCCACCAACGCCAAGGGGGAGATTGCCAAGCGGGCCGAAACCAGCGGCGGGCTGGTCAGTGTCTTTCTTCCGACCACCCCGAACCCCACATCGGGCTTTCTGCTTTTCGTGCCGGAGGAGGACGTGATCGAACTGGAGATGTCGGTCGAGGATTCCGCCAAGCTGGTGATTTCCGCAGGTCTGGTCTACCCGAACCCCAAGGACCCGACCAAGCCGTTGGAAAACGGCAAGGCCGCAAAGGAGCTTGAAAAAGAAGACGCCTAGCCGAACATTTCAGGCAGATCTGCTGAGGAACGCACGCCGAGGTTTTCCCTGTTCTGCGCCAGAAACACTTCGGCCGCGTCCCGGCCTGCCTCTTTCAGCCGCGCCAGGATCTGCGGCACCGGGAACAGCTTTGTGGTGACTGACAGCTGAGTCATCAGATCATCGTCAGCGATCATGTGCACCCGCACCTGTTTCATCCGCCCCTGCTGAATGGTGCCATCGGCCAGCAGCCGTTGCACGAAGTTGATTGCCCTCAGTTCCCGCAGCAAGGATGAGTTAAAACTGATCTCATTCACCCGGTTGCGGATCTGCTGCGGCGTCTTGGGTATCTCGTCGCGCTCCAGCGGATTGATATTGACGATCACCACATCGCCCGGCAGCGCGTCGCGAAACAGCGGGAACAGCGCCGGGTTCCCGGTGTAGCCGCCGTCCCAATAGGCTTCCATGCGGCCGGTTTCCGGGTCTTCGATCTCCACCGCTTGAAACAGGTCCGGCAGGCAGGCAGAGGCCAGGACCGCGTCGGTGCTGATTTCCTCCCCCTCGAAAACGCGGATCTTACCGCTGCGCACGCAAGTGGCGCAGATGAACAGCTCTGGGCCTTCGCCCGCACATACCTCGGTAAAATTGAACTGCTCGACCACCTCGCGCAGCGGGTTTTTGTAAAACGGCCCGTAGTGATAGGGGGAGATTACCTGACTGAGGTTTTCCAGCGGCGAAAACGGCATTGCCGCCTCCAGCGCGCCCGCCCAGGCCACCGCATCAAACCGCGTCAGCCAATGATTGAACCGCATGTCGCCCACGGCGCCCATCCGCTTCCACAGCCCGTCCAGCGCCGCCTTGGCACCGGCGTGCCCGTCCTGCACCATGCCCGCCTTGAAAGCAGCCCCGTTCAGCGCCCCGGCGGAGGTGCCAGTGATCCCGGCAACCTCGATCCCCTCCTCCTCCAGCAGCCGGTCGAGCACGCCCCAGGTAAACGCCCCATGCGCGCCGCCGCCCTGCAGGGCCAGATTAATCCGTGTCACCAAACGCCACCTGCCTATTTCACCTTTGTGAAAATACTCCGGGGGTGAATTGCCCCGTCGGGGCAAGAGGGGGCTGGCCCCCTCCCGCCGTCACCGCACGCGTTTACAGCGCGGTCCAGCCGCCATCGACGCTGATGGAGGTGCCGGTGATCTGCGCTGCCGCGTCCGAACACAGGAACACAGCCGTGCCGCCCAGCTGCTCCACCGTGGCAAACTCGCGGCTCGGCTGGCGCTCCAGCATCACCTTTTTGATCACCTCTTCCCGGCCCATGTTGTATTTCTCCATGGTGTCGGGGATCTGCGCCTCCACCAGCGGAGTCAGCACATAGCCCGGGCAGATCGCATTGCAGGTGATCGGCTCCTCCGCGGTTTCCAGCGCCACCGTCTTGGTCATGCCCACCACCCCGTGTTTGGCGGCCACATAGGCGGCCTTGTAGGGCGAGGCGGTCAGCCCGTGCGCTGACGCAATATTTACGATCCTGCCCCAGCCAGCCGCGCGCATCCTGGGCAGTGCTGCCGCCATCGTGTGGAAGTTTGAGTTCATGTTGATCGCGATGATCGCATCCCATTTATCCTCGGGAAACTCATCAATCGGCGATACGTGCTGGATACCTGCGTTGTTTACCAGGATATCACAGGCCCCGGCCTTCTCGATCAGTGCCCGGCAGTCCGCGCCCTTGGACATATCGGCCTGGACATACTGGGCATTGACGCTGAATTCACGGGCGAGCTCTGCTGCCAGCGCGTGATCTTCCTCCCGGTCGGTGAAAGAATTCAGCACCACGTTCGCCCCTGCCCGCGCCAATTCGCGGGCCACCCCCAGGCCGATGCCTGAATTCGATCCGGTGATAACGGCGGTCTTGCCTTGCAATGTCATCGCTTTCTATCCCATGGCTGAATGAACCTGCCGCCACTGTGCCATGCTGCAGATGCAAAAGAAACGCGTAAGACTACGGATAACCCGCCCTTGTTTTCACAGGCGCATTCATCCAGAGGCTGCGGAGCAGTTTTGCAGAAAAAAACGCCCGCACAAGGCGGGCGTTAGTTATTGAGGCAGGTTTCATACAGGCAAGAAACCTATCGAGCAGTGACCCCTTTATAAGCAATTTCCGGCTTTCGTCCAAGCTAAAAGTTTGAAAAGACGAAAAAGCGCACGTAGCGTGCAGAAGCAAGAAAATAAGGGCAGAGCGGGATTGTTGTGAAATTGCGAAAAGAAAATTTCCGGAGTCTGGGATCGGCGCTGGCTGGAATCACCCTGGCTTTTGCCGCGAATTTTGCGCTAGCAGAATCGACCCATGGCATAGCTATGTATGGCGCCCCTTCCCTGCCACCGGATTTTGTGTCTTTACCCTATGCCAACCCCGATGCCCCCAAGGGCGGCAAGGTCGTATTTGGCAATACCGGAGGTTTTGACAGCCTCAACCCGTTCACCCTTAAGGGGACCTCCCCGTGGCAGCTCCGGTTCTGGGGATACGAGAGCCTGATGGGCCGGTCCTGGGACGAGCCGTTCGCGCTTTACGGTCTTTTGGCCGAATCGATTGAGGTGCCTGAGGACCGGTCCTGGGTCGAATTCACCCTTCGGCCGGAGGCCCGATTCTCTGATGGCAGCCCGGTGACGGCCGAAGATGTGGTCTGGTCCTACAGAACGCTGGGCACCAAGGGCCATCCACGGTACCGCGGGTTCTGGACCAAGGTAGAAAAGATTGAACAGACCGGACCGCGCCGCATCCGCCTGGCCTTCAATGTCGAAGACCGTGAATTGGCGCTGATCGCCGGCCTGCGCCCGATCCTTCAGAAGGCTCAATGGGAGGGCAAGGTTTTCGGTACGGACGAGATCGAAGGTGCCCCCATCGGCACCGGTCCTTATGTGGTCAGCGCCTTTGAACCGGGCCGCCATGTCACCCTCGCCCGTAACCCGGACTATTGGGGCAAGGATCTGCCCTTTCGCCGCGGCACCCAGAACTTCGACGAAATGCGCATCGACTTCTTTGGCGATGCAACCGTTCTTTTCGAGGCCTTCAAGGCAGGCGAGCTGAGCGCGGTGCGTGAGTTCAACGCCGACAAATGGGACAGCGCCTACAGCTTTCCAGCCATAACCCGCGGCGATGTGGTCAAAAGCGAGATCCCCCATCAGCGCCCGTCAGGCATGACCGGGCTGGTCATGAACACCCGCCGCGCGCCGCTCGACGACTGGCGGGTGCGCGAGGCGCTTCTGCTGGCATTTAATTTCGAGTACATCAACGGCACCGTTACCGGCGGCACCCAGCAGCGCATCACCTCCTATTTCTCAGGCTCGGTGCTGGGAATGCGCCCCGGCCCGGCGGAGGGCAAGACACGCACGCTGCTGGAACCTTTTGCGGACAGCCTGCTGCCCGGCACGCTGGAAGGTTACAGCCTGCCCCAGGGCGACGGCAGCAAGCGCAACCGCGGCAACCTGCGCAAGGCGATGAAACTGCTGGAAGAGGCCGGCTGGACCGTCAAGGGTGGCGTGCTGCGCAATGCGGAGGGCACCGCACTGGACCTCAGCGTTCTGATCCGCCAGGGCGATGGCGAGATGAAGACCGTCACCGAAATCTACGCCCGCGCGCTGGAGCGGCTGGGCATCACCCTGACGGCTGAAACCGTGGACAATGCGCAATACGCCGAACGGGAAAACGCCTATGAATTCGACCTTACCCGGTTCCGCCGGGAACTGTCGCTGAGCCCCGGTAACGAGCAGCGCTACTACTGGGGCAGCGAGGGCGTGGTTCAGCCCGGCAGCCGCAACCTGATGGGTATGGACAGCCCGGCGGCCGAGGCGATGATTGACGCCATGCTGACGGCAACAGAGCCGGAGGATTTCACCGCCGCGGTCCGGGCACTGGACCGGGTGCTGACCGCCGGTCGCTATGTCATTCCGTTCTGGAGCTTCGACACCGGCCGTATCGCCCATATCAAGGAAATGCGGTTCCCGGACAGGCTGCCGATTTACGGAGATCGCACCGGCTTCATGCCTGACGTCTGGTGGTATCAGGCCGACTAACCTGATGAGGCAGCGCTGCAACCGGTGTTAAGATCTGTTGACAGCAGTTATGTATTTCAGTATTTCGCGAATTATGGAAATAGAACTTTCAGATAAACTCGCCGCCCTGGCACACCCGAACCGTTTGGCGCTGTTCCGGCTGCTGATGCGGCGCTATCCGGACGGCGTGCCGGCAGGCGAAATCGCGCAGGCACTGGAGTTCAAGGCAAACACCGCCTCTGCTTATCTGTCAGCTCTGAAGAAAGCCGGTCTGATCACCCAGCAGCGCACCGGCACCTCGCTGATGTATGCCGCGGACTTGCCCGGCCTGCGCGGCATGTTCGACGGGCTGCTGTCCGGCTGCTGCCGGAACCGCCCCGGTATCTGCAGTCCGGTCATGAGTGAAGAGAAGATCATGCCAACGCCTGAGCGCCCGTTTAACGTCCTGTTCATCTGCACCGGAAACTCTGCCCGCTCCCTGATGGCCGAGGCCATTGTGAACCAGGAGGGCGGCGGCAGGTTCCGCGCCTTCTCTGCCGGAACGCAGCCCGCTGCGGGGCCGCGGCCTGAGGTGATGGCCTTGCTGCAAGCCAAGGAGATTGAAACTAGCGGCCTGCGCTCCAAGGAGCTGGATGAATTTTCTGCGCCGGATGCGCCGCAGATGGATTTCATCTTCACGGTCTGCGACCATGCCGCCAACGAGGAATGCCCGGCCTGGCCCGGCCAGCCGATGAGCGCCCATTGGGGCCTGGCCGATCCGGTCAAGGCCGAAGGCACCGACGCTGAACGGCGGCTCGCCTTCCAGCAGGCCTACGGGCTGCTGCGCAACCGGATCAGGGCCTTTGCGGCGCTGCCCTTTGAAACACTCGACCGCTTGTCGCTTCAGCACCGCGTTGACGGCATCGGCCGCTTGAACTCATCCGACTAAACCAAAGCACGGACATATAAAATGAATATTCTGGTCCTTTGCACCGGCAATTCCGCACGCTCCATCCTGCTGGAGTCGATCTTCAATACACTGGGGGCCGGCCGCACCCGCGCCTATTCTGCCGGCTCCAACCCCACCGGCAAGGTGCATCCGCAGTCGCTGATGCTGCTGGAGGAACTGGGCCACGACACGGCCGGCGCCCGCTCCAAGAGCTGGGACGAGTTCGCCGAAACTGATGCCCCGGAGATGGACCTGGTAATTACCGTCTGCGCCTCTGCCGCTGGTGAAACCTGCCCGGTCTGGCCCGGCGCCCCGGTGCGCGCCCATTGGGGGGTTGAAGATCCGGCAGCTGCAGATCAGCCGGAATGGGACAAGGCATTCCGCACCGCATATGCCGCGCTGGAAAAGCGCGCCAAGGCACTGCTGGAACTGCCATTTGAAACCATGTCCCCCGCCGAGCTCTCCCAGCAGCTCAAGCGGATTGGAGAAATCGTATGACCGCGCAGAAACTGCTGGCCGAGGGGCTGGGCACAGCCATGCTGCTGATTGGCGTCGTTGGCTCCGGCATCATGGCGGAGACGCTGGCGGATGGGAATGTGGCGCTGGCGCTTTTGGCAAATGCGATTGCCACCGGCTGCATGCTCTATGCCATCATCACCACGCTTGGCCCCATCTCGGGCGCCCATTTCAATCCGGCGGTCACGCTGGCCTTTGCCCTGCGGGGGGATCATTCCTGGAGCGCTGCAGCGCCCTATGTCCTGGTTCAGATCGGCGGCGGCATCCTGGGTGTCTGGGCCTGCCATGTGATGTTTGACCTTGCAATTTTGCAAAGCTCAACCACCATGCACCGCACCGGCACCGCGCAGTGGTTTTCTGAAATTCTGGCCACCTTCGGCCTATTGTTCGTGATCTTCGGGGGGCTGCGCTCGCGCCCCGAGGCGGTGCCTGCGCTGGTTGGCCTTTATATCACCGGCGCCTATTGGTTCACTTCCTCAACCAGTTTTGCAAACCCCGCTGTCACCATCGCCCGCGGCTTCAGCGACACCTTTGCCGGCATCTACCCGGGCCACATTCCGATGTTCATCGTGATGCAGGTGATCGCAGTTGGCATTGGCCATCTTGTTCTGCCGCGCCTGTTCGCGCGGCAGTAAGACCCGGCAAAATCCTGCCGACGGAGGCGGCCCCGGGTCCAGTGCCCTTGGCCGCCGTTACAAAAATGCCCGGAAAGTGTTACCATGAGGGTCCGAAAACCATAATCCGTTTGTCAGGGAGGCCCCCAATGCCTGTACAGACAGCAGCTGCCAGCTGGATTGACAGGATGCCCCGCATCAAACAGCGCTTTCCGCACCTGAAAGCCTCCAATGCGCCGTCGCTATTGGATGACCGGGACAAATTCGTCGCCTATCTGGCGCGCACCCACCACCTCACCTTGAATGAAGCCAAGGAAGAGGTTGACGATTTTCTCTATATCGAAAGCCTGCTGCGGGAACTGGACGGCCGCAAGCATTAGCCAATCACATCAGGCAAGCGACGTGACCCAGAGGATCATCGCGTCCTCGGGGCTGGTTGAGATGACATTGTGGCCCATGGCCGCATCGTAATAGGCGCTGTCGCCGCGGCGCATCTCGATTGGTTCGTAGAATTCCGTATAGAGCTTGACCACGCCGGTCAGCACATACAGGAACTCCTCACCGTCATGGCGGACCCAGCCGTCAAATTCTTCCATCGACCGCGCCCGCACACGCGCCCGGTAGGGCAGCATCTGCTTGCGCGACAGGCCATCGGCCAGCAGCTCATGCTCGTAAGTGGCAGTGGCATGAGCAGAGCCATCGCCGGATTTGGTCACGGTCATGCGGCCGTTCACCTGATCCCGCTGCGGCGGCGTGAACAGCTGCGGCACCGAGATTTGCAAACCCTCAGCCAGCTTCTTGAGCGCCTCGTAAGTCGGTGACATCTGGCCGTTTTCGATCTTGGACAGCGTCGAACGCGCCAGCCCCGCCTGGTTGGCGGCATGTTCCAATGTCCAGTCCCGCGCCTTGCGCAGCTCGCGCACGCGCGCGCCAAGGTCCAAGGGTTCAGCGTTATCCTCACCACCGTTTGCACGGGCAATGGTGATCAGGGATTTCGGGTCACGGGTCTTCATAGCCACTCTATAAGCCGCAGCCGCGCCGCTTGCAACGCAGGACGGTGCGGGATAGCCAATTGCCATGCTGTCGATATTTGATCAGGGGCCTTTCGAGCCCTGCCCTGCCCCCTTCAATCTTGCGGCCCATGTGCTGCGCCATGCTGCGAGGCTGGCGGACAAGACCGCGCTGTCTGTGCTTGATGGCGATGGATGCGAGGATTGGAGTTTTGCCCGGCTGGAGGCCGCCGTCCGCAGCACTGGCACCGGGCTGCTGCAGGCCGGGCTCAGGCCGGGTGGCATCGTGCTGATGCGGCTTGGGAACACGGTGGAGTTTCCCATCGCCTATCTTGGCGCCATTGCCGCAGGCCTGGTGCCAGTGCCGACCTCTGCCCAGCTGACAGCGCCGGAAACGGCCCGGATAATCGCCGATCTGGAACCGGCGGCTGTGCTGCGGGACCCGGCTGTCCCCTGCGCGAGTCACCGGTTGCAGATCAGCACGGCGGACCTGTTGGACATGCACGGACTGCCCCCTTGTGAGTACGCCTTTGGTGATCCTGAACGGCTTGCCTATGTGGTCTATACTTCCGGCACCAGCGGAAATCCGCGTGCGGTGGCCCATGCCCACCGGGCTGTCTGGGCGCGGCAGATGATGGTGGACGGATGGTACGGGCTGACAGAGGACGACCGGCTGCTGCATGCCGGCGCGTTCAATTGGACCTACACCCTGGGCACCGGCCTGATGGACCCCTGGGCCGCGGGCGCAACGGCATTGATCCCGGCCCCCGGAACCCTGCCGGAGGCGCTGCCAGACCTGCTGCGCAGCCACCGCGCCACGATCTTTGCCGCCGCCCCCGGAGTCTACCGCAAGGTCCTGCGCGGCGGAGCCTTGGTGCTGCCGGATCTGCGGCACGGGCTTTGCGCAGGTGAAAAGCTCTCCCGCCACTTGCATGAAACCTGGGAGGCTGCGACGGGACGCGGCCTTTATGAGGCCTTCGGGATGTCGGAATGCTCGACTTTCATCTCATCCTCGCCTGCGCACCCGGCGCAGGACGGCGCCCTGGGCCGGCCGCAGCCGGGCCGCAGAGTAGCGATTGCTGGCGCGGATGGCCCGGTGCCGATGAGCCAGGAAGGCACCATCGCCATCCACCGCTCCGACCCGGGGCTGATGCTGGGCTACCTGAACGCATCAGAGGAAACCGCGGCCCGCTATCAGGGTGATTGGTTCCTGACCGGCGATCAGGGCGCAATGTCTGAGGATGGCCAGATCCGCTATTTGGGGCGCAACGACGACATGATGAATGCAGGCGGCTACCGGGTCTCACCGATTGAGGTCGAAACGGCCCTCGCCGCCCATCCCGGCATCACCCAGGCCGGCGCCGCTGCAGTGGAGGTGAAAGAGGACACTTACATCATTGCCGCCTTCTACACCGGTCCCGAAGAGTTGAACGCAGCAGAGCTGCAGGCCTTTGCATCCCGGCGCTTGGCCCGTTACAAGCAGCCCCGCGCTTATGTCCACGTGGACGCTCTGCCCGCCGGCGCCAACGGAAAACTGCTGCGCCGCGCCCTGCCTGCCCTGTTCAAAGGATGACCCAAATGGCCACTGTCAAGCTCGACATCCTGTCCGACCCGATCTGCCCCTGGTGCTATATCGGCAAGACCCATCTGGACAAGGCGCTAGCGGAGGTGCCGGACCATCCATTCGTCATCGAATGGCACCCCTTCCAGCTGAACCCCGACATGCCGCGCGAGGGCATGGACCGGCGCGAATACCTGGAGCGCAAGTTCGGCGGCAAGGAGGGCGCGGTGAAGGCCTATGCGCCAGTGGTGGAGCACGCGGAGAAAGCCGGGCTGACGATCAATTTCGAAGCGATGCAGCGCACCCCCAACACGCTGGATGCACACCGGCTGATTCATTGGGCCGGGGTCGAAGGCAAGCAGACGCAGGTCGTGGACGCGCTGTTCAAAGCCTATTTCGTGGACGCCCGGGATATTGGCGACCACGCCGTCCTGGCGGATGTTGCGCAAGAGGCAGGCATGGAGGCGGATGTTGCCGCCCGCCTGCTGGAGGGCGACAGCGATGTGCAAGCGATCCGCGACCGCGACGCGCATTCCCGCAAAATGGGGGTGGGTTCGGTCCCGACCTTCATCGTTGCCAATCAGCACGCAGTGCCGGGTGCCCAGCCGCCAGAGCTGTGGAAACAGGTTATCGAAGATATCCTGCAGCAGTTGAAAGCAGCCGGGACTGAGTAAGCCGCCGCGAATTGCTTAGCATCGCAACTATGCACAGATTCCTGTGCAGCCGGGCGCTGGCCCGGCTGACGCATTTGTGATAGCGGATGCGGACGGCGCACAGACCGGCCCCGATCCCCGGGGGACCGCTTGCAGTGCCGCCCGAGGTTTCAAATGTCCCAATCCCAGGCCCAACACCCGGCCCACGGCATGGCCAAGGCCGAATTCATCGCGCTGATTGCGATGATGTTTGCCACCATTGCGCTGTCGATCGACGCCATGCTGCCTGCGTTGCCGGAAATCGGTCAGACTCTCAGCCCGGACAACATCAACCGGGCGCAGCTGGTGCTGACCTCCTTTGTGCTGGGCATGGGTCTTGGCACATTCTTCACCGGACCGTTGTCGGATGCCTTTGGCCGCAAGCCGGTGGTGGCTGCGGGCTGTGCCCTCTATGTGCTGGCCGCACTGACCGCCTGGCTGTCACCCTCGCTGGAGATCCTTCTGATCTCCCGCGTTCTGATGGGAATTGGTGCTGCCGGTCCGCGGATCGTGGGCGTTGCCGTTGTCCGCGATCTCTACTCTGGTCGTGAGATGGCGCGGCTGATGTCGATTGCCATGATGATCTTCATGATTGTTCCGGCCATTGCCCCCCTGATGGGCGCAGGCATTATCGCGCTGTCCAGCTGGCGCGCCATCTTCCTGCTGTTCGCGCTGTTTGCAGCGGTCATTGTCCTGTGGACCAGCTTCCGACTGCCGGAGACGCTGGCACGTGCAGACCGCCGTGCCTTTCGTGCACCGCTGCTGATGGCTGCAGTCAAGGAGATGCTGACACACCCGACAGTGCGCCTGTCGATCATGGTGCAGACGCTCTGCCTGGGCATGCTGTTCACCATGCTGACCATGGTGCAGCCGGTCTATGACATTATCTTTGGCCGCGGCGACAGCTTTCCTTACTGGTTCGGGCTGGTCGCAGTGATTTCCGGCACCGCCAGCCTGTTGAATGCCGCCATCGTGGTACGGATCGGTATGCGCCGCATTGTTACCGTTTCACTGGCCGCGCAAATCCTGATCACCGGCACGATGCTGCTGATCAGTGGCTGGAGCTTGCCGGATCCGTGGATGTTCGGCCTGTTTGTGGCCTGGCAGGCCAGCGTCTTTTTCATGGTTGGCACCACCGTCGGCAACCTCAATGCCATGGCGATGGAGCCGATGGGCCATATCGCCGGCATGGCAGCATCAGTGATCGGGGCGATCTCGACCGTTTTGGCCGCCGCCTTTGCCGCGCCTGTCGGGCTGCTGTTTGACGGCTCGCTGGTGCCGCTGGCTGCTGGGCTTTTGATCATGGCCTGCATTGCTTTCCTTCTGATGCTGCAAATGGCCAAAGCCGAGGCGCGTCTGCCCGCCGAATAACGGCCTTGTCCGGATAACGCCCTCTGCCTAACCTTCCCTTAAAAAAGGGGGAGGTTCTTCATGGGGTATGACTACGATCTTGGCAGCTACTCCTGCCCGGTTACCACGGCGGTGCCGGAGGCGCAGGTGTGGTTCGACCGCGGCCTGGTCTGGACCTATGGCTATAACCACGAGGAAGCCATAGCCTGCTTCCGCCGTGCGCTGGAGCACGACCCGGACTGCGCCATGGCCCATTGGGGCGCCGCCTATGCGGCAGGTCCGAATTACAACCTGCCCTGGGACCTGCGCGACGCCAAAAGCCGGGCTGAGGCGTTGGCAGAGGCCTATGACGCGGCACAATCCGCGCTGAAGTGTATCGACGGCTGCACCGAACCCGAACAACTGCTGATCCGCGCCATACAGGCCCGATACCCGCAGCGTGAACCAGGTGAGGACATGCACTCCTGGGATTATGATTTTGCCGAGTCGATGCGTGCCGCCTTTGCCGCCTGCCCGGATCATTTGGACCTGCGCACGGTCTATGCCGAGAGCCTGCTGAACCTGACGCCCTGGAAGATGTGGGATCTTAAAACCGGTTTGCCCGCCGAAGGCGCCGCCACGCTGGAAGCACAGGAGGTGCTGGAATGGGCAATGGAAAACGACCCTAACGCCATGCAGCACCCCGGCCTGCTGCATCTTTATGTGCACCTGATGGAAATGTCGCCCGCGCCCGAAAAGGCGCTGAAGGCCGCCGATGCCCTGCGCACGCTGGTTCCGGATGCGGGTCACCTGGTGCATATGCCGACCCACATCGACGTGCTGTGCGGCGATTACCGTAGCGTAGTCCATTGGAACCAGAAGGCAATCGAGGCAGACCTGAAATTCTATGAGCGCGAAGGCGCGTTCAACATCTACACCGGCTACCGCCAGCACAACTACCATTTCGTGATCTACGGCGCGATGTTCCTGGGCCAGCTGGAACCGGCGCTGGCGGCCAACCAGGGCATACTGGACACCACCCCGCCGGAAATGCTGCTGGTCGAAAGCCCGCCCATTGCGGATTTCTTTGAAAGCTACCTGGCGATGCACCCGCATATCCTGGTCCGCTTCGGGCGCTGGGAGGAGGCGATGGCGCTGGAGCTGCCGGAGGATCAAGACCTTTACTGCACCCTGACAGCCAACACCCATTACGCCCGCGCAATTGCCTATGCCGCCACCGGCCGCGTGGCAGAGGCCGAGGCCGAGGAGCAGGAGTTCCTGGCCGCCACGGCCCGGGTGCCGAAGTCCCGGCGGCTGCACAACAACAAGGTCGTTGATCTGCTTGAAATTGCAACGGAAATGCTGCGTGGAGAGGTAGAGTACCGCAAAGGAAACTATGACACAGCTTTCGCCCATCTGCGCCGCTCGGCTGAGTTGGACGACAACCTGCCTTACGATGAGCCTTGGGGCTGGATGCAGCCCACCCGCCACGCGCTGGGGGCACTGCTGTTTGAGCAGGGCCATAATGCGGAAGCCGAGGCCGTGTACCGCGCCGACCTCGGGCTGGACAGCACTCTGTCGCGCGCCTCTGTGCATCCCGGCAATATCTGGAGTCTGAAAGGGCTGCACGACTGCCTGAAGGCCCGCGGCGAAAGCGTTGAAATCCGGCACATAAAACAGCAGCTGGATCTGGCGCTGGCACGGGCGGACCGGGCCGTGGGCGCCTCCTGTTTCTGTGCTCAGGCAGCGATGAAGCCCAGCCCCTGCTGCGGCTGAGCAAATTTCTTGCGAAGAAATTTGCCAAGGAAATTCGAATTTCCTTGGCACCCGGGATCAGGCCTTGGCTTTCTTCTTCTCGGCCACAACCTTCTCTGCCAGGTCGCGGGCAATGGCGAAGGCGCCCTTGATCTTGTCGGCGTCCTTTTTCCAGTCGCGGCGCACGACGATCTTGTTGTCCTTCACCTTGGCCAGGCCGTTCTGGCCCTGGATGAACTCCACCAGCCCCTGCGGCGAGGCGAATTTGTCGTTATGGAACTGGATCGTCGCGCCCTTCGGCCCGCCATCCATCTTGGCGATGCCTGCGCGTTTGCACATCGCCTTGATCCGCACCACCAGCATCAGCGTGTTCACTTCCTTCGGCAGCTTGCCGAAACGGTCGATCAGCTCCGCCGCAAAGCCCTCCAGCTCCACCTTTGTCGACAGTGATGACAGGCGGCGGTAGAGACCCAGGCGCACATCCAGATCCGGCACGTAGTCCTCCGGGATCAGAACCGGAACGCCCAGGTTGATCTGCGGCGCCCATTGGTCGTCTGCATCAGAGAGGCCCTCCATCTCGCCCGCCTTGATCTTGGCAATCGCCTCCTCCAGCATCGACTGGTAGAGTTCATAGCCAACATCTCGCATCTGGCCCGACTGTTCCTCGCCTAGAAGGTTGCCGGCACCCCGGATATCAAGGTCTTGCGAGGCAAGGGTAAAGCCCGCGCCCAGCGTGTCGAGCGATCCGAGTACCCGCAGCCGCTTCTCTGCCGCCGGGGTCAGGCGCTGGCGCGGTTTGGTGGTGAGATAGGCATAAGCGCGGGTTTTGGAGCGGCCGACGCGGCCCCGGATCTGATAGAGCTGCGACAGGCCGAACATGTCGGCGCGGTGCACCACCATGGTGTTGGCGGTCGGAATATCCAGCCCGCTTTCCACGATCGTGGTGGCCAGCAGAACATCGTATTTGCCATCATAGAAGGCGTTCATCCGGTCGTCGAGTTCGCCCGACGCCATCTGCCCGTGCGCCACCACAAAGGTCAGTTCGGGCAGCTGCGCCTTCAGGAACTCTTCAACGTCCGGCAGGTCGGTGATCCGCGGCACCACATAGAAGCTCTGGCCGCCGCGGTAATGCTCGCGCAAGAGCGCCTCGCGGATGGTGACAGTATCAAACTCGCTGACATAGGTGCGGATCGCCAAACGGTCCACCGGGGGCGTGCCGATGATCGACAGATCCCGCACGCCGGTTAGGGACAGCTGCAAGGTCCGCGGGATCGGCGTGGCCGTCAGGGTCAGCACATGGATGTCGCTGCGCAACTGTTTCAGCCGTTCCTTATGGGCCACGCCAAAGTGCTGTTCCTCGTCGATGATCAACAGGCCGAGGTTCTGGAACTTGATATTCTTGGCCAGCACCGCATGGGTGCCGACCACGATGTCGACGGTGCCCTTGGCCAGCCCTTCGCGGGTCTGGCTCGCTTCCTTGGCACTAACAAAGCGCGACAACTGCCTGACCTGCAACGGGAAACCGCGGAACCGTTCAGCAAAGGACGCAGCGTGCTGGCGCGCCAGCAGCGTGGTTGGCGCAACCACCGCCACCTGCAAGCCTGACATGGCGGCAACAAAGGCCGCGCGCATCGCTACCTCGGTCTTGCCAAATCCCACATCACCGCAGATGAGCCGGTCCATCGGCTGGCCGGAGTGCAGATCCTCCATCACGTCCTCAATGGCGCGCAGCTGGTCGTCGGTCTCCTGATAGGGGAAGCGGGCGGAGAACTCCTCCCACGCGTGCGGCGGGGGATCCATCACTGGCGCCTTCCGCAACGCGCGCTCCGCCGCGATGCGGATCAGCTTGTCCGCCATCTCGCGGATGCGTTCCTTCAGCTTTGCTTTCTTGGCCTGCCAGGCACCACCGCCGAGCCGGTCCAGAAGACCCTCGTCGTGGCCGTATTTGGACAGCAGCTCGATATTTTCGACCGGCAGGTACAGCTTGGCTGCTTCGGCATATTCCAGCAGGATGCATTCATGCGCCGCACCGGCGGCAGTGACCACTTCCAACCCCTTGTAGCGGCCGATGCCGTGGTCCACATGCACGACCAGATCGCCGGGGCTGAGCGATTGAGTTTCGGTCAGGAAGTTCTCTGCTTTGCGGCGTTTCTTGGGTGCCCGGATCAACCGGTCGCCTAGCACGTCCTGTTCCGCGATCACCGTCATATCCGGCGCCTCGAAACCGTGCTCCAGCGCCCAGACCGCCAGATGAAGGCCGGACTTGCCGATGCGGGTGCCATCCATCACCGGGATGGCCACGGCCAGGCCTTCATCCTCGATCAGCCCTGTCAGACGTTCCCGCGCGCCTTCGGAGTAGGAGGCGATAAGGACCGGCCCCTCTTGCATCCGGGCCTTAATGTGGTCCGCCAAGGCACGAAAAAGGCTGATGTTTTCCTGCTGGCGCTCCGGCGCAAAGTTGCGCCCGATGCGCCCGCCCGCATCCGCGACACCGGGGCCGGAGGCCTGCGGCAGCGGGTGGAACTGAACAACGCGCATATCCGAGACCGCCGCCTCCCAAGCCGCATCGTCAAGGTAAAGCAGGCCCGGCGGTGTCGGTTTATAGACAGTGTCGATCCGCCCCTTCTGCTCCAGCGCGTGTTTGCGGGTGCCGTACTGATCCTCGATGCTATCCCAGCGCGCCAGCCGTGCGGGCGTAAGTTGGTCGTCCAGCGTAACGGTCGCCTGCGGCAAGTAGTCGAACAGCGTCTCCAGCTTCTCGTGGAAAAACGGCAGCCAATGCTCGATGCCCTGATGCTTGCGGCCTGCGCTGACGGCCTCATAGAGCGGATCATCGGTTCCAGCCGCGCCAAACTCAATCCGGTAGTTCTGGCGGAAACGGGTGATCGCCGCCTCGTCCAGGATCACCTCGGAAACCGGTGCCAGTTCCACCACTTCCAGCTTTTCTGTGGTGCGCTGGGTGGCGGGGTCAAAGCGGCGTGCGCCATCCAGCACATCGCCGAACAGATCCAACCGCACCGGGCCGCTTTCGCCCGGCGGGAAGATGTCGATGATACCGCCGCGAATGGCGTAGTCGCCCGGCTCCATCACCGTGGGGCTTTGGGAAAACCCCATGCGGACCAGGAAGTTGCGCAGCGCCTCTTCATCCACCCTTTGATCGACACGGGCGGTAAAGGCCGCCTCGCGCAGCACCTCGCGCGCCGGCACCCGCTGGCTGGCGGCATTAAGCGTGGTCAGCAGCACGAACTGGCTGGGCATCTGATGCACCAGTGCGGCCAGCGTCGCCATCCGCGCCGCGGAGATGTCCGCATTCGGCGACACCCGGTCATAGGGCAGGCAGTCCCAGCCGGGAAACACAAACACCGGCATGTCCGGCGCAAAGAAGGCCAATGCTGCCCGCATCGCCTCCATCCGCTTGTCATCGCGGGCTACATGCAGAACCGGCGCGCCGGATTTCTGCACTTCCTGCAGGATCAGCCGGGCGTCAAACCCTTCGGGCGCGCCGCCCATGGTGATTGCACGCTGTGCCATGCGTTGTCCTTTCCGGGAGAGTTCCTGGGGCCGTATTCCGGCCCGTCAAAAGGCTCCGATCGTGAGGTTCTGATACATGCCCCAGAAGGCCGTGACCACAATGGAGATCACACCGACAAACTGCACATATAGGCGGCAAAATGCCAAACGCTTGCGCAAGGTTTCCCCCGAGGCGCCCTCCCGTGCGATCCCCCGGGCGGTCAAATAGCTGATCAGACCGACCACGGACATCGGGAATGCCAGCAGGAACACCGCCTGCGCAATCTCAAGCAAATAGACAAAGCCAAGGGTCGCCAGGGCGGACAGCAAAAAGCAGGACAAGGCCACCAGCCAGGGGCCGGACACATCTGCAATATACAATAGCCGGTTCACATTGACCCGGGCGATATCCTCCAGATCACGCTCAGCCTGCCCGCCTTTGCGCTGTGCCCGGTGGACCATGTCATACGGCACGCCCAGAATCCAATGGCTGGCCGTCGACCACAGCACGGCCAGGGAGATCCAGTACCACAGGTTGGAGAATGACCGCAGCTCAATCATCTCATAGATTATGTGAAGTAGATCCACACCTGCCCCCTATTCCGCCTGCCCGATTGCAGACCCTCAGTCCTCAACCGGCCCTATATCAACCGGGACGCCCGCGCAGGCAAGCCCCGGCTGCGGCGCGGTTTTCCCGGCGCGGCGAATGTCCCCCTTGTTCCCGGGACCGCTTCCATGCCACCCATGGGCCAGACGAAACCCGGAGACCCGTATGAAACCGACCGTTGCGCCCTTTCCCGCCGCCCGCCTGCGCCGCACCCGTGCCACCCCGGCGATCCGCGATCTGGTGCGGGAAAACACCCTGACGCCCGCCGATTTCATCTGGCCTGTCTTTGTGCGCGACGGTGAAGGCCAGGAGGAACCCATTGCCTCGATGCCTGGTGTGATGCGCCGCTCAGTAGACAGGATTGCCGAAGCCGCAATTGAGGCGCAGGCGCTGGGGATTCCGGCCATCTGCCTGTTCCCCTACACCGATGCCGCGCTCAAGACCGAGGACTGCGCCGAGGCCTGGAACCCCGAAAACCTGACCAACCGCGCTATCCGCGCAATCAAGGACGCGGCGCCGGACATCGCGGTGATGACCGACGTGGCGCTGGACCCCTATAATATCAACGGCCACGACGGCTATGTGGTGGATGGCGAGATCGTCAACGACGCCACCGTCGAAGCGCTGGTCAAGATGACCCTGGCCCAGGCCGATGCCGGCGCCGACATCATCGGCCCCTCCGACATGATGGACGGCCGCATCGGCGCCATGCGCACGGGATTGGAACAGGCAGGCCATCACAATGTGGCGATCCTGTCCTACTCAGCCAAATACGCCTCTGCCTACTACGGGCCGTTCCGCGATGCGGTTGGCGCGTCGGGCGCGCTGAAGGGCGACAAGAAGACCTATCAGATGGACCCCGCCAACAGCGACGAGGCGCTGCGGCTGATTGAACGCGACCTGATGGAAGGCGCAGACATGGTGATGGTGAAGCCCGGCATCGCCTATCTGGACATCTGCCAGCGGGTGAAATCCGCCTTTGGCGTGCCGACCTATGCCTATCAGGTCTCCGGCGAATACGCGATGGTCCAGGCCGCGGCGCAAAACGGCTGGATCGACGGCGAAAAGGTGATGATGGAAAGCCTGATGGCCTTCAAACGGGCGGGCTGCAACGGCATCCTGACCTATTTCGCGCCAGCTGCCGCCAAGCTGCTGAACGGCTGACAGCCCCGCCGCGCCGGAACCCGGTCACGTCAGCGAGAAGCCGCCAATATCCACGCTGCAACGGATGACAGGCAGCGGTTTTCCGCGTATACACAAGGCCAGAGCCGGAGCATACCGGCCTTGGAGCAACCCATTACAGGCACCCGAAAAATGAGCAGTTCTTCCTCTTCCCGCATGACCCGCCGCGGCTTTGCCCTGGCCGCCCTGGCCGGTGCGGGCGTTACCGCAGCCTGCGGCAATGGCGTCGGCAACAGCAATGCGGCCAAGATCGACGCCCGTGTCGATGCGACGCTGAATCAGATGTTCAGCCAGTATCCCAACACCCGCACGCTGGCCGACAAGGCCACCGGCATGCTGGTGATGCCGCTGGTCACTGAGGCCGGCTTTGTCTTCGGCGGTGCCTTCGGCCGCGGCGCGCTGCGGATCAACGGCGTCACCGTCGACTATTACTCCACCCTCAAGGGCAATGCCGGCCTGCAGATCGGCGCGCAGCAATACGCCCATGTGCTGTTCTTCATGACCCAGGATGCGCTTGCAGGTTTCCGCCGCTCCACCGGCTGGGCTGCGGGTGCGGACGTGGAATATGTGATCCGCGACGAAGGCAACGCGCTGACCGCTGACACAAACACGCTCACTTCGCCGATCCTGGCCGTGGTATTCGGCCAGGCGGGCCTACGCGTCGGCGCGACCCTTGAAGGCACCAAATACACCCGTATCATCCCCTAAGGGCAGGCGGGGCCGGCCTCTGCGCGCGCCCCGGCTTCTTTCTGATCAAAAATACTCCCGCCGGAGGCATGGCCTTTCCACTAGGAAAGGCCATTTTTCTTGCGCCCTCAATCAGATGACAGCCCATCCAGTGCGCGCAGGCGCTTGAACAGCGACGACGTATCCCAGCGCCCGCCGCCCATTTTCTGAACGTCCTTGTAATACTGGTCGACCAGTGCCGTGGCCGGCAGGGTTGCACCATTGCGGTTTGCCTCATCCAGGCAAATGCCCAGATCCTTGCGCATCCAGTCGACCGCAAAGCCGTGGTCGAAATGATCCTCCAGCATGGTTTCATGCCGGTTCACCATCTGCCAGCTGCCCGCCGCCCCCTGGCTGATCACCTCCACCACCGCGCGCCCGTCAAGCCCTGCCTTTTCCGCAAAATGCAGCGCCTCGCTCAACGCCTGCACCAGCCCGCCGATGGCAATCTGATTGCACATCTTGGTCAGCTGGCCTGCCCCGCTTTCGCCGATCCGGCGGCAAATTTTGGCGTAGGCGCCGATCACAGGCTCAGCCCGCGCATAGGCGCCTTCTTCACCGCCGCACATCACTGACAGAACCCCGTTTTCCGCCCCGGCCTGACCGCCGGAAATCGGCGCATCAACAAAGAACACACCGCGCTGTTCGGCGGCAGCGTGCAGCTCCCGGGTGACGATCGCCGAGACCGTGGTGTGATCCACAAACACGGTGCCTTCCCCCATGCCGGCAAAGGCGCCGTCCGGCCCCAGGCAGACAGACCGCAAGTCGTCATCATTGCCGACACAGGCCATCACAAACTCCGCACCCGCCGCGGCTGCGCGCGGTGTCGCCGCGTAGTGGCCGCCATGCTGTTTGGTCCAGGCCTTAGCCCTGGACTCAGTGCGGTTGTAAACGGTGACCTCATGGCCCGCGGCCTGCAGGTGCCCGGCCATTGGATAGCCCATGACGCCAAGCCCCAGAAACGCGATTTTTGCCATCTGCTTTTCCCCTGATCTGTCTTCGCATATGTTGGCGGCAACCCTACCACCGCCGCCGCCGGGCGCAATCTGCCTTGCGGCTGGAAATGACAAAACCCAAGGGAAAACAACCGCTGATGGGACATCTTTTCCGCTGGCTGCTGCGCCTCGCTGCGGGGCTGATTCTGCTGAGCCTTATGGCCGCCCTGCTGGTCTACTACCTCGCCTCTCAATCGCTTCCGGAGTATGACAAAGAGATCGCCTTGCCGGGATTGTCCTCGCCGGTGGAAATCGTCCGCGACAACGCCAATGTGCCGCATATTTTCGGCAGCTTCGGCGCCAGCGACGAGGACGTCTACTTCGGGCTCGGCTATGCCCATGCGCAGGACCGGCTGTGGCAGATGGCGGTAATGCGGCGCACGGCACAGGGCCGCTTGTCAGAGATCTTCGGCACCCGCACGATAGAGACTGACACGTATTTGCGCCGTCTGGACCTGTACCGTCTGGCGCAGCAATCGGTGGCCGTGCAAACGCCTGAGGCGATCACCGCGCTCAAGGCCTATGCTGACGGGGTGAACGCCCGGCTGCAGGAAATCAACGAGGAGGCACTGGGGCGCGGTGCGCCGGAGATGTTCCTGTTCAACATGCCGGTTGCCCCCTGGCAGCCCGCCGACAGTATCGCGATCATGAAGCTGATGGCGCTGCAGCTCTCCGGCCATATGCGGGAAGAAATCCTGCGTGCCCGCACCTCGCTGGCGCTGAACGACGCGGACCGCATCAGGGACATTTTGCCGGATGCCCCCGGCAAAGGGCTGACGGCATTGCCGGAATACGCAGAATTGGTGCCCGGCGCCCGGCACTATGCGGCAGCGGCCCCCGCAGAGGAAGACAGCCTGCTGTTTCCCGTTGCCCCCCGCGGACTGGCCGGGGCCTCTAATGCCTGGGCAGCCGCGCCCAGCCGCTCTGCGGCAGGCGGCACGCTGCTGGCCAATGATCCGCACCTCGGCCTCAGCGCCCCGGGCGTCTGGTATCTGGCGCGGCTGGAGCTGGGCACAGGCGGGGTGATCGGCGGCACTATTCCGGGCATCCCTGCCGTGATCACCGGACGCTCCGACGTGCTGGGCTGGGGGGTCACCTCCTCTTACCTCGACGATCAGGACCTTTTCATTGAAAAGCTGAACCCGGAAAACCCGCAGGAATACCTGGGCACCGATGGGTACAAGAAATTCATCTCCCGTCCGTCAATCATCAAGATCAAGGATGAGCCGCCCGTCACGTTGACCCTGCGCTGGACCGATAACGGGCCGGTGCTGCCGGGCTCCATGTTCCGGCTGGCGGAAATCACGCCACCGGGCCACGTGGTGTCGCTCAGCTGGACGGTGCTCAGCCCGAAAGACACGTCGATGAGCGCAGCCCTGGAGCTGATGCGCAGCGCGTCGGTTCAGGAAGCCATTGCAGCAGGCGAAGGTTTCATCGCGCCTTCGCAGAACCTGACACTGGTGGACAAGGAAACCATTGCGCTCAAGACCGTCGGCGCCTTTCCGTTGCGCGATGCCGCCCATCAAAGCAAGGGCCGGATGCCCAGCCAGGGCTGGCACCCGGAAAACCACTGGCAGGGACGTGCGCCTTATTCGGAAAACCCGGAGTTCCTCAGCCCCGCAGGCGGCATTCTCGGCAATACCAACAATAAGATCCTGGACCGCCCCTTCCCGCAGCATGTGTCCTTTGACTGGGGGGATACCCAGCGAATCCACCGCTGGCAGAAGCTGATGCAGAACCGCGAAGTTCACACCCGCGACAGCTTCATCGAAGCCCAGCTGGACACCGTGTCCTATACTGCCCGCACCCTGCTGCCGCTGATCGGCGCCAACCTTTGGTTCACCGGTGAGGCAGCCCCCGCAGGCACCCGCGAGCGCCAGCGCCAGATCGCCCTGACTCTGCTGTCGGAATGGAACGGCGAGATGAACGAGCACCTGCCGGAGCCGCTGATCTACGCTGCCTGGCTGCGCGCGCTGCAGGCGCGGCTGATCACCGATGAGCTGGGTCCGGTTGCCAAGTCGTTCCGCCATGTGGAGCCCCTGTTTATCGAGCGCGTCTACCGCGATGTGGACGGAGCCTCAGCCTGGTGCGACGTACGCCAAAGCGCGCCGCAGGAAACCTGCACGGACATGGCCCGGCTGGCGCTGGATGACGCGCTGATCTGGATCGAAGAACGCTATGGCACCGCGCTTGAATCCCTGCGATGGGGGGACGCGCATCAGGCCACGCAGGACCACCCTGTGCTCGGCAAGGTGCCGGTCCTGCGCTACTTCGTGAATATCCGGCAGTCCACCAGCGGCAGCGACAATACCCTGCAGCGCGGCAAAAGCTCCGGCAAGGATCCGGATCCGTTTCAAAACACCCATGCTGCCGGCTACCGCGGGGTCTATGATTTCGCCGATCCCGACAGTTCTGTTTTCATCACCGCCACCGGCCAGTCCGGACACCCGCTATCGCGTTATTATGACGATATGGCCCAGCTCTGGCGCCGCGGCGAGTACATTCCGATGTCGCTGGACGAAGAATTGGCCCGCGCTGCTGCCGTGGGCGTAACAAGGATCACACCACGCTGACCAGGAAAGGGGGACAGCATTTAATCCATCGGTTTCCGGCCGCATTTCCGGCCGACAGCTTACCCGTTACCAGAGATTATTATTATGAAATTCCACACCCTCTCCGTCTCGCTGCTGGCTGCAGCCGCTGCCATCTATTTCCTGTCTCCTCGGCAGCCAGCGGCAGAGCGCCCCACTGAAAGCCTGCAAACGATGCCCGCGCCAAAAGGCGCACCCGCAGCAGGAGGCTTTGCCCGGGTCCAGCGCCAAGGTCTGCAGCATCCGGACCCCGCCAGCTACGAATACGCTCCCTCAGCCCAGGCCCGGCAGCTGGCCCGCGAACATAAGGACCTTGGCCAAACCTGGTACAGCTTTACCCCTCCCGGCGACGGGCCGGCGGCAACTGTCATCCTGCTGCACGGCTCCGGACGGTCCGGTCTGTCGATGATCGACATTTGGAAGGAGGCAGCCCAAAAACACGGCCTGATCCTGATCGCACCGAACGCCAAGGCGAAAAACTGGCAGCCGGACGATTTTTCGCAATCCCTGCTGGACAGGATGCTGTCAGAACAGGCACTGGGCCGCCCGGCTGGTCCTGTCTATCTATTCGGCCACTCGAACGGTGCGATCTTTGCCTCCATGCTGGTGAACCGTTTCGAAGGCCCCTGGCAAGCGGCCGCTCTTCACGGCGGCTTTGCCGATGCGCAGATTTTCAAACCAGCTGCCGATCCCAAGCCCGTCCGCCTGTACCTGGGGGATCGCGACCACATCTTCAGCAGCGAGGCCGCAGCCGCAGCAGGCAAGGCCATGGCCAGGGCCGGCCACAGTTTCACGCTCCAGCTGATTCCCCGCCACACTCACTGGGTGTATGAAATCGGCCCCAGAATTGCAGAGGACAGCTGGGCATGGTTCCGGTCACTTGGTGAGTGACCGGAATACTCAAAGTTTTTGGAACTTGGCCTTTTGCCGCTCCGTCCATAGCACGGTGATGGCGAAACCGCTCTCGGTCTGCTCCTCGCGCTGCACAAGGTCCTCCTTGAACAGCCAGGCGCGCTGCTTGCCTTGCGCGAAGGTGAGGTGCAAAACCTCCTCGTGACGCACGCCTTGAAGCTGCTCGGCAATATCAGTCAGCAGTGCCTCAAGCCCCTCGCCGGTCAGGGCGGAGATTGCATGAATGCCCTGCTCGCGCGCGGCACGCTGGCGGCGGGCATCAGCATCATCTTCCGGCAGCTGGTCCAGCTTGTTCCAGACCTCGATCCGGGCCCGGTTTTCATCCACGCCCAGCGAGGCCAGGATCGCTTCTACGTCTTCGGCCTGCTCTTCGCTTTGGTCATGGCTGATGTCGCGCACATGCAGGATCACATCCGCAGCCAGCACCTCTTCCAGAGTGGCGCGGAAGGCGGCAACCAGCTCAGTCGGCAGGTCCGAGATGAAGCCCACCGTATCGGACAGGATCACCTCCGGCCCGTCGGGGATCTGCACCCGGCGCATGGTCGGGTCCAGGGTGGCAAAGAGCATGTCCTTGGCCATCACCTCCGCACCCGTCAGCCGGTTGAAAAGCGTCGACTTGCCGGCGTTGGTGTAGCCCACCAGCGCGACAATCGGGTATGGCACCTTGGCGCGCGAGGCGCGGTGCAGCGTCCGGGTTTTCACCACCTTGTCCAACTGCCTGCGCAGCCGCACCAGCTGGTCATCAATGGCACGGCGGTCAGCCTCGATCTGGGTTTCGCCGGGTCCGCCGACAAACCCCAGGCCGCCGCGCTGGCGTTCCAGGTGGGTCCAGGCCCTGACCAGCCGCGTCCGCTGATAGCTGAGCGCCGCCATCTCGACCTGCAGCACGCCTTCCCGCGTCGCCGCCCGGTCCGAGAAGATCTCCAGGATCAGCCCGGTCCGGTCGAGGATCTTGACCTTCCAGGCCTTTTCCAGGTTGCGCTGCTGTACGGGGGAAACCGGCCCGTCGATCAGGACCAGTTCGATCTCATTCGCCTTCAGGGTGCCCGCCAGCTCTTCGATCTTGCCAGAGCCAAACAGCATCCCCGGATGCGCCTTGGGCAGGCGCACCACGTTTGAACCGATCACGTCAAGATCGGGCAAGGCCGCTGCCAGCGCAACGGCCTCCTCTAGCGCGGGAGCAGCCTCGCGGCGCCCGCTGTCTGATTTGATTTCCGGATGCAGGACCCAGGCGCGGGTCTGCTTCCTGTCATGCTCCATCAATTGGAGTCTTCACCCTCATAGAGACTGATCGGCTGGGCCGGCATGATGGTCGAAATCGCGTGTTTGTAGACCAGCTGCGACTGTCCGTCGCGGCGCAGCAGCACGCAGAAATTGTCGAACCAGGTGATCACACCCTGCAATTTGACCCCGTTGATCAGAAAGATTGTAACTGGAACCTTGGTTTTGCGAACGTGATTCAGGAAGGCATCCTGAAGATTCTGTCTGTCCGAAGCCATTTTTTATTATCTCGCCTTTGTTCTTGCCACGCGCTGCGGACCAGCACGCACGTTAAAATTCAGTATGGAGAAAGAAAAAATAAGTTTCCACCAGAAAAACACTTTTTCCCGTCAGGGCAGTCAGGCCCGCCAAAGGTTCGGCGATAGCAGCGCAATGAAGGCCAGCGTTTCCAGCCGCCCCAGAACCATCGCAACGCAAAGGATCAATTTGGCGGGCGCAGTCAGCAGTGCCAGCACAATGGGCGCGCTGCTGGCGGTTTCGGTCAAAGGCCCGGTTGTCGACAGTGCTGCAACAGCAAGAACCAGGGATTGTTCGAAATCCGTGCCTACCGCAGCCAGCGCCGTGCTGATCACCGCCAGCGACAGCGCAAACAGCATGAAAAAGATCCAGGCCACAAAGGCACCGTTCTTTTGCAGCCGCCTTGTTCGCCCGCCTTCGCCGCTGACAGAGCTGGGATGAACCAGCCGCTCCATTTCGCGCAGCCCGTTCAGGTACAGCGCATAGACCCGCAGCAGTTTGACCCCGCCCGCCGTGGTCGCAACTCCGCCGCCGAACACCGCCAGCCCCAGCAGGATCATGCCCGGCGTTTCCAGCCCGGACCAGGCCCGTGCCGCTTCCCAATGAGTGCTCTCGAACCCGGTGGTGGACAGGAAGGACAAGACGGTGAACAGGGTTCCCCAAAAGGCACGCAAGGCCTGCAGAATATCTTCGCCGGCATCCACCTCATAGGCCGCGAACCAATGGCGCAGAAACAAAAGCAGCGGCACACCGAAGACAATCAGCAGGCCGGTGCGGAACTCGGGGTCCTTGTCCAGCCGCCCCTGCCCGGCCGTCACGGTGTCGCTGGAGAAGGTCAGCCGCGACAGGGCAAAGAACATGAACAGGAACATCACCATTTCGCCGGCAATGCCGCTGGCTGCATCCTCCACCCCGCCGGTTGCGGAGATGCCCGAGGTCGCCATCACTGACATCGCGTGGCTGAGCCCCTCCAGCGCCTGCTCTCCGGTGATCATCAGCAGCAGCCACAGGACCAGTGTCAGCCCGGCATAGACCGGTGCCAATGTGCGGGTGACCAGCACCAGCTGCCGCCGCGGGTCGGCTTTCTCCATCTGCGCAGGGGCAAACGAACCGCCACCCGGCTCGCCCTTGGCTGTCACTTCAAATCCGCCCAGCGACATCGGCGCCAGCACGGCCGAGGCCGCGACCCACATCAAAAGCCCGCCAAGCCAGCCCACCATGGCCCGCCACAGGTGCACGCTGGGCGGCAGGCGGCCGGGGTCGGCCCAGATATCAGCGCCAGTGGTGGTGATGGCGCTCACCATATCGAAATAGGCGTTCAAGAACCGGGTGCTGACCAGTGCATCCTGCACCGGAACGGCCAGGAACAGCGGCAGCACGGTGAAGGTTGCCAGCAGCGACAGCAGCTGTCCCGGCATCCCGTAGCGGGGAACCTTGTTGCCCATCGACAAACCAATCAGCACAACCAGGATCAGCCCGGCCAAGCCGGCATAGAAGAAACTGCGCGAGGTGTGGTGATCGTCCAGCACCAGCGCGTGCACCGCCGGCAGCCACATTGCCAGCGCGGCAATGCCCCAGATCAGCAGGAACAGCGGCAGGCGCAGCACGCCGGCGGAGGCTTGGACCGGGCGGCGCATCTAGAAATAGTCGATCGACACCTGCAGCAGGCGTTCGACCTCCGGCACGTCATCCGCCATTGCAAACAGCGCGATCACATCGCCTTCTTCAATCCGCGTCTGGCCCGAGGGGCGCAGCATTTCGCCATTCTTCAGCACACCGCCCACCAGCACGCCTTCGGGGAAATCTGTTTCCCGGATCATCTGCCCGGCAATCGGCGAGGTCGACAGCACCTCTGCTTCGATCATTTCCGCCTCCGCATCGCCCAGCGAATAGACCTGCCGCACCCGGCCATAGCGGATGTGGCGCAGAATCGAGCTAACGGTGGTTGAGCGCGGGTTGATATAGGCGTCGATGCCGAGGTGCGGCAGCAGCGGCACCAGGGTCGGATCGTTGATCAGCGCAATAGCCAGCGGGCAGCCCTCGGCCTTGGCGCGCACAGCGGCCAGCATATTGGTTTTGTCGTCGTCGGTGACCGCCAGCATCGCGTCTGCCTTGTCGATGCCCGCTTCAATCATCAGCGACCGGTCCAGACCGTCGCCGTTCAGCACGATGGTGCGCTCCAGTTCTTCGGCGGCGCGTTCAGCGCAAGCCCGGTCCCGTTCAATCACCTTGGCCCGGATCCGCGCGGTGCTGCTTTCCAGCGCCTTGGCCACTTCCAGCCCGACGTTGCCGCCGCCCACCACAACAACCCGGTCCTGGCGCTTTTCATGCTTGCCGAAAACCTCGATGGTGCGGGGCACGTCATCGGCATGGGAAAACACATAGCAGCTGTCGCCCACAAAGAGCTGGTCGCCCGGTTCCGGCGCAAACAGGGTTCCGTCGCGCCGGACTCCCACCACAATGGCGCGCAGGGTCGAGAACAGGTCCGTCAGCTGGCGCAGCGGCGTGTTCACCACCGGGCATTCGGCGTCAATCTGAATGCCCAGCAGCTGCGCCTTGCCGCCCATGAAAGTCTCTGTGTCAAAGGCGGCCGGCGCCGACAACCGCTGCATCGCGGCCGCCGCCACTTCGCGCTCCGGGCTGATCACCACGTCAATCGGCAGATGCTCGCGCTGGTACAGATCGGAATAGATCGCCGTCAGATAGCTTTTGGCCCGCAGGCGCGCAATCTTGCGCTGGATCTTGAACACTGAATGCGCCACCTGGCAGGTCACCATGTTGACCTCGTCCGAATGGGTGGCCGCGATGATCATGTCCGCATCCCGCGCCCCGGCCCGGTCCAGAACATCCGGATAAGAGGCAAAGCCATGGATCCCCTGCACATCCAGCGTATCGGTCGCCCGCCGCACCAGCTCCGGGTTATTGTCGACAACTGTGACGTCATTGTGCTCGCCGGACAGGTGCCGGGCAATCTGCCAGCCGACCTGGCCTGCACCGCAGATAATGACCTTCATTTGCGTATCCCCTGCAGGCTCCTCTGGCGGCGTTTCGTCCAACGTGAATGACAGAAGCCGCTTTCACGGTCAATTTAATTGTAACTTCTTCAGTTTGCGGCCATTCTTGGGCCATGTGCCGCCATCTCAAATTCCGCGCAGGCCTAGCTTTAATGCTGGGCATGGCCGCCTGCGGCCCCCTGCCGGTCTACTACAAGCAAGGCGCGGAGGTTTCCCGCCTGCAATCGGATGAGCTTGGCTGCCAGACCCGGGCATTGAAGGATGCGCCGGTCGCCAATGAAATTCGCCAGCGTCCGCCGGTTTTCTATCCCGGACGCCAAGTATGCCACAGCGGCAAGTGCTACTACCGGCCCGGCTATTGGGTTGATGGCGGCATCTACACGGTGGATGTGAACAAGCCCCTGCGCCAGCGGCTGGAAAAATCCTGCATGGCATCCAAGGGCTACCAGCAGGTTGCCCTGAAACGCTGCACGCAGCGCGGCCCGGCGGTGCCGGCAAACGCCCGCCTTGCTCCTCTGTCAGAGAGCTCCTGCGCCCTGCGCAACAGGGATGGGACCGTCAGTATCGCCACTGGCGGCTGAGACCGGACGTTTCCGCTGGAAACCATTTTGCGGCGGGATATCTTTGATTTGCGGCGCCCCTTCAAGTAAACTGGGTTCCGGATTGTTTGTTGATCAGTTTTTTCGAAAGAAAGGTACCCCATGCGGATACACTTCCTGTTTGCCGCACTGCCCCTGGCCGCAGCGACGGCAGCATGCGACCCGTTGACCCCTATTGCCCCGCCGCCCTCAGCTGCTCCGGCTCCAGCCGCAGCTCCGGCACCAGCTACGTACACGGCTCCCGTGACGCGTCCCGCATCCACCGCGCCTGCACCGGTAATACCAGCCGAAGAAGCGCCTGAACCCGCGTATCAAGGTGGCGGCGGCGGCGGTTCGGGTGGCGGCGGCGGCGGCTCCGGCGGGGGTGGAGGCTGGGGTTAAACCCGGGATACCGTCATGACTTCCTCCCCCCGAACACCCGCTTTCCTCGCAGCCACCATGCTGGCCTGCACAGGATCCTTGACGGCACCGCCTGCTTTCGCCGCATATGAAACCAGCGAAGGCACGGCAGCCCCGGAAACCGCCATCGTTATTGGCATTCAGGATTATGACCATGTCACCGACCTGACCAACACGCGCAAAGACGCTGAGGCGATGGCGGATATGCTCAGGTCCTTCGGCTATACGGTCTATGAAGGCTATGACCTGGACAAGCGCGGGTTCGAGGCGCTGCTGCGCCAGGCCGCGCTCAATATCCGCGATGGCAGCCAGGTGTTCTTCTACTATGCCGGCCATGGCATTCAGCTGGGGCGGCGCAACTATCTGCTGACCAGCGATGCAGAACTGTCTGGCATCCACGACCTGCCCTTCCAGTCGGTTACATTGGACCGGGTATCCGCGATCATTGGCGGCAAGGCCGGCAGCCAGATCCTGATGCTGGATTCCTGCCGCGACAATCCGGTGCCAAACGTTAAGCTGAACGCCGAGGTTGGCGCGCAGCTGTATGAGGCCCGCGAAGGATTTGACGTGTTCCGCCCGCCGCTGAACACGCTGGTGGCCTTCTCAACCTCGCCCGGAGCCACCGCGCTGGACGGGGAGCCGGGCAGCAACAGCCCCTATACCGCCTCTGTGGTGCGCCATTTCCCCGACCGCCCGGATGAGGACGCGATGACCGTGCTCGCGGAGATCCGCGGCGACGTCTATGCTGCCACCGGCAACACCCAGGTTCCCTGGGAAAGCTCGACCCTGATGCAGAAAATCTACCTGCAGCCCCCGGAACGCTCCCTGAACATTGCCCAGGCGGCGCCGGCCTCTGCCCAGGCCAGCCTGGATCAGTTGCCAGCAGAATTGTCCGTCAAGGTTCCGCTGGGCCGGTCACTGGAACTGGCGCCCGAGATCAGCCCCTACATCCGTTCCGGAACCACCGTAACGATTGTTGAAACGCCGTCCTCCGGCGTCACCTCTCTGCAAAGCGGCGACGGTAGCGCGCTCAGCCTCAGCTATGCTCCGAAACTGGCAGAACTGCCAGCCCGCAAGGATGGCGGTCAGGTGCGCCGCGACCGGATGGTGCTGCGGCTGGCCCAGGCGGACACGGTGCGCGATGTCACTGTGAACCTGGAGATGATCGCCCGCCAATGCGACCTTGAGGCCGGTGACCTGCTGGATCCGCAGGGGGTCGGCCTGTTCCGCTACCCCAATGAAATTGACCTTAATGCCGCAGAGACAGCCTGCCGCGAGGCGGTGCAGGCTGCCCCGGACCTGGGCCGCCTGCATTACCAGCTGGGCCGCGCCTTGCAGGGCCAGGGCCGCTTGATCGAGGCGTATGAAGCTTTTGAACAGGCGGCCGGACTGGGCCACGTCCGCGCCTATAACGCGGTTGCCTATCTGCATGTGACGCCGAATGTGGACCGCGAAACGGTGCCGATCCCTTATGATCCCGACAAGGCCTTTGCACTCTGGGACAGGGGAATAGACGCTGGCGACCCCTTTTCCATGCACGCACGCGGCAAGCGTCTATTGCGCAAGAGCAGCACGCCAGAGGAAAAACAGCGCGGCTTTGACCTGCTCAGCCGCGCGGTGGAGCTAGGCCATACGTATGCGTTGAATGAGCTGGGCGTGTTTTTCCTGTGGAGCGGCGATGAACTGGCGCAGCCGGAACGCGGGCTGTCCTATCTGGAAGCCTCCGCAGGACGCGGCGACATCTATGGCACCGCAAATCTGGGTTATGTTTACCGCGACGGCGGCGCTGGGAAGGCAGTGGACAAGGAAAAGGCCCGTACCCTGTTTGCCGAGGCAGCAACGCTGGGCCATCCGCACGCCCCGGGTGAGATTGGCCGGATGATCATGAACGGCGATCTTCCGGGCAGCGATGCGGCAGAGGCATTGGAATGGTACGACATGGGGCTGTCCCGCGGCGATGCCTGGAGCGGCGCCAACGGTGCCTGGGTGGCATTGAACCGGCTGGCAGACCGGATCCCTGTCCATGCAGCAGCCGCCCGCGCGGGCAAGGCGATGGCACTGAACGATCCGGAGGCACGCGCGGCTGCGCGGGATCTGCTGTCCGGCATGCCGCAAAAAGACGTTGCAGCAGGCACCCAGTACATTCTGCGCCAGCTCGGTTCTGCAATTGCAATTGACGGGCAATTTGGCCCCGCTTCGCGCAAGCAGCTTGCCAATTGGGCGCGGCAGGCCGGGCTGCCGGCAACGGTCCCGCAGGACGCCGTCAGCCAGTTGCGGCTGGCAGCCCAGGTGCATTTCGCCTTGAACCCGATCCGTCAGGACCTGTTCTGACCTCTCCCCGCCCGGGGTCCTCCCGGGCGTGCGGGCAGGCTTTGATCAGGCCTGTTCTTCCTCGGCTTCCACATGCGCCACCCGGGCGCCTGCCTTGTTGGAGGTCACCACCCCCAGCGATTTCAGCTTTCGGTGCAGCGCCGAGCGCTCCATGCCGACGAAAGACGCAGTGCGGCTGATATTGCCGCCAAAGCGGTTGATCTGGGTCAGCAGGTATTCCCGCTCGAATGCCTCCCGCGCCTCGCGCAAGGGCAGCGTCGCCAGGGCGCCGGACAGAACCACCCGGCCCTCTTCCTGCGGCTTTTCCTCCTCCCGCGGCAGGTCCTTGGCCTCAATCGGGCCGCTGCCGTCGCCCAGGATCAGCACCCGTTCCACCAGGTTCTTGAGCTGGCGCACGTTGCCCGGCCACAACATGGTCTGCATCAGCGCCACCGCCTCCTCGGTCAGCTCGCGCAAAGGCAGGCCCTGGGCCTCGTTGAATTGTTCGATGAAATGTCCCGCCAGCAGCGGAATATCCTCGCGCCGGTCCGCCAGCGACGGCACCGCCACCGGCACGACATTCAGGCGGTGATACAACTCCTGGCGGAAAGTGCCTGCCTCGATCTCCGAATCCAGATCCTTGTTGGTCGAGGACACCACCCGCAGATCGACGCGGATCTTGTCCGAACCGCCAACCCGCTGGAACTGCTGATCCACCAGCACCCGAAGGATCTTGGACTGGGTGCCCAGCGGCATATCCGCCACCTCATCAAAGAACACCACCCCGCCATGGGCCTGTTCCAGCAGACCCGGCTCCACGCCGCGCTCAGCCGACTCGCGGCCAAACAGGACCTCTTCCATCCGGTCCGGTTCGATGCTGGCACAGTTCACCGTGATAAAAGGCGCCGACGCCCGGTTGGAATTGGCGTGGATGTAACGCGCAGCGATCTCCTTGCCGCTGCCCGCCGGGCCGGTCAGCATCACCCGGCCGTTTGATTTGGTCACCTTGTCCAGCTGGCCAACCAGGGTACGGAAGGCCGCTGAGGTGCCGATCATCTCGGCCGGGCCGGTGTCCTTGCGTTTGAGGTCGGTATTCTCGCGGCGCAGGCGCGAAGTTTCCATCGCACGCCGTATCACCACCATCAGCTGGTCGATGTTAAAGGGCTTTTCGATGAAGTCATAAGCCCCCTGCTTGATCGCGGCGACCGCGATTTCAACATTCCCATGGCCCGAGATGATCACCACCGGAATATCCGGCGTGTCGCGCTTCACTGCCTTCAGAATGTCGATCCCGTCCATCTGGCTGTCCTTCAGCCAGATATCGAGGATCATCAGCGCGGGTTCGCCCGCCTCCAGCTGCGCCATGCATTCATCGGAACTGCCCGCCTTGCGGGTGGCATAACCCTCGTCCTCCAGGATGTCCGAGATCAGCTCGCGGATGTCGCGCTCGTCATCTACAATCAGAATATCACTCATGTCAGACCTGCTTTCACTGTGCTCTTGTTTGGCGCCGCCATGCGGTTCGCAGCCGGCAGGCGGATGACCGCCATGGCGCCGAAATGCGTGTGCCCTTCAAACACCGGGGCATCTTCCAGCGTCAGCGTGCCCCCGTGCTCTTCGATGATTTTTTTGACGATCGGCAGCCCCAGCCCGGTGCCCGCATCCCGCGTGGTCACATAAGGCTCAAACAGCCGCGCCCGGTCCTCGGGCAAACCGATGCCATTGTCGGCAATCCGGACTTCGTAGAAATTCCCCGCCTTTTCCGCTGACACCCGGATTTCCGGCACCAGCCCCTGCGGGTTTTCTTTATTCTGCAGGCTTTCAATAGCTTCACCTGCGTTCTTGATCAGATTGGTCAAGGCCTGACCAATCATCGTGGCATCCAGATCCGAGGGCATCGCCGCCTCTGGCAGCGTGGCCTTGATCCGGACGCCGGGCTGGCCCTGCTGCTGCAGGATCACCGCGTCCCGCACCAGCTTGGCCAGATCCTCCTCGCGCCGCTCTGGTTCCGGCATACGGGCGAACTTTGAAAACTCATCCACGATCCTGCGCAGATCATTGGTCTGGCGCACAATTACATCCGTCATGGACTGCAGCTGATCGCTGTTCTCCTCGCCCAGCTTGGGCGCGAATTTTCGTTTGATCCGCTCAGCACTCAGCTGGATCGGGGTCAGCGGGTTCTTGATCTCATGGGCGATGCGGCGGGCCACATCCCCCCAGGCCGCCATCCGCTGGGCGCTGACCAGGTCGGTCACATCGTCAAAGGCCACCACATAGCCTTCCAGCCCGCCCTCCTCCGAGCGGCGCGGCGACATCCGCACCAGCAGGTTTTCCAGCCGGCCCTGGCGGGTCACCTTGATCTCTTCCTGCACCACCTCGCCGCCGGTCTCGATCAGCTCGTCAAACAGCGGCCCGAATTCCGGCACTGCAACCGCCAGCGCCAGCGACTGCTGATCCTCCTGCCAGTCCAGCAAGCGTTCCGCCGAGCGGTTCACAAAGGTCACCCGCCCGTCCGCGTCCAGGCCAACGACCCCGGAGGTAACCGAGGACAGAACCGAGTCAAACAGCCTGCGGCGGCGTTCGATTTGCCGGGTATTGTCGATCAGCCGCCCGTGCTGCGCCTTCAGCTCCCGCGTCATCTGGTTGAAATACTGGCCCAACTGGGCAATTTCGTCGCCGTCGCGTTCAACCGGCACCTGCACATCCAGATTGCCAGCGCCAACCCGCTGCGCCGCCACCGTCAGCCGCCCGACCGGGCGCGACAGGCGTTCGGCAAACCACATCCCCAGCCACATCGCCGCCAGGATCAGGATCACCGCAAAACCGATATAAAGCAGCGCAAATTCGAACAAAACCCTGCCGCGCTCGCTCTCCAGCTGCTGATACAGGTGTGCGGTTTCCTGGGTGTCGTCCAGCAGGTTCAGCAGCTCGCCATCCACATCCCGGCTGATGTACAGGAAACGGTCAACAAAGGCATCCAGCCGCACCAGCGCGCGGAACTCGCTGTTGTCCCAATCCTCGATCAGCAAAAAACCATCGTCGCGTGCAGTTCCGATCTGCCCGTCGCTCGGCTTTTCAAAGTCGAACTCATAGGAGCGCTCGCCCCGGGCCCTAATCAGCCCGGCGCTGTCAACGATATAGGCCTCGCGCAGGCCGCGCTGGATTTGCAGCTGCCCCTGAGACAGCACCAGCCGAAGCTCGGCATCGTTGATGAAGAAACTGCGCGCGCGGCTGTTGTCCAGATACCGCGCCAGCGCGCGGGCATCCTCTGTCAGATCGCCCTTCTGCTGCGACTGATAGGCCTCTGCCGCTGCCAATGAGCTGCCAATCACCTGCCGGACACGCTGAGAAAACCACCCCTCCAGCCCCACATTCACCGTCAGCACGGCAAATACCGCGACGATCACCGTCGGGATCAGCGCCAGAAAGCCAAAGGCCCCGATCAGCCGCAAATGCAGGCGGGATCCCGCCGATTTGGAGCGCCGCGCCGCAAACAGCCGCACGATCTGGGTCATCACCAGCGCTGCGATTGTCAGGATATAGACCAAATCGGCCAGCAGAATCAGCCGCAGCGATCTGGATGACGCCCCCTGCCCGAACGGACCGATAATCAGGAAGGTTGCCAGGGCCAGAACAGGACCCAGCAACACCAGGCCAATGGTGCCGATATTGCGCGCGCGGCGGGTTCTCCGCCACCGGTCCAAGGCCGCAAATGGCCCGTATGCCGCCCTCAGATGTGACTTATGCGCCACTTACTGCCCTCATCCTGATGTGCGACTCTTTGCGAGTCACCGCCATATCTCGTGGCCCTGCCTAGGAAATTCACGGCAATGCCACATTTCTGTGGCGATATTACATCAGTTTGCGGCGGCGTGTCACCTCAATATCCAGATCTGTGATCTTCTTCCGCAGCGTATTCCGGTTGATCCCCAGAAGTTCAGCGCATTTCGCCTGGTTGCCGCCAGTGGCAGCCAGGGCGATTTCGATCAGCGGCGTCTCCACCTCGCGCAGCAGCCGCATATAGAGGCCCGGCGGCGGCAGCATGTCGCCATGCAGGTCGAAGTAACGCTGCAGATGGCGCCCTACTGCTTCGGATAGTTTCTCATTAGCGAGACCTGCGGCCGCAGGCTGCGGTCCGGCTTGCGGCCCCAGAACAGCCTCGGCATCCGCCTGGGTGATTTCCTCGCTGCGCGAGGTCAACGCTAGCCGGCGGACGGTGTTTTCCAGCTGCCGGACATTGCCCGGCCAGGCAAAACGGCGCAACACTTCCCGCGCAGCTTCGCACAGCTCCCGGTGCGGCGCGCCTTCGTTCTCGGCCTTGATCAGGAAATGCTCCGCCAGCAGCGGTATGTCCTCCACCCGCTCCCGCAGCGCTGGAACATGCAGTTCCGATCCGCAGATCCGGTAATAGAGATCCTGGCGCAGCGCACCGCTTTCCATCGCCTTGGCCAGGTCCTTCTGGCTGGAGGCAATGAACCGCGGCGCATGATCCCCCGGCACATCCATCATCCGCACCAGCCGCGCCTGCGCTTCCTCCGGCAGGTCGGCAAGTTCGTCGACGACCAGGGTGCCCCCCTTCACTTGCGCCAACAGACGGGACGGGCCCTCCAGCGCAATCAGATCCGCCGCATCCGCATGCACAAACGGCAATGTCCGCCGGTCGGAAAAGTCATGTATTGCCTGCACGATCAGCGACTTACCAGTGCCGCTTTCACCTGTAACCAGCAGCGGCAGATCGGTGTTCATAACCCGCGCGATCAACCGGTACAGCGACTGCATCACCTCGCTGCGGCCAATCAAGGGAAGTTCCTCTGGACGCTCCTTTGCGTCGGAACGCGGCGCCGGCGCCACCCGTTTGGCCGCAAGCGCCTTGGCCGTGCGCTTCATCAGCTCCGGCAGGTCAAAGGGTTTGGGCAGATAGTCATAGGCCTCCGCCTCCTCTGCCTTGATCGCCGTCATAATTGTGTTCTGCGCCGAGATCACGATCACCGGCAGCCCGGGCCGGTCGGCCTGGATCTTGGGCAGCATTTCCAGCCCGTTCCCGTCCGGCATCATCACGTCCGAGATCACCACATCGCCCTTACCCTCGCCCACCCAGCGCATCAGCGTCGTGAGTGAAGAGGTCGCATGCACTTTGCAGCCCGCGCGGGTCAGCGCCTGGGTCAGAACAGTGCGGATGGTGCGGTCGTCGTCAGCGACCAGAACGGTGCCGTCCATGGATCAGCTCTCCTGCTTTGCGTCACGCGGCACGCGCGACAGCGACAGCCGGAACACTGTGCGCCCGGGAACCGAGCTAACAGAAATCCAGCCATTATGCTCCGAGACGATCTTGCTCACCAAAGCAAGGCCCAGCCCGGTGCCGTTCTCCCGGCCCGAGACAAACGGGTCGAAAATGTCATCCTTAATCTTGTCAGGAAGCCCCGGCCCGTCGTCGGTAATCTCGATCTGCAGGGGCAGCAACTTGCCGGTTCCGTCACTGCGGCGCAGCCGGAAGGAGTGCTCGTAGAAGGTTCGGACATGAATGCTTCCGCCCTTCGGATCAGCAGCTTCCGAGGCGTTCCTCAACAGGTTCAGCACCACCTGAAGCAGCTGATCCGCATCGCCCCAGGCCATCGGCAAAGAGGGGTCGTATTGTTCGGTGATGGTCATGTGGGCACCAAAGCCCAAGAGCGCAGACCGGCGCGCCCGGTCCAGAACATCATGCAGGTTCACCGGCTGGAATGCGGGCTCCGTCAGGTTGCCGAACTGCTCCACCTGCTCCAGCAGCTTCACGATGCGGCGGCCTTCGCTGACAATCAGGTCAGTCAGCTCCAGGTCTTCCGGTCCCAGCCCCATGCTGAGGAGCTGCGCCGCACCGGTGATGCCCGCCAGCGGGTTCTTGATCTCATGCGCCAGCATCTCCGCCATGCCAATGGCTGAGGCGGCGGCGGATTTGGCGGAATGGGTCTGCGTCATCCGCCCGGCCAGCTCCCGCGGGGTGACCATAAGCAGCATCACCCCCTCCTGCCCTTGCAGCGGTGCGATCTGCACCCCGCATTGCAGCGGCGCCCGGTTGCCGGAGCCAACGTCGATATCATTCACGAAAAGCGGCGTACTCTGCTCCCGGGCACGCACAAAAGCCTCCTCGATCGGTGCATCAATGGCCAGCGTGTCCCAGACCGGCTGCCCCACCAGCGCCTTGCGGGAGGCATTGAGAAACCCTTCACCGGCCGCGTTCACATCGGCAATCCTGTCCTGCGCGTCGATCAGAAACACCGGCACCGGAAGAGAGGCCCAGAGGGCGGCGCTGTCCATCATGCGGCAGCCTCCGGTCTTTCAACGCTTAGCGCCTCCGGCAACAGGGCCAGCACTTCCGCCGGATTCTTCTCTGTCAGCACTGCACGGCGCATGGCGGGGCCTGTCCCGGCCTCATCCATGTACCAGCCCAGATGCTTGCGCGCGACCCGCACCCCCAAGTCTTCCCCGTAGAAGTCGAGCATTGCCCGGTAATGGTCTGAAACCATTTGAATAAGCGCATCTCCCGCAGGCACATCCGGCGCCGGTGTGCCCCACAGGTGATGCGCCACTTCTGCCAGCAGCCAAGGCTTTCCTTCGGCCCCGCGCCCGATCATCACACCATCGGCGCCAGACTGCTCCAGCGCCCGCCGCGCAGAGGCAGTATCAACGATGTCGCCATTGGCCAGCAGCGGTACAGTCACCGCGTCCTTCACACCCCGGATTGCGGCCCAATCGGCGGAGCCCTTATAGAACTGGCAGCGGGTGCGGCCGTGGATCGTCACCATCTGCACCCCGGCCTCGCAGGCCCGGCGCGCCACATCCGGCGCATTCAGGCAGTTGTCGTCCCAGCCCAGCCGGGTCTTGAGCGTCACCGGCACATCGACCGCGCCCACCACTGCTTCGATCAACTTCAGCGCGTGGTCCGGCGTCTTCAGCAGGGCAGAGCCGGAATAGCCGTTGGTCACCTTCTTGGCAGGGCAGCCCATATTGATGTCAATGATCCGCGCGCCTTGGCCTGCAACCTGTTTCGCAGCCTCGGCAATCCAGTATTCGTCGCGGCCCGCCAGCTGCACCGCGGTATTTTCCACATCCGCGCTCAGCTCGGCCCGCTCGCGCACGCCGGGCTTGGCCTGCACCATTTCCTGGCTTGCCACCATTTCGCTCACCATCAGCCCGACGCCAAAGGAGCGGACCAGGTCCCGGAACGGCCGGTCGGTGATTCCCGCCATCGGCGCCAGCGCGATGGGCGGGGACATGGAGGTGGTTCCAAGCGTGAAGGACAACTGCCTAATCCTTGTGCAACTGAGAGGTTTTTACCCGAAGCTTCTGCTATGCAGCAATGAATTGCGCCTCTGCAAGCGGCTGCCGCACTTCATTTGCCTATTTTTTAATCACATTCCGCGGGGTGATTGCCACTTCCTGCGCCACCTCCTAAACAATGCGGGAACTTCCGCACGAGGACCGCATGACCACAGCCGCCCTGATCGTCGCCGCCGGACGCGGCACCCGCGCAGGCGGCGGAACGCCCAAGCAATGGCGCTCGCTCAAAGGGCGCCGGGTGATCGACTGGACCCTCGAAGCCTTTGCAAATGCAGGTGTGGACCTCACGGTTCTGGTGCTGTCACCGGATGACGCCCCCGCCTGGGAAGAATTCTCCGGCAGCCCCAGTCTGGTCCTCGCTGAAGGCGGCGCTGAACGGGCCGCCTCCGTCCTGAACGGGTTGAAGGCGCTGGAGCCGCACGGCGTGGACAAGGTGCTGATCCACGACGCCGCCCGCCCCTGTGTCAGCCCTGCCCTGATCCACAGCATTCTCAATGCCTTGGACGAAACACCTGCCGCAGCCCCGGCGCTTGCGGTGACTGATGCGCTGTGGACCGGTGCGGATGGCAGCGTCACCGGTACCCAGGACCGCAACGGGCTATTTGCCGCGCAGACACCCCAGGGTTTCCGGTTTCAGGACATTCTGGCGGCTCATCTTGCCCACCCGGGCGGGGCCGCTGACGATGTCGAGGTGGCGCGCGCTGCAGGCCTTGACGTCCGCATCATTCCGGGCGAGCCGGACAACATCAAAATCACCCGCCCCGAGGATTTCACCCGGGCGGAGCGCATTCTGGGAGCAGACATGGATATCAGGCTTGGCAACGGCTACGACGTGCACCGCTTCGGCCCCGGCGACAGCGTGATCCTGTGCGGAGTGGAAATCCCGCACGAGAAAACCCTGCAGGGCCATTCCGACGCTGATGTCGGCATGCATGCTGTCACCGATGCCATCTATGGCGCACTGGCACAGGGCGACATCGGTCAGCACTTCCCGCCCTCCGACCCGCAATGGAAAGGTGCCGCCAGCGAGATTTTCCTGCGCCACGCCGCCAATCTCGCGCGGGAGATGGGGTTCACCCTGTCGAACGTCGACTGCACGCTTGTCTGCGAATACCCCAAGGTTGGGCCGCATGCCGCCAAAATGCGCGCGGTGATGGCTGAAATCCTGGGCATCGGCGCAGACCGGGTGTCAATCAAGGCCACCACTTCAGAGCGCCTCGGCTTCACCGGCCGCGGCGAGGGTATCGCAGCGATTGCCACCGTGGCGCTGATAAAAGCATGACACTGGCCCAAGCAATCGGCACCGTCTGCGGCGTCGGCTATCTGCGCCCCGCGCCTGGCACCTGGGGCTCGCTGGCGGCGCTGCCGCTGGCCTATGCGCTGCACCAGCTGGGCGGCTTCCCGCTGCTGGCGCTGGCAACGCTGGCCAGCATCGCCGCAGGCCTCTGGGCGACCAAGGTGATGACCGCAGGCAGCAACAACCACGACCCCTCGGAAATCATCATTGACGAGGTCGCAGGCCAATGGATCGCGCTTTGGGCCATTTCCTACCCGGCCTGGAGCAAGGGCATCGAGATCACTGCGCTCTGGCCCGGCTGGGTCGCCGCTTTTGCCCTGTTCCGCCTGTTCGACATCTGGAAACCTGGCCCGGTCGGCTGGGCGGATCGCAAAAAGGGTCCGTTCGGCGTTATGATGGATGATGTCATCGCCGGCATCCTGGCCGCCTTCGGTGTGGTCCTGCTGGCCGGTTTCTCGCACGGGGTTCTGGGGTTATGAGCATCGACGTCTCCAAACTGATCGCTGAGGCCAAGGCGGCAGGCCTCACAATCGCCACCGCCGAGAGCTGCACCGGCGGTATGATCGCGGCAGCGCTGACCGGTATCCCCGGCTCCTCGGCCGTGGTCGACCGCGGCTTTGTCACCTATTCCAACGCCGCCAAGATGCAGATGCTGGGCGTGCGGGCTGAGACGCTGGAGGCCAAAGGCGCCGTCAGCGAAGAGGTTGCAGCGGAAATGGCCGAAGGTGCGGTAAAATACGCAGGCGTCTCGCTTGCGGTCTCGGTCACCGGCATCGCAGGCCCCGGCGGGTCGGACTTCAAACCCGAAGGTCGCGTCTGCTTTGGTCTCGCCCGCGCAAGCCACACAGCGATCACCGAAACCGTCGAGTTCGGTGCCCTGGGCCGCGCCAAGGTGCGTGAAGCCGCCCGCGACCATGCGCTTTCGCTGCTGATGCAGGCCCTTTCCTAAACCGGCCGCATTCCGGGCAAGACCCGCCAAAGCCCGCCCAAAAATTCAGCACTCCTGAAAAAGCCCCCATTTTGTGCGCCTTCCGCACGGCTGCCTCTTTTTTCTGCGCCGCCTTTCCGCTTTCCCATAGCCACCGTTTTCTCAAGGGGAAGGAACAAACGGATGAACGGAGCGGATACCGCATGGATCATTGTGGCCACGGCCCTGGTCCTCTTCATGACACTGCCAGGGCTCGCCCTGTTCTACGGCGGGCTGGTGCGTGCCCGCAATGTGCTCAGCGTCTTCATGCATTGCTATGCCATTGCCTGTTTGATGAGCGTTCTATGGCTGGCTTTCGGCTACACGATTGCCTTTGGCGGCGGCACTTCCGGCATCTGGGGCGGGCTGGACAAGATGTTCCTGAACGGCGTCACCGCCGACAGCCTGTCCGGCACCCTGCCCGAGGTTCTGTTCTTTGCCTTTCAGATGACATTCGCCATCATTACACCTGCGCTGATCGTCGGCGCCTATGTGGAGCGCGTGGGCTTTGGCTTCGTCCTCGTGTTCTCCGGCCTCTGGATGCTCCTGTGCTACGCTCCGGTGGTGCACTGGATCTGGGGCGGCGGCTTTCTGGCGGATGGCAGTATCTTCGGCGACGTGGGCGTCAAGGACTTTGCCGGCGGCATCGTCGTGCATGAAACCGCAGGCCTGGCCGCGCTGATCATCGCCTTCTTCCTGGGACCGCGCAAAAACCGGACCATTCCGCCGCATAACCCCGGCTATGTGATGATCGGCGCGGCGATGCTGTGGGTCGGCTGGTTCGGCTTCAACGGCGGTTCGCAGCTGGCCGCGGACGGCGGTGCGGCGATGGCGCTGACCGTGACCCATATCTCTGCTGCCACCGCGTCGCTCACCTGGGCGCTGTGGGAGAAAATCAAATACGGCAAGGCGTCCCTTGTGGGCCTGGTCACCGGCACCATCGCTGGACTTGCCTCGATCACCCCGGCCTCTGGCTTTGTCGGGCCTATGGAGGCACTGATCATCGGTGCCGTGGCAGGCGTGCTGTGCCAGGAGATGGTCAACCTGGTGCGCAACAAGATGCAGATTGACGACACCCTGGATGTGTTCGCAGTACACGGCGTCGGCGGCATCTTCGGCACCATCATGATCGCTGTCTTCGGCGCCGGCGCTTGGGCCGCGCAGCTGGGTGCGCTGGTGATCGTCGGCATCTTCACCGTGGTTGTGACCATTGCACTGGTTAAGATCTCCGCCTTGATCACATCCCTGCGCGTGGATCTTGAAAGCGAGACCAACGGCCTCGATCTCTCTGTTCATGGTGAGCGCGCATACGACATGAACAGCTGACCCCGGCTTTGACGAATGCCACCACTCAAGGCAGAAGGTGCATATTTCGCACCGGACGGGTCCCCTCGGGGACCCGTTTTACGTTTCAGGTCAACGGGGTTAGCAACCAGGCCTGTTCCAGCGCGTTGCAGCGCTCGCCGATCCGGCCGTCTGCGGGGCGCTCCCCGGCCAGATTGATCGCATGTGTGCCCCGGTAGAGCGTCTGCACAAGACTCCCAGGCACGGAAAACGGCGGTCCCTGCATCAGCGACTGGTCATAATCGAAACCGATCAGCAACTGCCGCGCGGTGCCTGTGATCCGGTTCAGATGCGCCGCATAAGCCATTCTGTCCTCAGGTTTTACCGCCACCAGCGCGGCCCGGTCATAAACTGCATCCGCGGCGCCGGCCTGCACGGAGGTGAGCGCAAAGAAGTCACCGGCAAACAACGTCAGCGCACCCGCCTGATACCGCAGGAGGTCCCCCTCCCGGACGACCTCCGGCTCAAGCCCCTGGCGGGCAAAGACCTCTTCAACAGCACCCTGGTTGAACTCCGCCCCCGTGACCCGCAGCCCCTGCGCCAGCAGCCAATCCAAGTCCAGCGCCTTGCCGCAAAGCGGGACAAAGACGGATTGGCCGGCTTTCAGGTCCAGCCGGGAAAAATGCTTGGTCAGCATAGAGTTGGGCGCCGCCTCGTGAAAGCCGATGCGGTTTTCGCGCCAGCGCGCCTGCCAGAATTCCTGCTCCATCTCGGGTCGTTCCTTCCATTGGAAATCTCAGTTCCCGGCGGTGATACGACTTGAAGCCCGCTTTAGGTCAAGCGGTTTCCGGCCTGCGGCCCCTTAGCCATACAGTTCCGCCGCGCGCCGTTCAAAGGCGCGCACGATCCGCTGCATTGCTTCGTTGAAGACAACGCCGATGATCCCCTGCAGCACCGCGTTCTTGAACTCGAAATCGACAAAAAAGTCGACGTCGCAGGTGCCGTCCTCGCGCGGGGTAAAAATCCAATGGGATTTCATGTAGCGGAACGGGCCGTCCAGATACTCGGTGTCAATTTTTCTCTCGCCAGGATAAAGGGTTACCCGGCTGCCGAACCGCTCGCGGAAGACCTTGAAGGAGATCACCAGATCCGCTTCCATCACCTCGGCCCCGCCCATCGGAGCACGGCTGCGGATACGGGCCGCGGCGCACCAAGGCAGGAATTTCGGGTACTGCGCGACGTCGGCAACCAGATCGTACATCTGCTGAGCCGAGTAAGGCATCTGGCGGGTTTCCGAGTGTGTGGGCATCTGTCCGCTGATTTTCTGCTACAATTACCGGGCGTGATGTCCTATGTACGCGCGGGAAATTCAAGGGGGCAGCCATGACACAGCGTCCATATGTCATTGATGTGATGATCTCGGCCAAGGCGATTGCCGCGCGGATCGAGGAGCTTTGCGCGGAAATCCATCGCGAATTCGGCGATACCGACAAGCTGGTTGTGGTCGGCCTGCTGCGCGGCAGTTTTGTGTTCATCGCTGATCTGGTGCGCGAGCTGGACCTGCCGATCGAGGTCGATTTCCTGGAAGCCTCCTCTTATGGCGATTCCATGGAAAGCAGCCGGGAAGTGCGTATTCTCAAGGACTTGCGTGGCGCCATTGAAGGGCGGGACGTGCTGGTGGTGGAAGATATCGTCGACACCGGCCACACGCTGAACCATGTGGTGAACCTGCTGAAAAGCCGTGAGCCCGCGCGGCTGAAGTCCATTGCCCTGCTGGACAAGCCGTCGCGGCGCGAGGTGGATTTCCGGGCCGACTGGATCGGCTTTGAGATCCCGGATGAGTTTGTTGTCGGCTATGGCATCGACTATGCGCAGCGCAACCGGAACCTTCCCCATATCGGCAAGGTGCGGTTCACCGGCGAGGGCTGAAGCGGCCACAGACCGGGGGTGACATGCGTGCACCCCCTGTGCACCCCCCGTACACCCCCTGCGCAGCGGATGTTCCGCGCTGTGCAAAAATACCACAAAAATCAAAAACCTGGGCACTTGCGGAAACCGGCGCAGCTTTGCTTGCCAGATGCCTGCCGCCGGCGTTTTTCAGCGTAGCGGATTTGCCTTTTCTGCCCGGCTCGATCAACTGATGGGCAGACGCAGTGACGACAGGACATCCGCGATGAACAAGATAGTGGCGGCAGCCGCAGCGGCAGCCATGAGCCTTGCCCTTGCCCCCGAAGCCTCGCACGCCGGACCGCCGAAATGGGCACCGGGCCACAAGAACAGCGCGGCCCATTATGCGCCGGGCCAGGTGAAGAAGCGCCACCGCGCTAAACACGGCCATGACCATGGCCATATCCAGGGCGGCGATTGGATTTATGTGGATGACTATCACCGCTGGGGGCTGGAGCCGCCGCGTGAGGGGCACCGCTATGTGCGCCAGGGCGACAAGATCTTTGAGGTGGTCAAGGACACGCTGGCGATCATCGGCGCGGTGGCCGTGGTCAATGCGCTGACCCAGTAAGGGTCAGCCGAGCAAGTTTTTGAGAACGTGCAAAAAGATCCCGGCCCCGGCCGGGATTGCTGCATCCGGAAAATCGAAATCCGGGTTATGCAGCTGCGGCTGATCCGTGCCGGAGCCCAGCCAGAACATCGCCGCCTTGGCCTGTTTGCCGAACTGGCCGAAATCCTCTGACCAGCGCTGAGGCCTGTCCTGCATCTGTGCCGGATGCCCCGCCGCGGCACAGGCCGCCTGCAAAAGCTCCACCGCCTCCGGATGATTGGTGCAGGCGTCAAAGACGTCGTCGAATTCAATCGAGACAGCCAGCCCCTCCGCCGCGCAGACCTGTTCGGCCAAACCCGTGGCATCTGCAATCAGCTGCTCCATGCGCGCGTCGGTGACGGTGCGCAGGGTGGCCCAGACCTCGCCGTAGCCGGGGGCGATGCCAAAGGTGGCCTCGCCCAGATGCGCATGGGTCAGGGTGACCAGGGCAAAATCCGGGCCTAAGTCACCGCCGCCGCCCAAGGCAATCAGGCCTGGCAGAAGCTGGGAAATGGCACCGGCAGGCGACACCCCGTCCTGCGGCGCGGCAGCGTGGGAGGTCTTGCCGGTGAGCCGGATCCGCATCCCCCGCGAGGCGCAGTTGGCCGGGCCGGAGCACAAGGCAACCTGCCCCACCGGCAGCCCCGGCAGGTTGTGGAGCGAAAAAGCATAGTCCGGAGCGATCTGCGCAAACGCGGGGTCGGCAATCACGGCAGGCGCGCCCTTGCCGGTTTCCTCGGCCGGCTGGAACAGCAGAACTGCGCGGCCTTTGGCCGGGCGGCTGGCAGACAGATCCTTTGCCAGCGCCGCCACCATCGTCATGTGGCCGTCATGGCCGCAAAGATGGCCGCGGCCTGCATGGGTGGAGCGGTAGGGCTGGCTGGAAAGTTCCTCAATCGGCAAGCCGTCGAGTTCGCAGCGGATAAGAACGGTAGGGCCGTCTTCCCTGCCCTCATAGACCGCCGCAACGCCATGGCCGCCGAGACCGGTCAGCAGTTGGTCAGGCTCATAGTGCCGCAGATGATCGACCACCATGGCGGCGGTCTTTTCCTCAGCGCCGGACACCTCGGGGATCTGGTGCAGGGCGTGGCGCAGCGCGGTAAGCTGCGCCAGACGGTCCGGCGTCATGCCAGGCCCAGCTTCTTGTTGCGCGCATCGCGCAGGCGGGCAAAGTCATCGCCCGCGTGGTAGGAGGAACGGGTCAACGGTGTGGCCGAGACCATCAGGAAGCCCTTGCCATAGGCGGCTTTCTCGTAAGATTTGAATTCCTCGGGCGTCACGAAGCGGTCCACGGCGTGGTGCTTGGGCGTCGGCTGCAGGTACTGGCCGATGGTCAGGAAGTCGACATCCGCCGCACGCATGTCGTCCATCACCTGCTTGACCGCCTGCGCATCCTCGCCCAGGCCGACCATGATGCCGGATTTGGTGAACATAGAGGGATCCAGTTCCTTCACGCGCTGCAAGAGCCGCAGGGAGTGGAAATAGCGCGCACCGGCACGGACTTCAGGGTAAAGGCCCGGCACGGTTTCCAGATTGTGGTTGAACACGTCGGGACGCGCCTCGACCACGGTTTCCAGAACCGAAGGATCGCATTTCAGGAAGTCCGGGGTGAGGATTTCGATGGTGGTATCCGGTGAGCGGTGGCGCACCGCGCGGATGGTCTGGGCAAAATGCTCTGCCCCGCCGTCCTCGATATCGTCGCGGTCAACGGAGGTGATCACAACGTGTTTCAGGCCCAGTTTCTGCACCGCATCGGCCACCCGGCCGGGTTCGAACACGTCCAGCGCTTCTGGCGGCTTGCCGGTAGCGATGTTGCAGAAGGAACAGGCGCGGGTGCAGACCTCCCCCATGATCATCATGGTGGCGTGGCCCTGGCTCCAGCATTCGCCGACGTTGGGGCAGCCGGCCTCCTCGCAAACCGTGGTCAGCTTATGCTCGCGCATGATCTTGTGGGTGTCCGCATAGCCCTGCCCGCCCGGCGCCTTGACCCGGATCCAGCTTGGCTTTTTCGGCTGAGCATTGTCGGGACGGTGCGCCTTTTCGGGGTGGCGCTGCTCCGGGATTTTCAGGTCTCGCACGTGGTTTTTCCCTTCCGGCTTCTGACTTGGCCAAGGTGTAACATAGGTTCCGGCCATTGACACCCGGCTATCGGCAACCCAGCCTTGCGTCCTTGACATGGCTCATACCGTGGATTTTTGCCGTTTTCCTTTGCCAAAATGCCGCTGCGGAACACATAGTCTAGCTGTGCAAGGCAAAAGCGCCGTTAACGAGTTCAGGGAGGGACCCATGGCCAAGGAGCTGGAGAAGTTCAAAGCGGAACATAAGAAACTGGCGGCAGGCACCAAGAAATACACCACCGCCGAAGGCGAAAAGCTGAAGAAACGTGTCGGCATTTCGCTGGGCAACGCCTGGGAGGGCGAGGATTACTTCCGCGAAAGCCTGGCCAAGGCGCGCAAGGACGGGGTCGAGTCCAAGAAGATGGCCGACCTGCAGAAGAACAAGCATTTCAAGGACGGGCTGACCACCTGGAACAAGGCGGTGGACATTCATCAGCAGGAGCTGGATGCGATGCTCGGCTTCTGCAAGGAGGCGCAGGCGCATCTGGCGAAGATCCAGAAACTGGCCGGCGATATCGACAAGGACCTGAAGAAACGCTCCAAATCCTCTGCTTCCAAGAAGGATATCGAGGCTTTGCGCGATACCCTGGCCAAGGAAGCCGCCGAAGTGAAGAAGGCCGTCCAGTATGAGGGCAAGCTGAACGCGGCGCAGAAATTCTATGCCGCGAACTTCCAGAAGACGGCCGACAAGATCCTCAAGGAAAGCGACGGCAGCCACGACAAGAAGCTGGATGCGACTGAGCTGCCGCAGCTGCTGGTGGACCGGAACCTGAAGAAATACACCAACCGGGTGGGCGCGCTGGTGAAAGCGATCAATGGCCATTGCGTGGCGGCAATCGAGAAGGCCGGCGAGGATCTGAAGGCCGCCGCGCCGGACCTGAAGGCGGCAGCGGCGAAGTTCAAGGATCTGAAGAAGATCAACGACCAGTACCAGAGCGTGAAGAAGAAGTTTCCGGGCGCCATCAATGACTCCAAGGACAAGAAGAAGCTGCTGGCCACCCTCAAGAAGTTCAACGATCTGACCACCGCCGCCGAGCGCAAGGTCCGCGGCACCACGGTGACGATCAAGAAGGCTGCGGCCTAGATTTCAGCCCTCATGGCATAGGGTTACGGCAGCAATGGCCTGCCGCGTTCCGCCGGTCCGGCGGCGCATTTGCGCCGCCCGCTGCGGCGTTTGTGCAGAACCTTCAAAACAAGCTCACGCAAATGTTGATACCAGCTTAGAATCATTTTAAGCCTGCGCGCCGAATGACATTCCACCTTCAGGAGCATCCCGAAATGAAAGCTGGCGTTAAGCTGCCCGACGTGACCTTCCACACCCGCGTTCGCGACGAGTCGATCGAGGGCCCGAACCCGTTCCGCTGGGAAGACAAGACCACCGCTGACTACTTTGCAGGCAAGCGCGTTGTGCTGTTCTCGCTGCCGGGCGCCTTTACCCCGACCTGCTCCACCTACCAGCTGCCGGGCTTTGAAAAAGGCTTTGGCGACTTCCAGGCCGAAGGCATCGACGCGATCTACTGCATGTCGGTGAACGACAGCTTTGTAATGAACGCCTGGGCGCGCGCGCAGGAGCTGGAAAACGTGGATGTGATCCCGGACGGCTCCGGCGAGTTCACCCGCAAGATGGGCATGCTGGTCGCCAAGGACAACCTGGGCTTCGGCAACCGCTCCTGGCGCTATGCGGCCATCGTCAACAACGGCGTGGTCGAAGCATGGTTCGAAGAGCCGGGCCTGTCCGACAACCACGGCGAAGACCCCTATGGCGTCTCGGCACCGGAAAACGTGCTGAAGCACCTGAAAGAAGCCAAGGCAGAAGTCGCCGCCTAAGGCTGGCTGCAGCTTCCGGACATTCTGCGGGCCCGCCAAGTGCGGGCCCGTTTTTGTTGCGCGGCCTGCGTGATCAGCCGATCAGCTCTGTCTCCTGCGGGCCGCTGACGCCGTAATAGTCCGCCAGATGCTGCAGCGCGATGCGCAGGACCACCTTGCCGGAACGGGCCGGCCAGCCAAGGTTGCGCTCCGCGGTTTCCATCCCTTCCAGATGACAGCAGCAGCGCAGGGCGATGTCGCCCAGCCCGGTGCCAAGCGCCTGCAGTGCCTCTGTCATCCGTTTATGCGCGGCGGCCGCGGCTTCGTGGCTGTTGCTGCGCAGCTCCTGGCGGTCCGGGGAGAAATAGAGTTTCTCCTGCATTACATGGCTGCTGATCTGGGCCAGTTCAAAATCTTCCCTCAGGCGTTTGCCGGCCCGGACCATCCCCGGTGTCAGAAACGGTTTCCCGTCCTTGTCCGAGAGGCGGGCCAGCATTTCCAGCGGCGTTTCTGATCCGCTGTAGCGCGCCCTGCGGCCATAGGCTGCCTTGTCCGGGTCCTCGGCAGGCATAAACGGCGCCTGGGCTTCGGCGAATCCGCCTTCCAGCCGGGCGCGGGCCCGGTTCTCCTGATCGGCAATGATCCGCTTTAGCGCATTGCGCCCCGCTGTGGTGATGGCATAGCGGCTGATCCGGCCCCGGCGGGCGCAGGAAATCCACCCCATCAGGGCCAGCGCCCCGGCCAGCGGCCGCGAGACCGCGACCTTCTGGCCGTCTGCCTCTGCGCCTTCCCTGACCACAACGGCCATTTCCATGCCCTCTGCCGCCGCCAGGACCGCCCCGCCGCGGCTCAGCAGGGTCAGGACACTGGCTGCCTCCTGCTCAAAGCCGGAAACCAGCCCGCGGCCGCCCCGCCCGGCCGGCGGCTTGCCCGGCGCCGCAGAGTCTGTCTGGTAGCGTCCGGCAAGATAGGTCAGCACCTCGTCTATCAGCGGATCGTCCCGCAGGGTTTCCACCCGCCGCACCTGCCGCAATATGGTAGAGGGATGGCACCCCGCCTTGCGCGCCAGCTGGCGGATCGGCCTGCCGGCCTCTGTGTGCAATAGATAGCGGCATGTCTCAAGCGGCACCCAGCCAGGCAGGGACGCGTGCGGTATGTTTTGCATTTTTCAACCCCGGTCGTCAGCCAGGCCGCCGGTCAGCCGCAATCAGATACGCCTGAGGCTTGTGCAAGAACGCCTGACTGTAAGTGAACGAAAGAACGGTTCAGGCGGTATTGTTTCCAGAAAATAAATAATCATCACAAAACGTACCGTTCGCCGGTAGCGCCCTCCCCGCAACACCACGATAAGTTGTGTTATAGCAGAGCCGGCACAGAGTTAGGAAAGGAGAGCATAATGCAGGACATATTCACCCGGCTGACGTTGCTCCGGCGCCCGCGGATTCTGTCCCGGGCTGCCCGGCTTGGCGTACAGAATTATTGCCGCCAGCGCGATCTGCGCCGGATCCTGGGCTATGGGACGCTGCCCAAGCCCGCGGCGGCAGCCATGCGTCTGCTGGAGATGGAAGAGGAGATAAACGCAGCGCGCAAATCCGGCGCGGCCGGGTATTCGATGATCCGCCATGTGGACATTCTGATCGCGCTGGCAGGCGAAGCGGCGCTGCTGCGGACCCGGTCGCAAGCAAAAACGGCGGCCCGCCAGGACCGCCGTTCCGCCCCGGCAGAGGGAGCGTCCCCCTGCCCGGTTTCCGTTTCAGCTGCGATTACATGAAGGCGTCAGGCATCGAGGCCTTTTTCTCAGCCACGTATTCGTCCAGCGCCATCTTGATCGACGGATCGAGGGCCGGCTGTTCATAGGTGGCCAGCAGTTTCTCAACCCGGTTGGTGGCCAGCGCATAGGTGTCGCGCGCGCCTTCCTCTTCCCACTGCTCAAACGGTTTGTAGTCGAGCAGGTCGGTTTTCCAGAAGGCCGATTTGAAGTTCGCCTGGGTGTGTTCGCAGCCCAGGTAATGGCCGCCGGGGCCAACTTCGCGGATGGCGCCCATCGCCTGGGCGTTTTCGTCCATCGAAACCCCCTTGGCCAGGCCGTGCAGCACGCCCAGCTGGTCGGCGTCCATCACGAACTTCTCGAAGTCGGCAACCAGGCCGCCCTCAAGCCAGCCGCAGGAGTGCAGCATGAAGTTCACGCCGGACAGCAGGCCCATGTTGAGCGAGTTGGCGGTTTCATAGGCTGCCTGCGCATCGGGCAGCTTGGAGCCGCAAAAGGAGCCGGCCGAACGGAACGGCAGGTTCATGCGGCGGGCCAGCTGGCCTGCGCCATAGGTGATGTGCGAGGCCTCGGGGGTGCCGAAGGTCGGCGCGCCGGAGTTCATGTCGATCGAGGTCACCATGGCGCCAAAGATCACCGGGGCGCCGGGGCGGACCAGCTGGCTGTAGGCAACGCCTGCCAGCACTTCGGCCAGCACCTGCGTCAGGGTGCCCGCAACCGACACCGGCGCCATGGCGCCGCCGACGATGAAGGGCGAGATGATGCAGGCCTGGTTGTTCTTGGCGTAGACTTCCAGCGAGCCCATCATCACGTCGTCGAAGGTCATCGGCGAGTTGATGTTGGTCAGCGAGGTCATCACGGTGTTGTTCTGCACGAACTCCTTGCCGAACAGGATGCCGGCCATATCGACGGAATCCTGGGCGCGGCTGGGTTCGGTGACAGAGCCCATGAACGGCTTGTCGCTGAGGGTCATATGCGCCATCAGCATGTCCAGGTGGCGCTTGTTGACCGGGATGTCGGTGGGCTCGCAGACGGTGCCGCCGGAGTGGTGCAGCCACTTGGACATATAGGCCAGTTTCACGAACTTGCTGAAGTCGTCCATGGTGGCATAGCGGCGGCCGCCCGCGGCGTCGCGCACAAACGGCGGGCCGTAGACCGGTGCCAGCACCAGGTTCTTGCCGCCGATAACCACCGATTTCTCGGGGTTGCGGGCATGCTGGGTGAATTCCGACGGTGCTGTGGCGCACAGCTTGCGGGCCAGGCCGCGGGGAATGCGCACGCGCTCGCCCTGAACGTCTGCACCCGCTTCACGCCAGCGCTCCAGTGCGGCCGGGTTGTCAACAAAATTGACGCCGACTTCTTCCAGGATGGTGTCCGCGTTGTACTCGATGATTTCCAGCGCTTCATCGTTCAGAACTTCGAAGTTCGGGATGTTGCGCTGGATGTACTTGGCGGTCTCGATCTTGACGCTGGTGCGTTCGGCGCGGCGGGCTGCGCCGCCGCCGCCCCGGGCGCGACGGCGCGGTGCTGCTTCTGTCATGGTTTATCCTCACCACAGGCATTTCATTGCGATGGGTATTATAGCCAGCGCACGGCCCCGCGCCGCAGGATAACGGCCATTCAAGTTGAAAAGCGACATTGGCGGGGCATTTTCCACCGCGCCTGCAGACAACTGCTTCGTTTCTGCGGGCACAGGCGGGACCCCGTGAAAATCGGCAGCGCCTGCCCTTGAACCCCCAATTCCTCTTGCAGAAATTGCGATCCTGCCCTATGGCGCGTGCATGACAGAGACATCCCATGACCGCCTTCTCATCATCGACTTTGGCAGCCAGGTCACGCAGCTGATTGCGCGCCGCCTGCGCGAGCTGAACGTCTATTGCGAAATCCACCCCTATCAGAACGTCACCATGGACTTTGTGCGCAAGCTGGCGCCCAAGGCTGTGATCTTCTCGGGCGGGCCGGACAGTGTGACCCGCGAGGGCAGCCCCCGGGCACCGCAGGAGATTTTCGACTATGGCGTGCCGATCCTGGGCATTTGCTATGGCCAGCAGGTGATGATGCACCAGCTGGGCGGCAAGGTGGAAAGCGGCCATGGCACCGCCGAATTCGGCCGCGCCTATGTGACCCCCACGGTGGAAACACCGCCGCTGCTGGAAGGCTGGTTTGCCAATGACAACGACCGCGAGCAGGTCTGGATGTCGCATGGCGACCACGTCAGCAAGATCGCCCCGGGGTTCGAGGTTTACGGCACCTCCCCCAACGCGCCTTATGCCATCACTGCCGATGTCAGCCGCAACTTCTATGCGGTGCAGTTCCACCCGGAAGTGCATCACACGCCGAACGGTGCCAAACTGTATGAGAACTTCGTGCGTCTGGCCGGGTTCGAAGGCGACTGGACCATGGGCGCCTACCGCGAGCAGATGATCGAGAAGATCCGCGCGCAGGTCGGCGACAAGAAGGTGATCTGCGGATTGTCCGGCGGTGTGGATTCGTCCGTCGCGGCGATCCTGATCCACGAGGCGATCGGCGACCAGCTGACCTGTGTGTTCGTGGACCACGGCCTGCTGCGCAAGAACGAAGCGGAAGAAGTCGTCTCGATGTTCCGCGACAACTACAACATCCAGCTGATCCACGCGGATGAGAGCGATCTGTTCCTGGGCGAGCTGGACGGCCAGTCCGACCCGGAAACCAAGCGCAAGATCATCGGCAAGCTGTTCATCGACGTGTTCCAGAAACACGCCGACACCATCGACGGCGCCGAGTTCCTGGCGCAGGGCACCCTGTATCCGGATGTGATTGAATCCGTGTCCTTCTCGGGCGGCCCTTCGGTCACCATCAAATCGCACCACAATGTGGGCGGCCTGCCGGAGAAGATGGGCCTGAAACTGGTCGAGCCGCTGCGCGAGCTGTTCAAGGACGAGGTCCGCGCTTTGGGCCGCGAACTGGGCCTGCCGCAGAGCTTCATCGGCCGCCACCCCTTCCCCGGGCCGGGTCTGGCGATCCGCTGCCCCGGCGAGATCACCCGCGAGAAGCTGGAGATCCTGCGTGAAGCGGATGCGATCTATATCGACCAGATCCGCAAGCACGGCCTGTATGACGATATCTGGCAGGCCTTCGTGGCGATCCTGCCGGTCCGCACCGTTGGCGTGATGGGCGACGGCCGCACCTATGACTATGCCTGCGCCCTGCGCGCGGTGACCTCTGTCGATGGCATGACCGCGGATTACTACCCGTTCAGCCATGAATTCCTAGGCGAGACCGCCACAAGGATCATCAACGAGGTGAAGGGCATCAACCGCTGCACCTATGACATCACCTCCAAGCCTCCGGGCACCATCGAGTGGGAGTGATCCGGCAATTGATCTGCCCCGGCCCCAAGCGGCCGGGGTTTTCTTTTCAGGCAATCCGGCATCGAATTCAGGCCGTTGCCCGTTTGGTTAACCAATCCGTCAGGTGTTTTTGAAATAATTCCTCAAACACCGCCGGTATTGGAGAATCCAATGATCATTTGCCACCCGCTGAAACTCATCTTCATCAAGACCAAAAAGGTCGGTGGCACTTCATTTGAAATCGCCTTGTCCAGTTTCTGCGACGAGGCCAGCGTCATCACGCCGATTTCTCCGGAAGATGAGGCCCTGCGCGAATCGCTTGGCTATCCAGGTGCACAAAACCATCAGCAACAAACCTGGCCGGACGGCTCGCAGACCAAGGCGAATCTGTACAATCATGTAACCGCCGCGCTGATCAAAGAGCAGATTCCACAGGAGATCTGGGACAGCTACACCAAGGTCACAATCTGCCGGGATCCCTATGACGCGATGATCTCCCGCTACTATTGGGAAAGGATGGAAGCGCGGGGGATCACGTTTGGACAGTTCGTAAGCTGCTTCCGCAGTATGCTGTGCGAAAACCGCCGTATTGCGCCGCTGGAAGGTCCTGGCGCGCTGGATGTCTACCTGCGCTACGAGCATCTTGAGGAGGACATCGCTGCCTTGGGCATTGATGGGCTGTGGGAACGGTTCTCCGGCTTGCGCGCCAAGGGGGCATTCCGCCCTAAAGCCGGTGCCGATCCGAAAACCATGTACACAGAATATCCCGAGGCCGCAGGCATCGTGGCCCGGCAATGCGCCAAGGAAATCCGTAAATTCGGCTACCGGTCTCCTATCGTGGCCGTGGCAGCAGTCAAACCCGCAGAGCCAAGCAAAAGCGACTTCATCTTTACGCTCTCCGCCGGACGCACCGGCACGGCCTGGCTGGCACAATTTCTTGGCGACAACCTGAGGGTCAATTCGGTGCACGAACCGCTGGGCATTGATGATTTCGGCACGGCAATGCCGGAAATCCGCCATATGCGCACCTTCAACACCGTTGGCATGGACGGGGTGATGTGGGATTTCTGGGAGGACAAGCTGGCCTCGCTGCAAGCCCCATATGCGGAATCCAACCACACGCTGGGAAAATGCGGGCTGATTGAGGCCTTGTCCGAAAGCAGTCTCCGCCGCCGCAGCACCGTCATCATTCTGCGGCGCGACCTGGCCAAGCAATGCGCCAGCTATGTCGGCCGCAACGATTTCCAGAACATCACCATACGTTGGCAATGGTATCTGGACATGCTCTACAGCAACAAGATCGTGAACCCGGCGCCCTTCCAGCAGATGGGGCAGATAGGCCGGGCCATGTGGTACGCGATGGAAATGGAAGCCCGCTATGCCTATTACCAGCAGAAATACGGGGACCGCATCAACTTTGTAGAAGCGCAACTGGAAGAGGTCTCCAAGCCGGAAGGCGCAGCCCGTCTGCTGGAGGCCCTGGGCCATAGCGGCGATCCTGTGCTGCCAGAAAAGAAAAACGCCACCCGGAACCAGCCGGAGGTCATCCAGGCACTGACCGCGGAAATCCGTACCCTGCTGACCCGGATGCGCTTTGACGCAAAGAAAGTGGCTGCAGGATATATCCAAAGCGGCAAATCCTTGGCCGCGCCTGCAATCACGACCCAGTTGGCGCATGCTGCCGCCTGAACCCGGCCCTGCCGGCCTCAAGCCTGTCTAGCAGGCGCCCCGGAGCCACCCGGGGTGCTTCTGCTCGCTTGACCTGCGCCGCCAAATGCCCCTTTTCTCTCCCTGCAGCGGAACCTTGGGGCAGCCATGACAGACAAAGAAGCACGCGCGGGGCTTGCAGCCCTTTGGATGGTCGGCGCTATCGTGTCCTTTTCCACGATGGCGATTGCCGGGCGCGAGGCAGGGCTGACGCTGGACACCTTCGAAATCATGACTTACCGCAGCCTGGTGGGGCTGCTGATCGTGCTGGCAGTGCTGACGGCCACCGGGCGCTGGCATCAGGTGAGCCGGTCCCGGCTCAGCGTCCACCTGCTGCGCAACCTGTTCCATTTCACCGGCCAGAACCTGTGGTTTCTGGCTGTGACGCTGGTGCCGCTGGCACAGGTTTTTGCGCTGGAATTCACCTCACCCCTTTGGGTGATCATCCTGTCGCCGCTGCTCTTGGGGGAAGTGCTGACCCGGCGCCGACTGCTGGCTGTGGGGCTGGGGTTTGCCGGGATCCTGATCGTTGCCCGCCCCAGCCCGGACAGCTTGAGCCTGGGACTTACCGCCGCCGCCTGTTGCGCAATTTTCTTTGCACTCACAGCTATTCTGACCAAGCGGCTGACTGTGCATGAGAAAACCGGGTCGATTCTGTTCTGGCTGACCTCGATGCAGCTTGTCTTTGGCCTGCTGGCGGCGGGCTGGGACGGCGACATGGCGCTGCCGGACGCCGCCACCCTGCCCTGGCTGGTGCTGATCGGCATTGCCGGGCTCACCGCGCATTTCTGCTTGACCACTGCCCTGTCGCTGGCCCCTGCCAGCACCGTCGTGCCGGTGGACTTTGCCCGCCTGCCGGCCATCGCGATCCTGGGTATGATGATCTATGGCGAGCCGCTGGATGCCTGGGTACTGAGCGGGGCTGCGGTTATCTGCATTGCAAATTATCTTAATCTAGTTGCAGGAAGACCTGTGAAAACTGCCGGAAATTGATCGATTCCCGCAGGTTTCCCCATCGTTAGCATTGATTTGCCGAAATTCTGCTGGTTACGGTTCTGTGACAAGAAGCCGGAAAGGCTTTCGTACAGGGAGGAACATATGAAAAAGATACACGCTGCGCCGCTGGCGCTGGCGCTGCTGCCCGGTGTTGCCATGGCAGGCGGTGTCGACCGCTCCGGCCAGACCCTTGGGGCGCTGTTCGAAGAAGGCAGCTATGCGGAGTTTTCCTTTGGCCATGTGAGCCCGGACGTGTCGGGAACGGCGCTTGGCGTGGGCTCGGGCGACATGGTTGGCTCGCATCTGCAGCTGGGCGCGGCCTATAAGCGCGACATCAATGACCGGTTGAGTTTCGCACTGATCTTTGACCAGCCCTTTGGTGCTGATGTCGAATATCCGGCGGGCACCGGCTATGTGTTCCAGGGGGCAACGGCGGAACTCAACTCGAATGCCATCACCGGCGTGCTGCGCTATAAGTTCAATGAGAATTTCAGCGTCCACGGCGGCGTCCGGCTGCAGACGATGGAGGCCGAGGTCTCCATCCCTGTGTTCGGCAACTATGCCGCAACCGGCGACCGGGACGAGAGCTTTGGCTACCTGGTGGGCGTCGCCTATGAACGCCCCGACATCGCCCTGCGGATTGCGCTGACCTATTTCTCTGAGATCGACCACGATGTCAGCACAGTGGAAACCGGTGGCGGCCTGCCTGCGGGCCTGTCCTCGACCACTGCGATCAACACGCCGCAGGCGGTGAACCTTGATTTCCAGACCGGTATCGCCAAAGACACCCTGCTGTTCGGCGGCGTGCGCTGGGTCGAATGGTCCAAGTTCAACATCTCTCCGACCTTTTACACCGGCACCCTGATCGGCGCCCCGCTGGTGTCCTTTGCGGACGACCGTTACACCTATACCCTGGGTGTCGGCCGTAAGTTCAATGAGAACTGGTCCGGCTCGGTTTCTGTCAGCTACGAGGAAACCCTGGGCGGCTTCCAATCCAACCTCAGCCCGCAGGACGGGCGTCTGGGCCTGACCATCGGCGCCAAATACAAGCAGGGCAACATGAGCGTGTCGGGCGGTGTGAACATCACCCGTGTCGGCAGTGCGCAAACCGTTGTGAGCCGCGCGCCGTTTGCCACCTCGCAGTTCGGGGACAACACATCGGTCGGGGTCGGCTTCAAGGTTGGCTATCACTTCTAAGGCGGCCTGACCTTCGCCTCTGCTGCCCCGCCCTGTTTCAGGGCGGGGTTTTCTTTTGCCGCAAGAAACGGGTCGCTTGCCTGCAGGGGCCGCGCTAGCTGAGGCGCATGAGCCCGCAAAAGACCATATCCCCCCGCGCCTGGGCCGAGCTGATCCTGCTCGGCGTGATCTGGGGCGGATCGTTTCTGGCGATCCGCATTGCCCTGGATGAAATTCCCGTTGCCACCCTGGTTCTGCACCGCTGCGGCTGGGCGGCGCTGCTTCTGTGGGCAGTGGTCTGGATGATGCGGCTGCCGGTGCCCAAAGAGCCGCGCATATGGGGTGCCTTCCTGGTGATGGGGCTGCTGAACAACGTGATCCCGTTCGGCCTGATGGCCTGGGGGCAGCTTTACATCGAGACCGGTCTCACCTCGATCCTGAACGCGGCCACCGCGATTTTCGGCGTTGTCGTGGCAGCCCTGATCTTTGCCGACGAGAGGCTGACGGCACGCAAGGCGCTGGGGGTTGGCCTGGGCTTCCTGGGCGTCGCCACTGCCATCGGGCTGGAGCAATTTGCCAATTTCGACATCCGCAGCACGGCGCAGCTGGCGGTTCTTGCAGGCACGGTGTCTTATGCTCTGGCCAGCGCCTGGGCGCGGCTGAGGCTGTCCGGCCTGGCGCCGCAGGTGGCGGCGGCGGGGATGCTGACGGGGTCGGCGGTTTGCCTGCTGCCAGCCGCGCTGCTGATCGACGGGCCGGTCTCCTTTGCCCTGGAAACCGGCACCTGGGTCTCCATCGCTTATTTCTCGCTGATCGCCACTGCGGGGGCTTATCTGCTCTATTACCGTGTGCTGGCGCTGGCGGGCAGCGGCAATCTGATGCTGGTCACGCTGATCATCCCGCCGGTGGCGATTCTGCTGGGGGCCTGGGTGCTGGGCGAAGCCTTGCGGCCGCAGGCCTATGCGGGCTTTGCCCTGTTGGCCGCCGGGCTGGCGGTTTTGAACGGCAAGCCCAACTTGCGGCCCAAGCGCGCACGGAATTGACCCAGCCCGCGCGGGCGATTAGCAAGGCGTGAACTCTACAGGGACTTGGAACGCCAATGCTTTATTCTTCCGCTCAGGACTGGCGCGATGCGCCCAGCAAACGGGTGCTGTTCTTTGGCATGTCCGGGCTTGGCAAAACCTATGTCAGCAATATCCTGCGCGGCGCGGGCAGCTGGTTCCACTACTCGATCGATTACCGCATCGGCACCCGCTATATGGGCGAATACATCGCCGACAACGCCAAGGCCGAGGCGATGAAGGTGCCGTTCCTGCGCGAGCTGCTGCTGACGGATTCGATCTACATCGGCTCCAACATCACGTTCGAGAACCTGACCCCGGTGGCCTCCTATCTGGGCAAGCCGGGCGACGAGGCCAAGGGCGGGCTGCCGATCACGGAATACAAGCGCCGGCAGGAGCAGTTCCGGGTGGCCGAGATCCGCGCGCTGCTGGATACCGAGTATTTCGAGGGCCGTGCGCAGCAGCTGTATGGCTATCCCAATTTCATCTGCGACACCGGCGGGTCGATCTGCGAATGGGTCGATGCCGGCAATCCCAATGACCAGATCCTGTCGGAACTCAGCAAGCACACGCTGATGGTCTGGATCAAAGGCAGCGAGGCCCATACCGAGGAGCTGGTGCGCCGGTTCGACCGTGCCCCCAAGCCGATGTCCTATCAGCCCGAGTTCCTGGACCGGGTCTGGCAAGAGTATCTCAAGGAAAACAAGATATCCGAGAGCGATGTGGACCCTGATGCCTTTATCCGCTGGACCTATGCCCAGGCGCTGGCGCACCGCCAGCCGCGCTATCAGATGATGGCGGACAATTGGGGCGTCACCGTCACCGCCGACCAGATTTCAGCCGTCAAGGATGAGGCCGGTTTCATAGATTTGATCGCAACAGCCCTTGAGGCGCGCAGCTAACCGGCTTATCTGACTGCCTCCGCCATAACGCACAACTTTCCGCAAATCAGGACACTGACATGCCCATCAAGATCCCCGCAGACCTGCCCGCCTATGACGTTCTGAAGAACGAAGGCGTGATGGTCATGTCGCCGGATCAGGCGGCCCGTCAGGATATCCGGCCGATCCGCATCGGGCTGCTCAATCTGATGCCCAAGAAGATCCAGACCGAGAACCAGTTTGCCCGGCTGATCGGCGCCACGCCCCTGCAGATCGACCTGAACCTGATCCGGATGAGCGAGCACCGCACCAAGAACACCGCCGCCGCGCATATGGCCGAGTTCTACCGCCCCTTCCAGGAGGTGAAGCACGAGAAGTTCGACGGGCTGATCATCACTGGCGCCCCGATTGAGCATCTTGAGTTTGACGATGTGACCTATTGGGAGGAGCTGCGCGAAGTGATGGATTGGACCCAGACCAACGTGCATTCCACCTTTGGCGTCTGCTGGGGCGGCATGGCGATGATCAACCATTTCCACGGCGTGAAGAAACACATGCTGGAGCACAAGGCGTTTGGCTGTTTCCGGCATCAGAACCTGGCGCCGGCCTCGCCCTATCTGCGCGGGTTCTCGGATGATTTCGTGATTCCGGTCAGCCGCTGGACCGAGATGAAGCAGGAAGAAATCGACGCTGCGCCGGGGCTGACGACGCTTCTGGGCAGCGACGAGGTTGGCCCCTGCCTGGTTGAGGATCCCGGCCACCGGGCGCTCTATATCTTCAACCACTTCGAGTATGACAACGATACGCTGAAGCAGGAATACGACCGCGACGTGGCCAATGGCACCCCGATCAACGTGCCGGGCAACTATTACCCGGACGATGATCCCAGCCGCCCGCCGCTGAACCGCTGGCGCAGCCATGCGCATCTTCTGTACACGAACTGGATCAGCGAGATTTATGAAACCACGCCGTATGACATCAACCGGATCGGCGTCGAGATGACGGACCTGCGCGCCTGAGAAAAGCCGTGGCAATAAGCGCTTCCCTGCTCTTGCTGGCCACCCTGGCCTGGGGCGGCACCCAATGGAAGGCGGCCGTCAACGAAGCGCGGGCCGAGGCTGCCTATCCGCCGCAAGGAAAGTTTCTTGAGGTCGGCGGCCATCGGCTGCATGTGGTCGAGATGGGCCAGCCGCGGGGCAGCGCGCCGGATCTTGTGCTGATTCACGGCTCCAACGGCAGTACGCGCGACATGACCTTCCGGCTGGCGCCGGCGCTGGCGGATGAGTTCCGCATCCTGATCTTCGACCGTCCCGGCCTGGGCTATTCAGACCGCATCAACCGGACCGGTGCCACCATTCGCCAGCAGGCCGCGCTGCTGCGCCAAGCCGCCGCGCAGATGGGAGCGGACAGGCCCGTTGTGCTGGGGCACAGCTATGGCGGCGCTGTGGCGCTGGCCTGGGCTGTTGACCACCCTGAGGGGCTGTCTTCGCTGGTACAGGTGGCCGGGGTCTCACATCCGTGGGACACCCCTTTGGACTTGCTCTACCGGGTGACCTCTTCCTGGGCGGGAAGCGCGGCCGCCGTCCCGGCCCTCACCGCATTTGTGCCGCCCCGCACCGTGGCAGAGACGCTGGAGGCTGTATTTGCCCCTCAGCAGGTGCCGGAGGGCTATGCCGAGCATTTCGGTGCCGGCCTGGCGCTGAGACGCAGCTCGCTGCGGGCCAATGCCCGGCAGCGCGCCAATCTGCTGGCAGAGGTAATGGCCCTGGCGCCGCTCTACAACAGTATCGCCGTGCCGGTGGAGATCATTCACGGCACCGCCGACGACACCGTAAGCCCGGACATCCATGCCCGGCAGCTGGCCCGTGATGTGGCAACCGCCCGTCTCACCCTGCTCGACGGCATCGGGCATATGCCGCATCACGCCGCCACCGAAGATGTGGCCGCCGCAACCCGCCGCGCCGCAGCCCGCGCAAATTTGCGTTAAGGTGATTCACATTCCATACTCTCTTCCCATATAAGGGATTGAGGACAGAAGGGTTTTGCTTATGACGCTGCCATTTGACGGGGCCATCAGCCGGTTTTTCGAAACCGGCGCGCCGGAGGAAATCCGCAAGGCCATCAAAGGTGCGGACAAGGATGAAATCCTCTCCCCCAGCTATCCGCACCGCAAACGCATGGCGCGCAAGAAATACGAGAAAGAGCTGGAAGCGCTGCAGATCGAACTGGTCAAGCTGCAGGCCTGGGTGAAATCCAGCGGCGCCCGCATTGCCATCGTCTTTGAAGGTCGCGACGCGGCCGGCAAGGGCGGCACCATCAAGCGGTTCCGCGAGAATCTGAACCCGCGCGGCGCCCGGATTGTGGCGCTGTCCAAGCCGACCGAGGCGGAGCAAAGCCAATGGTATTTCCAGCGCTACGTCCAGCAGCTGCCGTCGGGCGGTGAGATCGTGTTCTTCGACCGCAGCTGGTACAACCGCGGTGTGGTCGAAAAGGTATTCGGCTTCTGCACCGATGCGCAGCGGGAGCGGTTCTTTCATCAGGTTCAGGGGTTTGAACAGGCGCTGGTGGAGGACGGCGTGCAGCTGTTCAAGTTCTGGCTCAACGTCGGCCGGGCCGAGCAGCTGCGCCGGTTTCTGGCCCGTGAATCCGATCCGCTGAAGCAATGGAAGCTGAGCGGGATTGATGTAAAAGGACTAGAGAAATGGGACCAGTACACCGCCGCCATTTCCGAAACACTTGAGCGCAGCCATTGCGCAGAGGCCCCCTGGACCATCATCCGCTCAGATGACAAAAGACGGGCCCGGCTGATGGCGATCCGCAGGGTGCTGAGCGCTGTGGAATATGACAACAAGGATGCAGGGGCGATTGGCGCCCTGGATCCGGAAATTTGCGGAGGCCCGGACATCTGGGATGCCTAAACGCGGTTATCATCACGGCAACCTGCGCCAGGCGCTGGTCGAGGCCGCCCTGCACCTGATCGAGGCCAAGGGCCCGACCGGCTTTACCCTGTCGGAGGCGGCCAAGCAGGCAGGCGTTACACCCGCCGCGGTTTACCGCCACTTCAAGGGCCGCGAGGACCTGATCGCGGAGGCCGGGCGCCAGGGCTATGTGATGTTTGCAGACCTGATGCAGCACGCCTATGACAAGTATCAGCCCTCGGCGCTGGCGGCGTTTGAGGCCACGGGCCGTGCCTATCTGGCCTTTGCGCGCAAGCATCCGGGCCATTACATCGCGATGTTCGAAAGCGGAATTTCGGTGAACCGGACACCGGAACTGGCCGATGCAGCCGCGCGCGCACGCGCCATTCTGGAACGCGCAGCGGCCGACCTCAGCCAGCACATCCCGGCAGAGAAACGGCCGCCCGCCTCGATGTTCTCAGCCCATGTGCTGGCGATGAGCCACGGCGTGGTCGAGCTTTATGCGCGCAATTCCCCCGGTGCGGCCTCCCCCTTTCCGCCGGAGGATCTGCTGGAGAGCGGCATCGGCATCTATTTGCGCGGGCTGGGGCTGATTGCCCCGGACAGCTGACCCCGTACGCCTAAAAGCGGCTGGCCGGCTGCGGCGTGCTGAGCTCGTCGCCGACATTGACCAGGAACACCTCGCCGATGCCCTTGATGTCTTCCAGGCCGATGTCGGTGACGCGGAATTCTTCGGACAGCGCGTCTTTCATTTCCTCCGGCGCCACGATTTTCATCGGCCTGGCAAAAACTTGCAGCCGGGAGGCCAGGTTCACCGCAGGGCCAAAGACGTCATAGACGTACTTTTGGATCCCCACCACCGAGCCGACAGCCGACCCGGTGCCCAGACCGATCCGCGCCTCCCATTTGTGCTGATGGCTTTGGTTGCGCCGCTCCAGGTAGCGCAGAAAGCGGGTGGCGCAATGGGCCACCGCGGTGGCGTGGTCCGGCGTTGGCTCAGGCATCCCCGCGACCGCAAGGTAGGCGTCGCCAATGGTCTTGATCCGCTCGCAGCCGTATTGCTCGACGATGCGGTCGAAGGCGGTGAAGACGTCGTTCAGCTCCCCCAGGGTGACAGTAGGATCGGTGCGGGAGGCGAAATCAGTGAAATTCACGAAATCCAGCATCACCACCGACACCTTGGGGTATAGCTGCGGAGTGACCACGCCAAAGGTCTTGAATTCCTCATAGACCGTGCGCGGCATCAGGTTCAGCAGCAGCCGCTCTACCCGCTCCTTCTCGCGCTCCAGCTCGCGGGTGTTGCGCTCCACCATGGCGGAGTAGCTGTCGATCATGCTTTCCAGTTCGCGGATTCGGGTGATGTTCTGGCATTCCACCACCAGAAGCGCCTCGTCCAGATGGCTGGCCTGCGAGATGTTGATGGCAAAGACCAGCGTGCGGCGCTTGCGCTTGATCTTCAGCTCAGCGGAATAGCGCAGCCCCTCATCGCAGAGCGGCCCAAGATCCTTAGGCTGTAAGCCCTCAATGGCATCGGTCAGTGCAGCATCCGGGCCGGGCGTGCCGAACCATTCCGCAAAGGGCTGGTTGTGAAAGACAAACCCAAGGTCCGAGGCCCGCACAACCGCCACCCCCACGCCAATCGCCCGCAGCAGCTGTTCGTTGATGGCGGCAATGCTCATGCCGCATCCCGGGTGACGATGATGCTGCGTTTGCCTTCGATAGCGCTGAGCGTGGTGCGGATGTCCGGCTCAGACAGCCCATGCTGTTCCAGCGCCTCTTTCAGCAGCGCGCCCATTTCATCGAAATCCTCGTGAGTGATGCCAAGCGCCCGGTGCACCGCCTCCAGCCGCTCATCGCTGAAGGACGCGGGCCCGCCCAGCAGCGAGGAAATGAATTTGGTCTGGTGGTCGATCAGACGGGCCATATCCACATCGGCGAAGTAATCGCCGATCTGATCGGAATCGAGCGCCATCTCGTAAAAGGTCATCACCACGCGGCTGATGGCGCTGAACCCGCCGTATTTTTCATAGATCGTTTGCGGCATGTCAGCAGTCCCCCATCGGGTACAGTGCCGCCCATGTTACGATAATTTTGCGGAAAAGTTAACGGTGCGGCGTTTGCCTTAGCCCGCAAACCGAAAAGGCCGCCCATTGGGCGGCCTTTCCAAAGCTCTGTTTCCGAAGCTTAACGCTTGGAGAACTGGAACGAACGGCGGGCTTTGGCCTTACCGTATTTCTTACGTTCCACAACGCGGCTGTCGCGGGTCAGGAAGCCTGCGGCTTTCAGCGCGCCGCGCAGGGCGGGATCATAAAGCTGCAGGGCTTTGGAGATGCCGTGCTTGACCGCACCGGCCTGACCGGACAGGCCGCCGCCCTTGACGGTGGCATAGACGTCGAACTCGCCTTCGACGCCGGCAACCTGGAACGGCTGGCGCAGGATCATCTGCAGCACCGGACGGGCGAAGTACTTGTTGATTTCCTTGCCGTTCACCTCGACCTTGCCGGAGCCCGGCTTGATCCAGACGCGGGCAACAGCGTCTTTACGCTTGCCCGTGGCATAGGAGCGGCCCAGTTCGTCACGAACCGGCTCACGCGCGATGGTTTCCTCAGCCGCTGCTTCCACACCGGTTGCAGCTGCGAGCTCTTCAAGAGTGTTGATCTGATCAGCCATCGGTATCAGCTCCGGGTGTTTTTCTTGTTCATGGACTTGACGTCCAGAACTTCAGGGGCCTGGGCTTCATGCGGGTGCTCGGCACCGGCATAAACGCGCAGGTTGGTCATTTGCTGACGCGACAGGCGGTTGCCCGGCAGCATGCGCTTGACGGCTTGGGTCACAACGCGCTCCGGGTGTGCACCTTCCAGGATCTCCTGCTTGGTGCGCGACTTGATGCCGCCCGGGTGGCCAGTGTGCCAGTAGAAGTGCTCATCGCGCTTCTTGCCGGTCATCTGCACCTTGTCGGCGTTGATGATGATGACGTTGTCGCCCATGTCCATATGCGGAGTGAAGGACGCTTTGTGCTTGCCACGCAGGCGCATGGCAACGATCGAGGCAAGACGGCCCAGAACAACGCCCTCGGCGTCGATCAGGATCCACTTCTTCTCGATGTCTGCCGGAGTAGCAGAGAAGGTTTTCATGGCAGGTCAATCCTGTTTGTCGTGAAGGCAGAATCCCTGACGGGAAACGCCTGAATGCGATGGAGGGGGTTTACGGGCAACCCAAGCTTCAGTCAACACCGGCAAACAACATTAAACCGTTTCAAATCAATGGGTTAAAAAATAGGTATAATAATACCCCACCACACTACACGCTGATCTGTTCTGGCGGGTTGTCCAACAGCGCACGCAGGCGCAGCATTGCTTCCTCAAACTGCTTCAGCGGCACATGCGCGTTGATGGCGATGCGCACCGCGTGGGGCGCACGCCCATCGCGCAGGGCGAATTCGTCCGCGGACCGGATCTGCACCCCATTGGCCTCAGCGGCACGGGTAAAAGCGGCCGCGCGCCAGCCGGACGGCAGTTTCAGCCAAAGGAAAGGCACCTCAGGGTTCCAGGTCAGCTCGAACCCGCCAAGCGCATTGACCGCCACCCGCACGTAGCGGGCCATCTCCCCGCGCACGTCTTTTACAAGCCCCGGCAGCCGGGGATCGGTGAGCAGAATCCGCACCAGTTCCGCCAGCGGCTGCGCCAGGCCAAAATAGCCGTATTCTGCAACCCGGCGCAGGTCCGCGGCCCGCCCCTCAGGCGCCAGGGCAAACCCCACCCGCAGCGCAGGGGTCAGAATCTTGGAAATCGAAGACACATGCCAGGCCAGCTCCGGCGCCAGGGCGCGGTAGCTGGGCGCCCGCGCCTCCCCCAGGCGGTAACAGTCGTCCTCGACGATCTGCACCCCGTGGCGGCGGGCGATCCGCACAATCTCCTTGCGCCGTTCCAGCGGCGTGAAAAGCCCGGTCGGGTTATGCACCTCAGGGCTGGTGCACAAGACAGTGGCGCCGCTTTTGCGGATCGCCAGTTCCATTGAATCCGGGCGGATGCCCTGTTCGTCCATGGCGACCTCGACCACCTGCGCCCTGAGCAGCTCTGCCGCGCGGCGGAATCCGGCGTAGGTCAGATCCTCGACCATGATCACCGGCTGAGGCCCCTCCAGGATGGCCTGAAGCACCACCATCAAACCGTTCTGTCCGCCGTGGGTCAGGACAATGTCACTCTCTGTCACGGCACCTACCGGCGATTGCGCCACCCAGGCAGCAGCGGCCCGGCGCACCGGCAGATAAGCATCGCGAGTCGGGTAGTTCAGGAATTTGCGCGCCTCGCTCTCAGCCACCTTGTGCAGGGCTTCGCGCACCGCAGCCACCTGCCCCATATCGGCAATCCGCGGGCTGAACAGGCTGACGTGGCCGGGATCGCGCGCCTCCAGCAGATGCAGCTCCCGCGACCATACGTCATCGGGCACCGGCTTTTTCTTTTCGGCTACAAAGGTGCCGCGCCCGACCTCGGCCTCCAGCACGCCCTCATCGGTCAGGATGCTGTAGGCGCGGGCGACTGTGCCGGGTGTAATGCTCAACTGATACGCGAGGTCCCGCACCGGCGGCAGCTTTGTACCAATTTTCAAACTGCCCGTTTCGACAGCAGACCGGATTGTATCTGCTACTTTTTTATACTTGGGACCTTTTGCCTCACCCAGACTTTGCGGCCAAATTGTACCCATTACAATCCATCCTTGGACAATTGATCACCCCCTTTGTATCAAAACAACACGACAAATCAACAGGATTGTATCAACACAAAATCTAAGGAAGCCTCCCATGGTACAGCACGCACATATGGCACAATCGAACATGTCCTTTCTGAACAGCCGCCCGGCCCTGCCGGTGCTGGCGCAGTGGGCCGTTGCCTTTGCCGTTCTGGTAACCAAGTGGAGCCTGCGCCACCGCACGCGAACCCATCTGAAACATCTTAGCGATGCGCAGCTGAAGGACATCGGGCTGAGCCGGCAGGACGCCCATTATGAAGCCACTCTTCCGTTCTGGCGCCCATGATCCCCTGGGCAAAAGAACAACCTGACGGCCGGGGTTCGCCCCGGCCCTTTTTTTAAGCGCCGCCCTGGCCCGCAGGACGCAGCCGGCTGGGTGTTACCTGCTATGCAGAAATTAAAGGTTGATCGAATCTTTCATGGGTCCTACATGCCCCTCACTTTCGGTACCGATCCCAACCCCGGACTCTTATCCGGGGGGGCGCTAAGGGCCGGCTGGATTGTCATCTACTGGAACGAAGGGGAGTGTCATGAAAGACGCCAACCTCTTCCAACTGGGGATCGGTCTGGAGACAGGCGCCCATGAGGAAGATACCGCCCGCGGTGTAACTGCTGCGAATCTCGATGCTGTTGCTGATTCCGACCGCGAAGACCATTTCATCCGCAAGGATGGCAAGGTATTCGCCGGCACCCATCTGATCATCGAAGTGATGAAAGGCACCGGCCTGGATTGCGAAGAGCGCATCCAGAACGCCTTCCGCAAATGTGTTGAGGTCTGCGGCGCCACGCTGCTGCACATCCACACCCACAAGTTCTCGCCTCAGGGCGTGTCCGGCGTGGCGGTGCTGGCCGAAAGCCATATCTCCGTCCACACCTGGCCGGAAATCGGCTATGGCGCCTTTGACGTCTTCATGTGCGGCGATGCAGAGCCCTGGAAAGCCGTCGGCGTGCTGAAAGAGGCCTTCTCGACCGATATGGTGGAAGTGCGCGAACTGCTGCGCGGGGAGGAGCTGATCGCCAAAGAGGTGGCGGCATGAGCGGTGCCGACAAATCCGAATGGGTGACTGAAGGCCTGCACGCGCATTACGCCCAGCGTCTGCGCGTGGACGAGATGCTTTATGACAGCAACACCGAACACCAGCGCCTGAAAGTGTTCCAGAACGGCCAGTTCGGCCGCATCCTGACGCTGGACGACGTGGTGCAGACCACCGAAGGCGACAACTTCATCTACCACGAGATGCTGACCCATGTGCCGATCCTGGCGCATGGCAATGCAAAACGTGTGCTGATCATCGGCGGCGGCGACGGCGGCATGGCCCGCGAGGCGCTGCGCCACACCTCGGTCGAACATGTCACGATGGTGGAAATCGACGCCGGTGTGGTGGATTTCTCGAAAGAATACCTGCCGATGCTGAGCGACGGCGCCTTTGACGACCCGCGCCTCAACCTGGTGATCAACGACGGTGCGCTCTTCATGAAAGAGAACACCGAGAAGTTCGACGTGATCATTGTCGATTCGACCGACCCGATCGGCCCCGGCGAAGTGCTGTTCACCGACACATTCTATGGCCACGCGGCGCGCTCGCTCACTGAGGACGGCATCATCGTCACCCAGAACGGCGTGCCCTTCATGCAGGGCGACGAGCTGACCGGCACCCTGCGGGCGTTCCAGGCGCTGTTTGCAGATGCCTCCTGCTACCTGGCTTCGGTGCCGACCTATGCCGGCGGCCCGATGGCCTTTGGCTGGGGCAGCCACTCGGACAAGGCCCGCAACGTGAGCCTGGCCGAGGTCGAGACGCGTTACGCCGCCGCCGGGATCGAGACCGGGTACTACAACCCGGAAATCCACAAGGCTGCCTTTGCCTTGCCGAACTACGTGAAAAAGCTGTTCCCGTAAGGGCAGACGCAAGGGGGCTTCGGCCCCCTTTTCTTTTGCGCGGGTTTTGCGCTTGCGGCCCGCACCCTGCCCGGCTGACAGTGCGCGCAGCATGGGGAGCAGCGCATGGCACATGTCAACAAGGTCATCAAATCGGTCAATCTGGACGGTGAACTGGTTTGCACCGATATTTTCCAGCGCCCCGATGGCACCTTTGGCTTTGACGAGTTCCGCCGCGACCCCGGAGACGGGCGCGGCTGGTACAGCATCGGCCATTACGGCGGCCAGGTCTTTGCAGATACCGAGGCAGCAATTGCAGCGGCCAAGGCGCAGATCCACTGGCTCGCTGGCAAGCTCCGCTAACGCTCCCCACCCGCAGAGCCCGCCCCAATGCCGCCAGCTGCCGCTTCTTTCTGGTTCAAAATACTCCGGGGTGAATTGGCCAAAGGCCAAGAGGGGCAGCGCCCCTCATCCCCGATTGCCGCATATTTCCCCCTTGGCCCGCGCTCCGCTTCTTGCTAGGCGCGGCGAAAGTTTCATCAGACCTGGCAGGCCAAATGCAGCGCGACCCGATCCTAGTTGTTGACCGCGAGACCGGCGAGACCTTTGAAGAGGTCGTCCTGGGCGAGAAATGGATCCGATGGGCCTATCAGAACGCCAGCGCAAAGCCGGTGGAGAAGCTGCTGTTCCGCTCCGCCGCGGTCAGCCGGCTGATGGGCGCCTGGTTCGGCTCGCGGTTTTCAAAGGGCAAGATCCATGCGGTAATCGGCGAGCTGTCCATCGACATGAGCGAGGCCACCGCGCCTGCGGAAAGCTATGGCTGTTTCAACGACTTCTTTGTGCGAAACTTGAAGCCGGAAGCCCGCCCCTATAGCGACGATCCAAAGGACATCGTTTCCCCGGCAGACGGCCGGGTTCTGGTGTTTCCGGAACTGGCGGAAGACGTCTTTGTCCCGGTCAAGGGCTGCCCGATGTCAATCAGCACCATGCTGCCCGGCATCGCTGACCGCTTTATAGGCGGCGCGCTGGCCATCGTGCGGCTGTGCCCGGCGGATTACCACCGCTACCACTTCCCCGCTGCCGGGCGGATCGCGGGCGCACAGGACATCGACGGCGCGCTGCATTCGGTGAACCCGATTGCGCTGGGGGCCGGGCCGGATGTGTTTGGCGAAAACAAACGCAGCTGGACGCTGGTCGAGACCGATACCTGCGGCACCTATTGCTTTGTTGAGGTCGGCGCCTTCGGGGTCGGCTCCATCGTCAACACCCGCACCGAAGGCGCGGTGCAGAAGATGGACGAGAAGGGTTATTTCAAGTTCGGCGGCTCCACCGTGGTGGTGGTGTTTGAGCCGGGCAAAATCCGCTTTTCGGACGATTTGGCGGCCAACAGCGCTAAGGGCCGGGAAACCCTGGTCAAGGTCGGCCAGCCCTTTGCCACCGCGCTTTAGGGTCTGGACCCTAACGCTTGGGCGGGATCGAATAGGTCATCGAGGCGCGGGCCACCGGCTCTGCCAAGCCTTCGGAATACATCAGCACATCGGCCACCGCCAGAACCCGGCCCAGCTTCAGCAGCCGTGCCTCGGCGATCACGTCGGCGCCCGCCACCGGTTTGCGCATGAAATCCAGCGAACAGTTGGTGGTCACCGCCAGCGCCTCGCGCCCAAGCCGCGACAGGATCAGCGCATAGATCGCGCAATCGGCCAGCGCAAACATCGACGGCCCCGAGACGGTGCCGCCGGGCCGCAGGTGCCGCTCCGCCGTCAGCAGCCGCATCCGCAAGCCGTGTTCATCCATCGCGTCGATGGCAAAATCCTCGCGCACCTGCGGGAAGATCTCGTGCAGGTACTCCGTCAGACCTGCGACATCAAATGCCAGTGCCATGCTTTTCCTTTCGCTTCGCGCTGTCTAGAGTTGCCGCAGGATTTGGAAGGAGAGCAAGATGGCAATTCTGGAACGTTGCGACACCGGCGGCATTGCCCGGCTGACCATGAACACGCCGGAAAAGCTGAATGCGCTCTCGGATGAGATGCTGGCAGCCCTGCAGGCGCAAATTGATGCCTTGCGCGAGGACAGCAGCATCAAGGTGGTGATCCTGTCCGGCACCGGCAAAGGGTTCTGTGCGGGCCATGACATCAAGCAGATGACCGCAGGCCGCGCCGCGGAAGACGGCGGCAAGGCCTATTTCCAGGATCTGTTTGCCCGCTGCACAAGCGTAATGACCGGCCTGCAGTCCCTGCCCCAGCCAGTGATCGCCCAGGTCCACGGCATCGCCACGGCGGCGGGCTGCCAGCTGGTTGCCTCTTGCGATCTGGCGGTGGCAGCAGAAGGCACCAGGTTCGGGGTCAATGGCGTCAACATCGGGTTGTTCTGCTCCACCCCGATGGTGGCGCTGTCGCGCAACATCCCGCGCAAGCAGGCGTTTGAGCTGCTGACCACAGGTGAGTTCGTGGACGCGGACCGCGCCGTCGACCTGGGCCTGGCCAACCGCGCCGTGCCGCTGGAGGAACTGGAAGCAGAGACCACCCGGCTGGCCGAAACGATCGCCTCGAAACTCGGCGCCGCGGTCAAGATCGGCAAGCAGGCGTTCTATGAGCAACTGCAGATGCCGGTCGACCAGGCCTATGCCTATACCAGCGGCGTGATTGTCGAGAACCTGATGTACCGCGACACCATCGAGGGCATGGCCGCCTTTATCGAAAAACGCGCCCCTGATTGGCAGGACTGAAGTTTTCCGAAAATTTTTTGAAAGCTTTAGTCTTTGTTTACCAATCGGAACGTATTGTTTCCTCAAGACGCGCATCAACCGCCTTTCAATTCGGGCGGAAAGATGGCAAAGATTGGGCACGGCCGCTGAGCAATCACAGGCCGGCACAATTTGGGCTGCTGCTGCGGAAGGGTCCCTCCAACCGGTTCTCTCACCCCGGTGTACCATCCCCGCAGCGGCGGCCCCAAATTTCCCCCTCTCCCGGTCAGGCTGCCGCACTGCGTGAACTGCAGCGGCATTGCGGCAGCCCTGCGGCACGCCTTTGCCCCCCATATCTGTTGCACCGGCCCGCGCCCTGCCCTATGTGGCGGGCATGACAGATCATTCGGCACAAACACTGCATATCGTGGGCGGCGGCATGGCCGGGTCCGAAGCCGCCTGGCAAGCGGCAAACATGGGCGTCAAGGTGGTGATCCACGAAATGCGCCCAAAGGTCGAGACCTTTGCCCATCAAACCGGCAACCTGGGCGAAATGGTGTGTTCGAACTCCTTCCGCTCGGATGATGACGAGCAGAACGCCGTGGGCCTGCTGCACTGGGAAATGCGCGCCGCCAATGGTCTGATCATGACCACAGCTGATGAGCACCGCCTTCCCGCCGGCGGCGCCCTGGCGGTGGACCGCGACCCCTTTGCCGAAACGGTGACCGCCAAGCTGAAGGCGCATCCGAATGTCACTGTTTCTTATGAAGAAATCACTGAGCTGCCCGCAGACGGCCACTGGATCTTTGCCACCGGCCCGCTGACCTCGCCCGAGCTGGGCAAGGCGATCCAGGCGGAAACCGGCGCCGAAGCGCTGGCTTTCTTTGATGCCATCGCGCCGATTGTCTACGCCGAGTCGATCGACATGTCGAAGGCCTGGATGCAGTCGCGCTATGACAAGGGCGAAACCGAGGAGGAGCGCACCGCCTACCTCAACTGCCCGATGGACAAGGACCAGTACGAGGCCTTTATCGACGCGCTGCTGGCCGCCGACAAGACCGAGTTCCACGAGGGCGAAACCGCAGGTTATTTCGACGGCTGCCTGCCGATCGAGGTGATGGCCGAACGCGGCCGCGAGACCCTGCGCCACGGGCCGATGAAGCCGGTGGGGCTGACCAATCCGCACCAGCCGGACATCAAGGCTCATGCGGTGGTGCAGCTGCGCCGTGACAATGCGCTGGGGACGCTGTTCAACATCGTCGGCTTCCAGACCAAGATGAAATACGGCGCCCAGACCGAGGTCTTCAAGATGATCCCAGGGCTGGAGAACGCCAGCTTTGCCCGTCTTGGCGGTATTCACCGCAACACCTTTCTGAACTCGCCCACCCTGCTGGACAGCCAGATGCGGCTTAAGTCCCGGCCCAATATCCGTTTTGCCGGCCAGATCACCGGGGTTGAGGGCTATGTGGAAAGTGCCGCCATGGGTCTGCTCGCTGGCCGCTTGGCCGCGGCAGAGATCCAAGGCCGGGAGCTGCCGGAGGTGCCGCAAGACAGCGCCATGGGCGCGCTGATCCATCACATCACCGGCGGCGCCGAGGCCAAGACCTTTCAGCCGATGAACGTGAACTTCGGCCTGTTCCGCCCTGTCGATGGCCTCAAAGGCGGCCGCCGCGGCCGCAAGGACCGCTACAAGGCCTATACCGACCGCGCCAAGGATGTCTGGCAGGACTGGCTGAAAAACTTTTCCTAGACGGAAAGCCCTGCCCGCGCCTAAACTTTTCCCATGAGCGAAAAGTTTCTGGACAAGGCCTACGGCCTTGAAACACCGGAAGCGACCCTTGAACACTATGACCAATGGGCCGCTTCCTACGACGCCGAGATTGCCGAAAACGGTTACGCGACACCGGGGCGGATTGCCCAGGCATTGGCACAATACCAATCGGATATGAGCGAGCCCGTGCTGGATTTCGGCTGCGGAACCGGCTTGGCTGGCCTTGCGCTGCGGCTCCAGGGATTTGAAACCGTGGACGGTATGGAACCCTCTGAGGAAATGCTGTCCCAAGCCAGAACCAAAGGCGTTTACCGCAGGCTGACCCGGATCGCCGCCTCAGCGAAACAGCCGATCCCGCGCGGTGCCTACCGCCTGATCACCGGCTGCGGCGTTCTGGGAACGGGTGCAGCGCCGCCTGCCGTATTCGACACGATCATGCATGCCTTGCCGCGCGGTGGATTGTTCGCCTTTTCCTATAACGACCACGCTTTGGCCGACCATGCCTATACCGGCAAGCTCAATGAATGGCTGGACTGTTCGGCGGCACGGCTGCTATTTCGGGAACACGGGGACCACCTTCCCGGAATCAACCTGAAGTCCACCGTTTATGTAATTGAGAAAGCGTGACATTCACCACCCGCTTTGCGCCTTCGCCAACCGGCCCCCTGCACCTGGGCCACGCCTATTCCGCCATGCTGGCGCATGACATGGCGGTGGCTAACGGCGGCACCTTTCTGCTGCGCATCGAAGACATCGACCAATCCCGAGCGCGGCCCGGATGGGAAGCACAGATCTATGAGGATCTGGAGTGGCTGGGCCTCTCCTGGCCGCAGCCGGTGATGCGTCAGTCAGAGCGGCTGCACCGTTACCGCGCCGCGCTGGAACAGCTCACCGCAATGGGCCTCACCTACCCCTGCTGCTGCAACCGCGCCGATATCGAGGCTGCGGCCGGCGCACCGCAGGAAGGGGTGCCGCAATTCGGCCCCGACGGCCGCATCTACCCCGGCACCTGCCGCAGCCGCCTGATGGCCGAAGCAGCCAGCCAGGACGTGATCCGGCTGAACATGGAAAAGGCCGTGCGCGCCACGGACCTTCCCAGCTTTACCGAGACCGGACCGGAGTTCGAAGGCCGGCACCAGCTGGACCCGGACCGGCTCATCTCAACAGTCGGAGATATCATCCTGGTGCGCCGCAACATGGGCAGCTCCTACCATCTCTCGGTTGTTACCGATGATGCGGACCAGGGCATCACCCATGCGGTACGCGGTGCAGACTTGTTTGAGGCCACCCAGATCCACGTGCTGCTGCAAAGCCTGCTGGGCCTGGCAATGCCCGTCTACCACCACCACCGCCTGATCCGCGACGATCAGGGTAAACGCCTCGCCAAGCGCGACGACGCCCGCGCTATCGCCAAATACCGTGCCGAGGGCGCCACCCCGCAAGACATCCGCGAAATGGCCGGGCTTCCGCTTCTTTCTGGTTAAAAATACTCCCGCCGGAGGCACGGCCCGCCAGGGCCGTTTCCCAATTCAGCCCATCGGCTTCATCAGTTCAACCTCTTCCCCGTCCCGCACCGCGGTATAGAAACAGGTCCGCCGGTTGGTGTGGCAGGCCGCACCGGTCTGGCGCACCAACGCCAGCAGGCAATCCCGGTCGCAATCCACCCGCAGGTCCACCAGTTCCTGCACGTGGCCGGAGGTTTCGCCCTTGATCCAGAACGACTGGCGCGAGCGCGACCAATAGGTGACCCGGCCGGTTTCCAGCGTGCGCGCCACCGCGTCCGCATTCATCCAAGCCATCATCAGAACCTCGCCTGAGGCTTCGTCCTGCGCGATACACGGGATCAGGCCCGCATCGTTATACGTCAGGCTGGCGGGATCGAAAGACATGCTAAAAACCTTTTGCATCTGCTGTTTGGCTCCCTATGTATGGGGAACGGTGAAACAGGGAAACCCCGGGAAGCACATGTCTGGCGACTCCGATCTGATCAAGCTCTATTCCTCCCGCATTCTGGCGCTGGCGGCAGATATTCCGCGTCTGGAGCGGCTGCAGTCCCCGGACGCCACCGTCAAAAAACGCTCGCCGCTCTGCGGCTCTGCGGTGACCATCGACATCAAGGTCGAAGACGGGCGAATCGCGGATTTCGGCCAGGACGTGAAGGCCTGCGCACTGGGGCAGGCATCGGCCGCAGTGGTTGGCGCCAATGTGGTCGGCCGCTCGCTGGAGGAGGTCGAGACCGCCCGCGATCAGCTGAAGGCAATGCTGACCCAGGACGGCCCGGTGCCGGATGCGCCGTTTGACGGGCTGGAAGTGCTGCAGCCCGCGCGTGAGTTCAAGAACCGCCACGCCTCGATCATGCTGGCGCTGGAGGCAACCCTGGAAGCCATGCAGACCGCCGCCAAGGAACAATGCGCCTGAGGCCTGACTCTGCCGCAGCTTTAAAAAATGCAATGCGCGGTCCCGCGCCGGGACGGAAAACAAGCGCCTGACTCCCTATTTAACATGAAAAAACCGCCGCACATCCGGGCAGGATGGCGGCGGCAGTCATGCTCTGCTGTGCGGGACCCGGGCAGGCCAGGCTGGATCTTGAGGCAATCCATTCGGGGATCGGGACAGGCGGTTGATCCCTGGGGCAGTCCGGGACAGGAAAGGGCCGGCCCGGCACAGCAAAGGCATTCAGGAAAACGGACGGCGGGTCAGAGCAGGCCCGGCAGGTGCAGCGCCGCGACCAGCATCACCATCAGCGAGGCCGCGCCGATGGCGTCCTGCAGCAGGGTTGAATGGGCATTCTGCATGGTGGTCTTGATCTGTGCAATCATGGCTCGGGCCTCCTCCAGTCTGTCTCGCTGCTCTCTGGCAATCTTGTTGCCCCTTTGTTCTCATTTTTAGGAACACCTGTAAAGAACTTTTTGAGAACATTTGCGAACAGAGGAGAACACCCTAGCGGAACAGCCGTGGGACTGCAGCTTAACCCACTGAAATCAAACGGATCGCCTGGTCCTGTTTCATCAGCCACAGCAGAACACGCGCCGCCTCGCCGCGCGCGCCTTCCAGTTTGGGATCAGCGGCCAGCAGCGCCCGCGCATCGCTTTGCGCCACCGCCATCAGCCCGGCCTGGCGTTCCAGATCGGCAATCTGGAATCGAGGCAGACCGGATTGCGCGGTGCCAATCATATCCCCTGCCCCGCGCATCTGCAGGTCAGTCTCCGAGATCCGGAACCCGTCCTCAGTCTCGCGCAGCACCTCCAGCCGCTTGCGTCCGCCCTCAGTCAGCGGCGGCTGATACATCAGGAGACAGGTCGACTCGGCACTGCCGCGCCCCACACGCCCGCGCAACTGGTGAAGCTGGGCGAGGCCGAAGATCTCCGCCCGCTCGATAACCATGATGGAGGCATTGGGCACGTTCACCCCAACCTCGATCACCGTGGTGGCCACCAGAACCTTGGTCTTACCCGCGACAAAGGCGGCCATCGCCGAGTCCTTTTCGGCGGGCGGCATCTGGCCGTGCACCAGCCCAACCGTGCCATCACCAAGAATGGCGCGCAGATGCTTGAAGCGCACCTCCGCCGCGGTCAGATCGCTCAGCTCGGATTCGTCAACCAGCGGGCAAACCCAATAGCACTGCCGCCCCTCGGCAATCGCCTTGCGCAGGTGATCGACCACCTCCTGCATCCGTTCCGTGCTGATAACGGCGGTTTTCACGGGCTTGCGCCCCGGCGGTTTCTCATCCAGCACCGAGACGTCCATGTCGCCGTATTGTGCCAGCGCCAGCGAGCGCGGGATCGGCGTTGCGGTCATCACCAGAACATCGGCGCCCTTGCCCTTTTCTGCCAGTTCCATCCGCTGGCGCACACCAAAGCGGTGCTGTTCATCAACGATGGCAAGCCGCAGGTCACGGAATTCCACGTCATTCTGGAACACTGCATGGGTGCCGACCAGAATATGGATATCGCCGCGCGCAAGCGCCGCAAGCTTGGCCTTGCGCTCGGCGCCCTTGTCGCGGCCCGTCAGGATCTCGATCACCACGCCCGCGTCTTCGGCCAGCGGTGCAAGACCTTCCATATGCTGCTGCGCCAGGATGCCGGTCGGGGCCATCATTACACCCTGCCCGCCCGCTTCAACTGCTACCAGCAAGGCCATGAAAGCAACTAGTGTTTTGCCAGCACCCACGTCGCCCTGCAACAGACGGTTCATGCGCCTGTCCGAGGCCATATCCGCGGAGATTTCCTCGATCGCCCGGGCCTGTGCATTGGTCGGGCGGTAGGGCAGCGCCTGCAGCACCTTGGATTGCAACCGGCCTGTGGCCGCGCTCTGGATGCCGCGGACTTTACGCTCTTTCTGGCGGGCCAGCGCCAAGGTCAGCTGATGCGCAAACAGCTCGTCATACGCAAGGCGCGCCCGCGCCACCGCCTGCGGGCTGAGGTCATCAGGCCCCTGCGGCGCATGGGCAGACTGCAGCGCTTCGTGCCAGGCCGGCCAGTTTTCCCGCAGCATCTGCGCCGGGTCGATCCATTCGGCCAGTTCCGGCATCCGCGACAGCGCGCTTTGCGCCGCCTTATACATGGTCTTTTGCGTGACCCCGTGGGTCAAGCTGTAGACCGGCTCAAACTCCGGGATCCCATGCGCCTCTTCCACCGCCAGCATGTGGTCCGGGTGCACCATCTGCGCGAGGCCGTCGAACAGTTCCAGCTTGCCCGAGACCACCCGGCGGGCCCCTTCGGGCAGCTGCGCCTCAAGGTACCGGCTGCGGCCGTGGAAGAAGACCAGCTGAAACTCTGTCTCCGCGTCCTCCACATGAATGCGGTAAGCGCCGCCGCGGTTGCGCGCCGGACGGTGGCGGCCAATGGTCACCTCCACCGTCACCGTGGCAGGCAGGTCGACCCCGCGGATGGTGTCGCGGCGGCGGCGGTCCACCACCGAATAAGGCAGCGAAAACAGCAGGTCGCGCGGCGTTTCGATATCGATCTGGCTGAGGTTCTGCGCCGTCTTCGGGCCGACACCCTGCAGGGTCTCGGCGCCGGCAAACAACGGAAACAGGATCTCGGGACGCCCGCTCATGCCTCTGCGATCAGCTCCAGCCAGCCGTCTTCGTCCATAGTCCGGATGCCCAGTTCCGCCGCCTTCTTGGCCTTGGAGCCAGCGCCCGGACCTGCCACCAGAATGTCGGTCTTTTTGGAGACAGAGCCGGAAACCTTGGCCCCCAGCGCCTCTGCCCGCGCCTTGGCTTCGGCCCGGGTCATCTTCTCCAGAGTTCCGGTGAAAACCACGGTCTTGCCGGCCACCGGGCTGTCCGCGGCGGGGGCATCTGGCGGCACAATGGTCAGCTTGGCGATCAGCCGGTCGAAGGCTGCGCGCTCTTCTGTGTTGGCAAAGGCGTCAGACAGGGACAAGCCCAGAACCGCACCGATCCCGTCCACGCCGATAAGGTCCGCCCAGGCTGCAGAGGCCTCCGCCGGAACCTCGCAGGCTGCCACGGCTGCGGCCCGGGTTTCCGAGATCTTCGCGCGCCGGCCCTCAGCGGCAGCTTTTTGGCGCTCCGCCTCTTCGGCCTCGTCCGCGGCCCGGTGCGCCAAGGCAGCCGGCCGGGCGGCGTCGATAGCGTCCGTCATTATCTGCCAATCCCGGTAGTGCAGCGCCAGATCGCGGCCTGCGACCTCACCCGCGTGCCGGATACCCAGGGCAAAGATCAGCTTGGCCAGCGGGATGGTGCGTTTTTCCTCAATCGCTGCAAACAGGTTCTCGGCAGATTTGTCGCCCCAGCCCTCGCGATTCTTCAGCTGCTGCAAACCGGAGCCATAATTTGCTTTCAGATCAAAGATATCGGCGGGTTCTTTGATCCAGCCGTCACTGTGAAACTGTTCCACCTGCTTGGCCCCCAGCCCCTCAATGTCGAAGGCCGCGCGAGAGACGAAATGCTTCAGCTTCTCCACCGCCTGAGCCGGACAGATGATGCCCCCGGAACAGCGGCGCACTGCATCGCCCTCCTCGCGTTCCGCCGGGCTGCCGCATTCCGGGCAGATGTGCGGAAACTGGTAAGGCTCTGCCGCATCCGGACGCTTGGCCAGGTCCACATCCGCGACCTTCGGAATCACGTCGCCGGCACGGTAAATCTGCACCCAGTCGCCGATGCGGATGTCTTTGCCGTCACGGATTTCCTCACCCTTCGAATCGCGCCCCTTGATGTAATCCTCATTGTGAAGCGTCGCATTGGACACCACCACCCCGCCCACGGTCACCGGCGCAAGCCGCGCCACCGGGCTCAGCGCACCGGTGCGGCCGACCTGAATGTCGATCGCCTCCAACCGCGTCCAGGCGAGCTCAGCCGGGAATTTATGCGCTATCGCCCAGCGGGGCGTGGTGGAGCGGAACCCCAGCCGGGCTTGCAACCCCAAGTCGTTGACCTTGTAGACCACACCGTCGATGTCATAGCCCAGCGTCGCGCGCTGTTCCTCGATGCTGCGGTAATGCGTGATCATCTCTTCGGTCGCCGCGCACAGCCGGGTCAGCGGATTGGTTTGAAAGCCCAAGGACTTCAGACGGGCAATTGCCTCCATCTGGGTCTCTGCCAGCGGTGCGCTAAGCTCCCCCCAGCTGTAGGCAAAAAACCGCAAAGGGCGCGCACGGGTGATTTCCGCATCCAGCTGCCGCAGCGAGCCGGCCGCCGCGTTGCGCGGATTGGCAAAAGTCTTACCACCGCGCTCCTCGTGCCGGGCATTCAGCGCCTCGAAATCCGCGTGGCTCATGTAAACTTCGCCGCGCACCTCCAAAACCTCCGGCGCGCCTTCCAGCTCATGCGGGATATCCGCAATGGTGCGGGCGTTGGCTGTCACATTCTCGCCAATGCTGCCATCGCCGCGCGTTGCCGCTTGGATCAATTTGCCGTTTTCATAACGAAGGGACAGCGACAGCCCGTCAATCTTGGGCTCCGCCGTGAAGGACAGTTCATCCGCCGGGCCTAGGCCGAGGTATTTGCGGATACTGCGGTCGAAGTCGGCAACGTCTTCATCCTCAAATGCGTTGCCCAGCGACAGCATCCGCACCGAATGGCTGATCTTGCCAAATCCAGAGGCCGCTGGTGCGCCGACCGCGTCCAGTTGCGCGGCTCCTTCTGCCAGGTCAGGAAAGGCGTCCGCCAATGCCCGGTAACGCCGTTTCAGCGAATCATAGTCTGCGTCGCTGATTTCGGGCGCATCGTCCCGGTGATAGGCCAGGTCCGCCGCTTGCAGCTGCTCCTCCAGCTTCAGAAACTCTGCCCTTGCGTCCTCTGCCGTCAGGCTGGCCACGTCTTTTTCTGTCATTCTTGCCACGCGCGGTCCCTCTTCGTTCTCCCTTCCGGTGATAAGGTGCCGCGCAGGCCGCGTCCAGCGTATCCATCAGCGGGCTTGCGGAAGCCGCCTAAACAAAAAGACCCGCCCCACGGCAGGTCTTTGCAACCGGTGGCGCAGGCTAAGCGCCACCCGGGTCATCATCCTTTCAGGCGCCGACAGCCATCCGCTGACCGCCTGCCATGTGATCTTCCTGCGGATCGCGCAGAACATACCCGCGGCCCCACACAGTTTCGATATAGTTCTCACCACCGGTGGCATTGCTGAGCTTCTTGCGCAGCTTGCAGATGAAAACGTCGATGATCTTCAATTCAGGTTCATCCATGCCGCCGTAAAGATGGTTCAGGAACATCTCCTTGGTCAGCGTGGTGCCCTTGCGCAAGCTCAGCAGCTCCAGCATCTGATATTCCTTGCCGGTCAGATGCACAGCCTTGCCATCGGCCTCCACCGTTTTGGCGTCCAGGTTGACCGCAATCTTGCCGGTCTTGATGATCGACTGCGAATGCCCCTTGGAGCGGCGGATGATCGCATGGATCCGCGCCACCAGTTCCTCCCGGTGGAAGGGTTTCGTCAGGTAATCATCCGCACCAAAGCCGAACCCTTTGATTTTATTATCGGTATCGTCGGCGCCGGACAGGATTAGAATGGGGGTTTCGATGCGGGACATGCGCAGCTGGCGCAGCACCTCGTGGCCGTTCATATCGGGCAGCCCCAGATCCAACAGGATCAGATCGTAATCGTAAAGTTTCGCCAGATCGATGCCTTCTTCCCCCAGATCCGTCGAATAAACGTTCAGGTTGGCATGGGTCAGCATCAGCTCGATGCTTTTGGCCGTGGTCGGATCATCCTCAACCAGCAGAATGCGCATATTATTTTCTCCGCCTGTACACTGTTTCCCTCAGGTCGCGTTAACCTTGGTGGAAAAAAGTTAATGCCTCGTTACCATGATGGTTAATTTACGAATGCAACTCAAGGGTGGCCCAATCTATTTTGCGTCCGGGCTGCGGAATTTCTTCAGCTGTGTCGTTTTCAGGGCCTCTTCGCCATGGTCTGCGACGGCAGCAACCCAGCTTCGGAATTCCTCCTCGCTCAGGCCATAGCGGCGCATCGCCTCCTTCTGCGGCAAGAGGCCGTAGAGCACGCCGCGCACCACAGCCGCCTTGCGCGAGGCCACCCAGCGCCGCGTGGTCTCCGGCGGCAGATCCGCCCGGGTCATAATAGTGCCGTCCGGCAGGGTCACCGCCCGCGGCCCGTCGACTTTTTTCAAAAACATAGTGCCATCCCTTTGACGGTCTTCTTTCTTAGGGTGCGCCAAGAATTTCCGATCAGGCTTAACGGCGCGTGAACCACGCCCCTTGAGAGTCTTTAGGATTTTCCTATATTCTGCGGCGCCTGCCCCCTTGCCTTTAGGAGCTGCCCCATGGCGCTGGACCAAGACCTGGAACTGAACTCGCTCGGCTTTGCCAAACCGCCCTCGGAAACCCGGGTGGTTGTGGCCATGTCCGGCGGCGTCGATAGCTCTGTTGTTGCTGCATATTTGGCCGATCAGGGCTATGATGTGGTCGGCGTCACGCTGCAGCTTTATGATCACGGCGCAGCACTGGCGAAAAAAGGCGCCTGCTGTGCGGGCATTGATATCCATGATGCAAGGCGTGTCGCGGAGGAACGCGGCTTTCCGCATTACGTTCTGGATTATGAGAACATTTTTAAGGATGCGGTGATTGACGAGTTCGCCGACAGCTATCTGGCGGGCGCGACCCCGGTGCCCTGCATCCGCTGCAACGAGCGGGTGAAGTTCAAGGACCTCTTGGAAACCGCCAAGGATCTGGAGGCCGACTGCATGGCGACCGGCCACTACATCCAGCGCAAAATGGGTGAGTACGGGCCGGAGCTGCACTCAGCCGAGGACGCCAACCGCGACCAGAGCTATTTCCTGTTCTCCACCACCCCGGAGCAGCTGGACTACCTGCGCTTCCCGCTGGGCCATCTGCCGTCCAAGGATGCCACCCGCGAGATGGCGGCCCAATACGGCCTTGCGGTGGCCGACAAGCCCGACAGCCAGGACATCTGCTTTGTGCCGGACGGCAACTATGCCTCTGTAATCGAGAAACTGCGCCCCGGGGCTGCAGAGCCGGGCGAGATCGTGCATTCCGATGGCCGGGTGCTGGGCAGCCACGAGGGTGTCATCCATTACACCATCGGCCAGCGCCGCGGCCTGGGCATCGGCGGCCTCAGTGAACCGCTCTATGTGGTGAAGCTGGATGTGGACAAGAAACAGGTTGTCGTTGGGCCCAAGGAACTGCTGGCCACCCGCACTATCCCGGTGCGCGAAATCAACTGGCTGGGCGACGAGCCTTTTACCTCACGCGAGGAATGGCACCTCAAAGTCAAGGTGCGCTCCACCCGCCCCCCGCGGGAGGCGATCATCCGGCCGCTGACAGAGACCACTGCCGAGGTAGAGTTGCTGACACCGGAGGAAGGCGTGTCACCCGGCCAGGCGTGCGTGTTCTATGCAAATGAGGGCAGCCGCATTTTCGGCGGCGGCTGGATCTGGCGCGGCTACTGATACCCCGCCAGCCGGGTCAAGGGAGGCAGAGCCTCCGTGCGGCACGCGCGGCTAGCCCTTGACGCGGCATATCTTTCTAAAATGGACTGCGCGCCTAAGGGCAGTCCTGCCTTTAGGCGGTTCTCAGCATAAAAAATCCCGGCATTTGTACTTTTGCCAGCCGTCTGCGTTCTGCGGCTGTGCAGCGGCGCACTCCGCGCGGGGGCGCAGCGCCCGCGCCACCAGAAGCCGCGCGGCGGAGGCTTTGCATCCGGCGCGCCCGGTTTACCTGCCGGGCAGCCGGTCGAGTACGGCCCGCGCGGCCCGCAACCCAGGGGCTTCCCCGCCCTGGCCCAGGCGCTCCATGATCAGCACCATCGCCTCCAGCTGCGCTCCCGGGTTCGCAGCCACCGCTTCCAAGCCGGCAGCGATTTTTTCAGGCGTGCAGTCAGGCCCCAGGCATTCCGGAACCACACGGGTGTCGCTTACCAGATTGACCAGCGTCACCGTGTCGATCAGCGCCGCCCGCTTCATGATCTGCCAAGTGAGCCATTGAAACTTATAAGCAATCACCATCGGCGTGCGGGCTGCAGCCAGTTCCAGCGAGACTGTGCCAGAGGCGGCCAGCGCCAGGCTGGCTGAGGCAAAAGCCGCGCGTTTAAAGGCCTTGGCGCGCCCGGCCTCATACCGGTTCGGATCCACCATGACAGTGCCCCGCGGCCACTCCTGCAGCGCCTCTTGCACAAGCCCTGCAACAGGTGCAGCGGCGGGAACCACGATCCGGCAGTCTGGATGCGTGGAAGTGAACTGCTCCAGCGCCTTTCCGAATACCGGGGCTAACCGCGACACTTCGGACCGCCGCGATCCAGGCAGCGCCAGCACAAATGGCGCATCCCCCATGCCAAATTCACTGCGGAAGGCGGCTATCTCCGCTTCCGTTGCCTGCGGCTCCGCCACCACCGGGTGGCCGGCGAAATCGCAGTCCATGCCTGCGGCTTCCATATAGGGCGGCTCGAACGGCAGCAGCGCCAGAACGTGATCAATGACCTCTGCCATCTTCTGCGCCCGCTTGGGCCGCCAGGCCCAGACCGAGGGCGCCACGTAATGCACGGTGCGGATGCTGCTGCGATCCTTGACCAGCCGCGCCACGCGAAGGCTGAAGTCCGGGCTGTCGATGGTGATCAGCAGATCCGGTTTAGCCTCCAGCACGGCATCCGCTGTTTCCCGGATGCGGCGCTTCAGGTGGCGGTACTTGGGCAGCACCTCTGCCAGCCCCATCACCGACAGCTCTTCCATGGGAAAGCGCGAAGCCAGCCCCTGCTCCGCCATCAGCGCGCCGCCGATGCCGTCAAAGCTGACGCCAGGTTCCAGCTGTTTAAGGCCTGCCATCAGCGCCCCGCCCAGCCGGTCGCCCGAAGGCTCACCGGCCAGGATGAAAACCCGCAGGCTCATGCCTCACGCAGCCAGAGGAACAGCCCCAGCCGGTCGCAGGCCGCAATCACCGCATCCTGATCCAGCACGATGACGCCGCCCGCCTCCAGCACGATACCGGAAAGCCGGGCCTTGGCGGCCGCTTCAACCGTCCCCACGCCAATCGTGGGAAGGTCGGCGCGGCGGTCCTGCGCCGGTTTCGGCGCCTTGAACAACAGGCCGCCCTGCCCGTCTGGACGATTTTTCAGCGAAGTCAGCATCCAGTCAGTGCCAAACAGGTTCTCGACCGCAATCGCCTGCTGCTTGCGCACGGCGCAGGACTGGCCGATGTCAGCCGCAGACATGGCAGCGACGATCTCGGCGCCGCGTTCTGCATCCGCCTTGTCCAGCTCCCCCGGCTGCACCTTAGTCGGCACGCCCGCGGCCATCAGCAGATCCGGCGCCACCTCATGGGCGGCGCGGACGGCAAAGCCTGCCTGTTCGAAGATCCCGATAATCGCGCGCAAAGCGCCATCGTCACCCGCCGCCAGCGCCGCTTGCAGCACTGGAACCAGCGGCATCGTGGCTGCATCAATCGAAGAAGGGTCAATATGCGGACGGCGCACCGCTCCGGCCAGACAGATTTCTGTCACCTCCGCCGCCTTCAGCCGCTCCAGAAAGCTGCCGAACTGTTCAAAACGGAAGGTGATCTCCGGATCGACCATATCCGGCTCCGCCCCGGCCATCGCGCAGATCAGCGGACGGCCCGGCGCGTGTGCGGCCACCTCAGCCGGCAGCGCGCCGGTGCCTGCAATAACTGCCAGCATCGCGTCAGCCCCCCGGGGTCAGGAAAGAACGGTCGCTTCCACCGGTGATAAAGGCAACAATACGCTGGACGTATTCACTGTCGGTCTCATCCCCAAGCCGCTTGGCGCGCTCCTGAAAGGTGCCCTCGCCCTGGGCCAACATCTGAAAGGCCGCGCGCAAAGCGGTGATGTCGCTGCGGGCGACGCCGCGGCGCTTGAGCCCCACCAGGTTCAAGCCGTCCAGCTCGCCGCGCTGCGCCTGCACCAAGCCATAGGGAATCACGTCATTGGTCACCATTGTGACCGCACCGATGATCGCACCCTTGCCGATCCGCACCCATTGATGGATGCCGGACAAGCCGCCGATGATCACATCATCCTCCAGCACGCAATGGCCCGCCACCGCGGCGGAATTCACAACGATCACCCGGTCGCCGACCTGAGCGTCATGGGCAATGTGGCAGCCTGCCATGAACAATCCGTCATCACCGATCTTGGTCACACCGCCGCCGCCCTCAGTGCCGGCATTCACCGTCACATGCTCGCGGATGCGGTTGCGCTTGCCGATTACAGTCTTGCACTTCTCGCCCTTGAATTTCAGGTCCTGCGGGATCTCGCCCAGCACGGCAAAGGGGAAGACCACGGTTTCGTCGCCGATTTCGGTATCGCCGGTGACAATCACATGGGATTTCAGAACAACCCGGTCCCCCAGAACAGCCTCAGGGCCAACCACGCAGAAGGGACCGATCTCGCAGTCTTTCCCTAGCTTGGCGCCCTCTTCAATCACGGCACTGGGGTGGATCTTGCTCATCTCAGCTTTCCTCGGCCTGGCGGTCGACCATTGCGGTAAACTCTGCTTCGGCAGCCACTTCGCCCTCGACCGTTGCCCGGCCCAGAAACTTGAAGATCTTGCCGCCCGGCTTGCCGCGCAGAGTTTCCACATGCATCTCCAGCACGTCACCCGGCACCACCTTGCGGCGGAATTTGCACTTGTCGATGTTCATGAAGTAGATCAGCAGATCGGTGTCGACCATATCCATGCCGACGCCCAGCATCACGCCGGCAGTCTGCGCCATCGCCTCGACGATGGTCACGCCCGGCATGATCGGCGTGCCGGGGAAATGACCCTGGAAATGCGGCTCGTTCATGGTGACATTCTTGATGCCGCGGGCCGATTTGTAACTGTCGATATCGACCACCTTGTCGACCAGCAGGAACGGATAACGGTGCGGCAGGATCCGCTGGATCAGTTGAATGTCAGCGCTTTGCAGCTCGGTGGTCATGCGTGGTTTCCCATTTACGTCAAGATTACTGCGCTGTCCCTAGCAAGCGGGCAGCGTTTCGGCAAGCTCGGGCGCTCAGCGCTCGCTGTCCTCATCCCCGGCTCCGTCACCGAGAACCGCGTCAATCCGGGCGATTGCCAGCGCCGTCACATCTGCCGCATCAGCGCTTAGAAACACAGAGGCATGATCCAGAATCGCCCCGGCCCCGGTTTCGCGCATGATCTGCTGCAGGACCGGCAGCGAAGCCGTAATGAATTCACGCCGGGCGTCTTCACCCATCTGATTGATTTCGCGCAGCTTCTGATCCTGGCGGCGGCGGGTTTCCTGAACTTTCTGATCAAAGGCGTCCGCCAGAGCGCGGAACGCGTCCGGCGCCATTTCGCTGCGCCGCTCTGTCAGGTCCAGTTCCTCGGCGCGCAGCTCCGCTTCAATCCGCCGGTTCTCGGCGGTCAGAACCGCGCCTTCGGCCTCGATCTCGCGTTCGACCCGCTTGCCAAAGGCGCTTTCTGAGAACAGCCGGTCCGGCTGAATGGTGAGGATGCCGCTTTGCGGCAGCCCCAGCTGGTACTCGGCACCCGGATTAGGTGCCAGCGGCGCCGGTTCCTGGGCGGCGGCAGGCGCGGCGCCGATGCAGGGCAGCATCAGGGACAGGCCAATTGCAGCCCGCCGGCAGGGCGCCAGCTGCCGCACCAGATCAGAACCTCGCCTGCAAGGTCAGGTCGAAGCTTTGCTCCTGGTCAAAGTCTTCTTTCCGAAGCGCCTTGGAGAAGTTGAACCGCAGCGGGCCGATGCCCGTGGTCCACAGAACCGAGACGCCAAGAACGTGGCGGAATGACCTGCCGCGGCCAACGATCCCGTTGCCGGTGTTCACACCGGCCGTATCGACATCCTGAAGCCCCCAAAGGCTTCCGACATCATAGAAAAGTGCTCCGCGCACTCCCAATTCCTCTGGCAGCCCCAAGGGGAATTCCGCATCAAAACGCGCCACAGCATAGTAGTTGCCGCCCAGGAAGTCATTGTAGTTCCCTGTCCCGCCTGTCACCTCGGACTGATCCCGCGGGCCAATACCGCCGGGTTCGAAGCCGCGCAGGATGGAGGGGGTCAGAACGAAACGGTCGATCGACCGGCTGAAACCACTGCCCTGCCACTGGAAGGCGCCCGCCTCCAGCGTTGCCCTCAGAGTGACCTCTTCATTCAAGATCCGCTTCTGAGCGACCAGCTTGGTTGTCGCCTTGATGTATTCGGAATCCCCGCCAAGGCCAGCATAATCGGCGCCGACTTCCACCAGAAAACCGGCATTCGGATCCAGACCGGTCAGGCGGCTGTCATACCGGTAGGTAAAGCCAATTGTGCTGGAGGACCGCTCCCCCTGGGCGATTTCCCTTTGAATAACCGGGCTGGCCAGGAATGTAGAGGGATCATCATCCTCATTATCGCTGAACAGCATCTCGTCCTGATCCCAGGTATAGCGGACCTGAAGGGAGGTATTCTCTCCGGTATTGAATGTCAGCGCCGGCTGGAAGAAGATACGTTTGGTCCGGTATTCAGAGAAACTGGAATCCGTCTCGTTCAGACCCAGGTCCAAATCGAACCGCAAATCGCGGCCCAGCAGGTATGGTTCGCTGAAGCCCAGCACATAGGAATCCGCCTCCGTAGCAGTCGCGATGTTAAACGACAGACGCTGGCCTCGGCCCAGAAAGTTGTTTTCGGACAAGCCTACCGTGACACCAAAGCCATCAGTCACAGAATAGGCACCACCAAGGTTCAATGAGCCGGTTGTTTGTTCCTCGACGTCGACATCGACAATCACCTGATCGGACGAACTGCCTTCGCGGGTTTCCACATCCGAAGTGGAAAAATACCCCAGCGCCCGGATCCGCTCCGCACTGTTGCGGATAGAACGCGGGTTGAACGGGTCGCCTTCAACTGAGCGGAACTGCTGACGGATCACCCGGTCCAGCGTGGTGGTGTTGCCCTCAATGTCGATCCGCTCAACAAAGACCCGCGGTCCGCGCTTCAGCACAAACTCAATGTCCAGGGTCAGATCTCTTTCATTGCGGGTCACCCGCGGTTCAACCCGCAGAAAGTCGATCTCGTTGCGGACAGCCAGGCCCTCCATACGGTCGATGGAGTTCTCTACCAGGGTCGGTGAAAACACCACACCCGGCTTGATCCTCAGCACCGACCGGAACAGATCGGCATCCGCCTCAGGCATTTCGCTGGTGACAGAGATTTCGCCGAACTTGAACTGCTGGCCCTCGGTCACATCCACAACCAGGAACACAGCGTCCCGCTCCCGCGTCACTTCTGCGTTGGTGCTGTTCACCCGGAAATCCACGTACCCGCGCGACAGGTAGAAATCGCGCAGAACCTGCTTGTCGAATTCCAGCCGGTCCTCGATCAGCGTATCCGCATTGATAAACGCCCGCAGGAATCCGGCCTGCTTGGTTTCCAGCACGCGGCGAAGGCGGCGGTCGGAATACACCCGGTTACCGGTAAAGGAGACGCGCTCCACCTCGATGGTGTCGCCTTCGGAAATCTCAAACACCAAGTCGACGCGGTTGTTGCTGCGGCGGATAATCCGCGGCGTCACCCGGGACGCCAGGCGCCCCTGCACGCTGTAGGCCTCCGCGATCGCCGCGGCATCGCGTTCGGCCTGCGAAGGGCTGAAAACCCGGCGCGGCGCAGATTCGACAATCTGCTCCAGCGCATCGTCCTTCAGCCGCTTGTTGCCCTCAAAGCTGATCTGGCTGATGGTCGGAAACTCGGTGACTTTGATCACCAGCGTGCTGCCGCGCGGCACCAGTTCAACTGTTTCAAATACGCCACTGTCAAGGATGCGCTGGTAGGCATCGTTCAACTCGCCTGCGCTGACAGACTGGCCCCGTTCAATGCCGGTATAGGCGACAACCGTCGATGTCTGGATACGCTGGTTGCCTTCAACCTGAACCGAATTGAAGCGGAAGCTCTGCGCCCCTGCCGGCAGCGGCAGAACCGCGAAACCCAGCGCAACTGCCAGAGAAATGGCAGAAACTTTCCGGTACAAGATGTTGATGCCCGATTTACGCTCACCACAGGACTTGCCTGCGACCTTCCCCCAAACCATTTTTCAGAACCCGATTATTATAGCAGCTTTGGGATGTGCGTACCGGGTTTGCAAGCGCTTGTCAAAACCAACAAAGCGCATTCTGGCAGCAACCGGCGCGGCAGATTTGCGCGCCGGTTGCAGGAATCACAATGTGGCGAGCCAAGTGCCTGCAGTCAGCGCCCCCAGAATGGCAAAACCAGTCAGTGCCCGGTCCCAGTTCAGCCGGATCAGCAGGCCAAGCCCGCGATAGGAATGCGAAAGTGTCTGCATCGGATATTCCCCCAGTTCGGTCCACCATCGCGCAAAGGCAGCCAGAGACAGCCTGCGCGGATTGATAAAACGTTAACGGGGGAATGTGGCAGCACTTGGGCGGCAGCGTGGCCGCCCTGTGCCGTTTCACATGGCCGCGATCTTAGCAGAACAGGTCATTGCCAAGCGCAAACACCATCAGCGACAGCACGATGGCGATGCCCAGCGACATCAGCACGCGCACAGCCCGGTCGCTGGGCGGGCGGCCTGCAACGGCCTCATAGGCATAAAACATCAGGTGGCCGCCATCCAGCGCCGGAACCGGGAACAGGTTCAGCAGGCCCACAGCAGTCGACAGCACCGCAATAAAGCGGATAAAGCTTTCTGCCCCCTGACTTGCCATTGCGCCGGAAGTTTCGGCAATGCCGATCGGCCCTGACAGGTTACAGGTGCTGATGGCGCCCGTGATCATGTGCTTCAGCCCGGACAATGACGTCTCAACCACCGCCCAGACCTGATAGGTGCCTGCTGCCACAGCGGCGCCGAAACCTGCAGATTCGGTGGCCGGCTCAAAGGCCAGCCCTCCAATGATCCCGATCCGCCATTGAGTGGCAAAACCGCCATCCGGCTGCGGCTCGTCGGTGCGCCGCGGCGCCAGGGCCATTTCGACCATCTGGCCCTCGCGCCAGACATCCAGCACCAGAACCTTGCCGTCAGCCGCTTCAACATGCGCCTTCAGCTGGTCAAAGGAGACAACCGGCTCATCATCCATGGCGACGATCACATCGCCAGGCTCCAGCCCGGCATCCGACGCCGCGCTGCGCGGCACCACTCCGCGCACATAGGGCGGGTACAGATAGGGGCCGCTGACGCGGATCTCCGCCCCGTCGCGGCGCACCAGATACTCCAGCACCTGCTCCTGCGGCAGCGTTTCGCGGAAGACATCCCAGGCATCGCCGTCCAGATAGTCCGGCACTGCGATTCCGCCTGCGGAAACCAGCTCGTCACCGCTTTGCAGACCGTTTTCGATCCCGGGCAGCGGTGCCAGGCTGCCAATAGTCAGCGGATCCCGCATGGTGCCCTGCGACAGGGCCACTGCGGTGAAAATGATCGCTGACATCACGAAGTTGAACACCGGCCCCGCCGCAACTGTCGCCGTACGCGCCCACAGCGGTGCGCCATGCATGGTCCGGCGCAGCGCCGCCGGATCCTGCGCCGCAGCCTGCATTGCCTGCTGATCCTTGCCCGAGGCCGCATCGGCATCGCCCAGGAACTTAACAAAGCCGCCAAAAGGCAGCGCTGCCACCTGCCAGCGGGTTCCCCGCTTGTCCACCCGGCTCCACAAAACCGGACCGAACCCGAGCGAGAACACTTCCGCGTGGATTCCGGACCAGCGGCCAACGATGTAGTGGCCGTATTCATGTACGGCGACGATCACCGACAGCGCGATGACGAAGCTGGCGATTGTATAAAGAAAACCGCCAAACTGCGGGACAAAAGCAAGTATGTCCAAAGATCTACCCTATGCGTTCTTCTGCGGCCCTGGCGGCCTGTTTCCGTGCCAGATGGTCAACACGGGTCACGTTATCAAGTGTCATTGCGGCATCTATGAGGCCGCCGTCAGCCGTAAACCGCTCCAGAACCGTTTCCGTCACTGCCGCCATATCCGTGAAGCGGATGCGGCCGGCGATGAATTCATCCAGCACCTGTTCCTTGGCAGCGTTGAAGGCCGCCCCCATCAGCCCGCCCCGCGCCATCACCTCATAGGCCAGCCGCAACGCCGGATAGCGTGCCGGATCAGGGGCGCGGAAGTTCAGCTGGCCGATGCGCGCCAGATCCAGCCGTTCCACCGGCAGGTGCTGCCGGTCCGGCCAATGCAGCGCATAACCGATGGCATGGCGCATATCCGCAGCCCCCAGATGCGCCATGATCGCGCCGTCGTTGAAGCCGACCAGCGCATGCACCAGCGACTCGGGATGCACCAGAACCTCGATCTGATCCGGATGCACCCCAAAGTATTCCCGGGTTTCAATAACTTCCAATGCTTTGTTAAACATTGACGCACTGTCGACGGTGATCCGCTGGCCCATGTCCCAATTGGGGTGCGAGGACGCCTGTGCCAATGTGGCATTGGGCAAATCCTCCAGCGGCCAGTCGCGAAAGGCACCGCCAGAGGCGGTGATGATGATCCGTTCAACCGCGCTGCTGTCCTCACCCGCAAGCCCCTGGAACACGGCTGAATGCTCGCTGTCCACCGGCAGCAGCCGGGCGCCATGTTTCTTTGCCGTTTCCAGCAGCAGTTTCCCCGCGCAAACCAGCGATTCCTTGTTGGCCAGCGCCAGCGTGGTGCCCTGCTTCAGCGCCTCAAGCCCCGGCGCCAGACCTGCCGCACCAACAATGGCCGACATGATCCAGTCCGCCGGACGGGCCGCGGCCTCCACCAGGGCCGCCTGCCCTGCCGCCGCTTCCACGCCAGAGCCCTCTAGCGCCGCGCGCAGATCCGGCAAACGGTCCTCATAAGCGGTAACGGCGATCTCAGCCTGCAGCGCAATGGCGTCTTCCGCCAGACGCGCAATATTGGCGCCGCCGGTCAGCGCCACCACATCGTAGGCGTCAGGCGCGCGGCGGATCAAGTCGATGGTGTTCTGGCCAATCGACCCGGTGGCGCCGAAGATCGAAACTTTCCGCATGTTCTTTCCTGCCTGGTTATCCCCAGATGGCGGTCACGGCCAGGAACATGGCCGCCGCCCCCAGCATTCCGTCAAAGCGGTCAAACAGACCGCCATGGCCCGGGATCAGCGCGCTGGAATCCTTGACGCCCATCTTCCGCTTCAGCGCACTCTCGGCAACGTCGCCCGCCTGGCTGGCCATTGACAGAAGCACCGAAAGCAGCACGAAACTGAACCCCAGATCCATCCGTGCGGCAAAGACAGCCCCCACGATAACCGCGGCAATCCAGCCCGCTAAAGTGCCGCTCCAGGTTTTCTTGGGACTGACCCGCGGCCAGAATTTCGGCCCGCCAATCGCCTTGCCCGCAAAATACCCCGCGATGTCAGTGGCCACCACGATGCAGATCAGCCACAGCATCCACACCAGGCCCAACTGGCCGCGCAGCCAGATAAAGCCGAAACCGGCCAGCATCACCCACAGGGCAAAGCTGACAAAGTGGCGCCGCCGCTCGCGGAACTGGCCGAAGCCTGCCGCAACCGGCGCGGCCAGCAACGGCAGCACCCAGATCACCGGTAGCAGCGAGGCCAGCAGAACCGCAACGGCCGAAATCGCGCCCAGCTGCAGCGCGGTGCCGCTGCGCTCCGGCGCCAGCATCCGCACCAGCTCCCACACCATGCCGCCGCAGCAGAGCGCAATCAGCAGGTTGAACACCAGCCCGCCTGCCCAGACAGCATAGCCGCCCGCGGTCACCATCACCACGGCAGACAAGGCCCGCGGCAGCAGGTCCGACCAGCGGCCCTTGGCCCCGCTCATGTCTTGACGGCCCCGAACCGCCGGTCGCGGCGGCCGAAGCTGCTGCACAGCCGCGCCATTTCTTCGCTGGTAAAATCAGGCCACAGCGTGTCGATGAACTCATACTCTGCGTAAGCAGACTGCCACAGCAGGAAGTTCGAAATCCGCGCCTCGCCGCTGGTGCGGATCACCAGATCCGGATCCGGCAGCACATGGGTGTCCAGGTAGCGCGGCAGAGTTTCCTCATCGACGTCATCCGGATTCAGCCGCCCCTCAGCCACATCCCGGGCCAGCCGTTTCGTGGCACGCGCCACCTCGTCACGGCCGCCGTAGTTCAGCGCAATGGTCAGCTGGGTTCCGTCATTGCCTTCGGTTTTCTGCTCCAGCTTGTCCATCAGATCAATCAGCTTGGCATCCAGACGCACCCGGTCGCCGATAAAGCGCACCCGGACGTTCTTTTCTGCCAAAGCGTTCATTTCCTTGGAAATATAACGCCGGAACAGGCTCATCAGACCGGCCACTTCGGTCTGTGTGCGCTTCCAGTTCTCAGTCGAGAAGGCAAAGATGGTCAGATATTCGACGCCCAGACCCGGGCAGCACTCGACAATTTCACGCACCCGCCGCGCGCCGGCATGGTGGCCGAACAGCCGCGGCCGTCCCCGGGCCTGCGCCCAGCGGCCATTGCCGTCCATGATGATGGCCACATGGCGCGGGCCAGAGCGGGCCGCCGGAGCTTCTCCGGCAGCGCGCGCTTGCGGTTTCAGATCTCCGGGCATCCTGCGCCGTCAGACCTGCATAATCTCGGCTTGCTTGGTCTCAAGCGCCTCGTCCACGACCTTGATCATCTGGTCGGTCAGTTCCTGAACCTCAGCTTCCCAGAACTTCTGATCGTCTTCAGACATGCCGTCGGCTTTCGCCTTCTTGATCTGGTCCATGCCGTCGCGGCGCACGTTGCGGATCGACACACGGGCGTGTTCGGCATACTGGCCGGCAACCTTGCCCAGCTCGCGGCGGCGCTCTTCGTTCAGCTCGGGGATCGGCAGCATGATGATGGTGCCGTTGAGCTGCGGGTTGATGCCCAGGCCAGACTCGCGGATCGCCTTTTCCACCTTGCCGACCAGCGACTTGTCCCAGACATTGATGGTCACCATGCGCGGCTCCGGCACGTTCACGGTGCCCACCTGGTTGATCGGCGTCATTGAGCCGTAGGCATCCACCATCACCGGCTCCAGCATCGAGGCCGAGGCACGGCCCGTCCGCAGCGAGGCAAACTCGGTGCGCAGGTTGGCCATCGCGCCTTCCATGCGGCGTTTCAGGTCGTCGGTATCCAGTTCGAAATCATCAGACATGCTGCTCTCTCCCCTTATCTGAGGCGGTCTTCCATTGGCTCTTAAGCCATTGGCGGGCCGATGTATAGCGATCTTGCGGAGGATTTGCCGCGGCAAACCCGGCAAATTGCGCCGGAAAACAGCTTTCCCCATCAGGCAAGAAATAGCCCTGCGGCGTCAAATGTCCCGGCTGCAGCCAGCGGTGGAGGCACATCGCGCCCTTCACCGCCACCGCAACAGAGAAAGCGCCTCCCGCTTACCCTGCCTTCGGGTAATGGCAGAACGGCGGACGTGCTACGCCTTTGGAGTTGGCGCCTATGCCTTCATACCAGCCTGCCGCCATAGCAATGATGTTATATTCAAACCAGAGCCAGGCATTTCTGTTCATTTCCCCGATCTGCTCCTGAGCATAGATCCATCCCAAAGGCAGTTCTTCGCAGGTTACATTTTCGAACATGTAGCGCACGGCACTGCCAAAGTGCTTCTCGAAAGCCGGAAAATTGCCCCGCATGTCCTGTGCTGCGGGAAGGCTGGCGCAAAACTCGCTGGGCACAACAATAAAGCCATAAGCTGACCGCAATGGCGAAATGTCAAAAAAGCCTAACCTGCCTGCAATCATCTCTGCGGAAAGGAACTCTATGTAGGCTAGAAACCCTTGGTCCTCCGTCAGTCCGGGCAGGTTTTGAAACGCTTTCCAGCCGTCCCGCAGGTAGCAGCCTGGCCTCGCGTCTTCAGTCTCCACGACAAATGATTTGATGCTGGACGCAAGAAACGCGTCCTTGCTGCTGTAAAGCGTCTCGATCCGAGGCAGCTGAATCTCGCAAATGCTGCGGTCCAGAACCACCCAATCGCCTTCCCGCTGCGCTTTCCCTCTGGACAAGGTGTTTTCCGCCAACTGGCCGAACTCCACAGCAGAAAACCCGTGCTTTTCAGCCTCTTCAATAACGGGCGCCCCGATGGTGCAGCCCTCATATTGCAGGAAATCTATCAATTAGGCCTCTCCCGTGGCCGCAGCCGCAGGAGCCAGCCAGCCAAATGCCAGCTTACATAAAAGCTTCATCCGGCACCTTGGGTCAGCCGTGAACTTTGGTATAGGTTCCCTCACCGGCCAGAATACCGCGGAAACCGCCCGGCTCATCCAGCGGGAACACGATCAGCGGCAGGTTGTTGTCACGCGCCAGCGCAATCGCAGAGGCATCCATCACCTTCAGGCGTTTGGCGAACACATCATCATAGCTGATTTCGTCATAACGGACGGCGTCGTCATGCTGTGCCGGATCTTTGTCGTACACACCATCCACCCCGTTCTTGCCCATGAAGATCGCCTCGCAGGCCATTTCATTCGCACGCAGGGTCGCCGCTGTATCGGTGGTGAAATAGGGGTTGCCGGTGCCCGCCGCAAAGATGCAGACCCGCTTCTTCTCCAGGTGGCGCACGGCGCGGCGGCGGATGTAAGGTTCAGCCACTTCATCCATGCGGATCGCCGAGATCACCCGGGTGAAGACGCCCAGGCCTTCCAGCGCCGATTGCATCGCCAGCGCGTTCATCACGGTAGCCATCATCCCCATATAGTCGGCGGTGGTGCGCTCCATCCCCTGGGCCGAGCCAGAGAGGCCGCGGAAAATGTTGCCGCCGCCGATTACCATGCAGATTTCCACCCCCATGTCGTGCACGGTCTTCACCTCGCGGGCGATGCGCTGCACGGTCGGCGGATGCAGACCGAACCCCTGATCGCCCATCAATGCCTCGCCCGAAATTTTCAGCATGACGCGTTTATAGGCGGCGGCCGGATCCAGCTCCGGCTTGTCTTGCGGTTGAGGCATGTTGCGCTCCAGAAGATGTGAGGGTTAATTTGCGCGCAAAATGGAATAAATCGCTGCCGGTTTCAATCCGCGCAGCGCGGTTTCCGCACAGTTTTGCGGAACTGGCCTTATAGACGGACGCCTGAATGAAGCTGCCCGACATCAACCCGGACCTGCCTGTGCTGATTGCAGGCCCGACAGCCTCGGGCAAATCCGCCCTGGCACTTGAAATTGCAGAACGCCAAGGCGGCGTCATCGTCAACGCCGATGCCAGCCAGGTCTATGATTGCTGGCGGGTGATCACCGCCCGCCCCTCTGCTGATGAAGAAGCGCGGGCGCGCCATGCGCTTTATGGCCATGTGGCCTATGACGCCGAATATTCGGCCGGCCATTGGCTGCGCGAGGTGCTGCCGCTGCTGAACGGGCCTGAACGGCTGATCATCGTCGGCGGCACTGGCCTCTATTTCACGGCGCTGACCGAAGGCATGGCGGAAATCCCTGCCACCCCGCCCGCGGTCAGGGCAGAAGGCGACACGCTTACGCTGGAGGCGCTGCGGGCGGACCTCGACCCGCAGACCGCCGCCCGTATCGACCTGCAGAACCGCGCCCGGGTGCAGCGGGCCTGGGAGGTGCTGAAGGCCACCGGGCGGTCCTTGGCCAGCTGGCAGGAGGAAACCCCGGATCCGGCGCTACCGCTGCAGAACTGCACGGCGATGGTTCTGAACTCGGACAAATCCTGGCTGGAGGCGCGGATCCGCAAACGCTTCGGGCAGATGCTGGACCAGGGCGCCCTGGCAGAGATTGAAGCAATGCGCGACCGTTATGACCCGGCCCTGCCCTCCTGCAAGGCCATCGGCGTGCCAGAGCTCACAGGCTATATTCAGGGGCAGCTCACCCTGGAAGAGGCAGAGGAACGTGCCGCCATTGCCACCCGTCAGTTTGCCAAACGCCAGCGCAGCTGGTTCCGCGCCCGGATGAAAAACTGGCAGCAGATCGCCTTGGGCTGAAGTCCGCCTGCAGCAGTGACAGCCCGTTTTCACCTTAATTTACTTAAACTTGCCAGAATCGCCATTTCGTGCCTTGTTGCGCCGGAATTTATGTTGCCGCAGTCCAAGATAGCTGATGCCATTTGATCCGAACCTTTCCGGCGGGATTGCCGCCGCCCCGCTGCTCAGACTGGCGCCGGACGGTGCCTGGCAGACCGGGCTGGCCCATACCCGACGCGAGCATCTGCTGATCTGGATCACGCGCGGCCAGGGGCGGATCTGCGTCAACGGCGGGCAGCGCGGCTTTGGCCCCCATTGCGCCATCTTCATTCCGGCGGGCACCCTGTGGTTCGCCGATTTTACCCGTCAATGCCTGGGCCAGGTCCTGACAGTCTCAGGTCCCCTGCCGCCGCCGTTTCCCGATACTCCCGTCCACAAGCGCATCACCGGCTTGCAGGATCAGACCCGGCTGACCGCGATATTCGAATCCATCAGCCGGGAGCAGGCCGGGCAGGAACACCATTGGCGCCGCGCCGTTCAGGCCCATTGCGAACTGGCGGCGATCCTGCTGCAGCGGCAGACTGAAACCGTCAGCCAGCCGGCCAGGCAAACCGCCGCGCAACGCCTGTGCCAGGCCTATTGCCTCCGGGTTGCCGCGCTTCAGGACAGCCAGATCAGCATGGCAGGCCACGCCGCAGCCCTGAATGTGACGCCCACCCATTTGACCCGGGTCTGCAAAGCCCAGACCGGCAAGACAGCCGCCGCCTTGCTGACCGAACGCCAGCTCCACGCCGCCCGGGCGCTGCTGATCGGCTCGGAGCTGCCGATCCGTGATATTGCGGCCCAGCTCGGGTTTCGCAGCGCAGCCTATTTCACCCGCTTCATTTCCCAGCACACCGGGCAAACCCCCAGCGCGCTGCGCAAGGCAGCCCGGCTGAAACAGAAATAGACCAGCCGCCTGCAGATTCTTGCATGTTTTCCGCCGGGTGCAGATATCCGGCGATCACTGGGCAGTTTTGAACAGTATGCAGCGGCATTCTGTATCCAAACAGAAAAGCGACGCTAAAAATGTCGTATTTTTACCCCTAAACGCCGAAACTGTGCATTGACGAAACGGCGTATCTCTGCCCGAATGAGGCCATGGGGAAACTTTAAGCCGCAACACCAAATTCATGAGCCTGGCAGACGCCGGGCCAAAAACCGTTTCGCAAAACAAAGAACCGAACGGTACAACAGGGAGACCTAAATGACCAAAGACACAATCAACGGAGCACCGGTACACTGGGCAGCCAAGATGCACGCGAAAGAAGTGCTTGACGGCAAGCTCGACCGCCGGGAGTTCCTGACCCGCGCCACCGCGCTGGGTGTGACCGCAACCGCGGCCTATGGCATGATCGGCATGAGCGCTCCGGCAAAAGCCGCCGAAGGCATGCAGGACGGCGGCACCCTGCGCGTTCAGATGAGCGTGCGCCCGCTGAAGGACCCGCGCACCTATGACTGGTCGGAAATGGGCAACCAGACCCGTGGCACCATGGAATACCTCGTCGAATACAACAGCGACGGCTCCTTCAGCCCGATGCTGCTGGAAAGCTGGGAAATCAACGAAGACGCCACCGTTTACACCCTGAACGTCCGCCAGGGCGTCAAATGGAACAACGGTGACGATTTCACCGCCGAGGATGTCGCCCGCAACATCGCCGGCTGGTGCGACAAGTCGATGGAAGGCAACTCCATGGCCGGCCGTTTCGGCACCCTGGTGGATGCAGACTCCGGCCAGGCAATCGAAGGCGCCATCGAGGTGGTCGACAGCCACACCGTGAAACTGAACCTGCCGAATTCGGACATCTCGCTGATCGCAGGCATGTCGGATTATCCGGCGGCCATCGTGCACTCCAGCTACCAGACCGACGACTTCCTGAGCAACGTCGGCACCGGCCCCTACCTGCTGACCGAGCTGGAAGTGGGCGTGAAGGCAACGCTGGAACGCAATGCTGACCATGCCTGGTGGGGCGAGTCGGTATTCGGCAAGCCGGCACTGGACCGCATCGAATACATCGACTTTGGCACCGACCCCTCCTCCTGGATGGCGGCGCTGGAATCCGACGAAGTTGACATGCTGCACGAGTCGGTTGGTGAATTCATCGACGTGCTGGACGGTCTCGGCTACCAGCGTTCCGAAGTGGTCACCATGGCGTCCATCGTCATCCGCCCCAACCAGCTGGCGGAAATCGACGGCAAGAAAGTCTATGCTGACAAGCGTGTGCGCCAGGCGATCCAGAAAGCCGTAGATAACTCGGTCTGCCTGGAACTTGGCTATGGCGGCCGCGGCGCGCCTGCGGAAAACCACCATGTCGGCCCGATTCACCCGGAATACGCCGAATTGCCTCAGCAAAAAGCCGATCCGGCTGCTGCCAAGGCACTGATGGAAGAAGCAGGCATGATGGATTTCGAGCACGAGCTGCTGTCCATCGACGACGACTGGCGCCGCAACACCACCGACGCCGTCGCCGCGCAGCTGCGCGATGCCGGTTTCAAGGTGAAGCGGACTGTGCTGCCCGGGTCGACCTTCTGGAACGACTGGGCCAAGTACCCGTTCTCTTCGACCAACTGGAACCACCGTCCGCTGGGCGTGCAGATCTGGGCGCTGGCCTACAAGTCCGGCGAGGCTTGGAACGAATTCGGCTGGGAAAACGCAGAATTCGACGCCCTGCTTGCCGAGGCCCTGTCGATCGCCGACGCCGACAAGCGCCGCGAGATCTCTGCCAAGGGACAGGCCCTGATCCAGGAAGAAGGCGTGACCATTCAGCCCTACTGGCGCTCGCTCTACCGCCACACCCGTGAAGGCGTGGCCGGTGCTGACATGCACATCTCCTTCGAGCACCACCACTACAAGTGGGGCTGGGCTGCCTAAACGGCACCAACCCGGCATTTAAAATGTCAGGCACCGCCCCGCCAGGGGCGGTGCACTCCAGCTAAGACATCAAGAGACCCGCACATAAAGCCGGGTCCGATCCGCCAGACTGACAGGGGACCCCAATGGGACTTTTCATTCTCCGACGTTCGGGCGTGATGCTGCTGACGGCCTTGTGCCTGACGTTCATCGTGTTCTTTCTGACGAACCTTTACCCAAACCTTGAGAAACTCGCCAAGACACAAGGCAACTTCCGGATGTCGGACGAGGCCGTGGCCAGCTGGCTTGACGCCAATGGCTATGGGGGGTCGATGGTGTCCAAGTACGGCCAGTGGCTGGGCGTGCTGCCGGGCTGGACCCGCGAAACCGAAGAAGGGTTCACCGGCCGCTGCATGACCGGCACCCTGAGCGCCGAAGAGGCGGCAAACGCCGCCACGTTCTGCGGCATCCTGCAGGGCGACTGGGGCTATTCCACCCGCTTCAAGGATGAGGTCTCCACCATTGTGTCCGAACGGCTCGGCAACACCGGCCGCCTGATGTTCTGGGTGCTGGTGCTGATGGTGCCTTCGGCGCTGATCATCGGCGTGCTGGCAGGGATGCGCGAAGGCTCAGCCACCGACCGCAGCCTGTCGACCGCCTCGATCCTGACGACAGCGACTCCTGAATATGTCTCCGGCGTGATCTTTATCGCTGTCTTCACCTCCTCCACCGTGGGTCTCAAGTGGTTCAAGGGCACCGCCACCTCGGCGATGGACAACCCGAACTTTGAAAACTTCTTCCTGCCGGTGCTGACCATTGCGCTCTACGGGATGGGCTATATCGCCCGGATGACCCGCGCCTCGATGACCGAAGTGATGACCGCGCAATACATCCGCACCGCCCGCCTCAAGGGTGTAAGCTTCCACAATATCGTGCTGAAGCACGCGCTCAGGAACGCGCTGATTGCCCCCTTCACCGTCATCATGCTGCAGTTCCCCTGGCTCCTGAACGGCGTCGTGATCGTCGAGACCCTGTTCAACTACAAGGGCTTCGGCTGGGTGCTGGTGGAAGCCGCAGGCAACAACGACATTGAACTGCTGCTGGCCGTCTCTGTGGTCTCAGTCTTCGTGGTGCTGATCACACAGCTGATTTCCGACATCGGCTATGTGTACCTGAACCCGCGTATCCGGATCTCTTAAGGAAGGCAGCAGAGCATGGAACCTCTTAGCGGTATCGAAATTACCGGGCGTATCATCTACCAGCTGTCCCCTGTTTGGATTTCCCTGGTGATCCTTTACGCCTTCTCCATCGGCTTTAAACGGCGGCTGGGCCTCTACGGCAAACTGTTTGACAGCCCCATCGGCATGATCGGCTTTGGCCTGGTGATGTTCTGGGTGTTCACCGGCATCTACGGCGCCATGGATATGATCATCACACATGACCCGCTGACCCAGGTCTCGGGCATGAAGAACAAGGTCCCCGGCACCCCGCTGCGCGGCGCCGAGGAAGGCGACTATGCCTATTACCTCCTGGGCGGCGACAACCTGGCCCGCGACGTCTTCAGCCGCCTGGTCAAAGGCGCCTGGGAAGTCATCAAGATTGCCCCGATGGCGGCTGTGTTCGCCTTCATGGTGGGGATCACCCTGGGCCTGCCCGCTGGCTACTACGGCGGCAAGCTGGACACTGCCCTGTCCTTTGCGGCAAACCTGATCCTGGCCTTCCCGGTGATCCTGCTGTTCTACCTGCTGGTAACGCCCGAGATCGTGGCGACCGGCGTGCCGAACTATATGGCGATTGTGCTGTTCATCTTCCCGATCATCTTTGTCGGCGTTCTGCTGAACTCGCGCTATTACACCCGGCCCAAGCTGCGCAACTGGCTGCTGCCGGTGGTGCTGGGCACGATCATCTGGTTCTACCTGCAGCTGGTCTCCAACGGCGGCTACCTGATCAACACGCCGGCCTATGCGATCTGGGGCCTGCCCCAAGCGATGGATCTGTTCGACATTCCCGGCGGTATCCTGGTGGTCTTTGTGTCGGTGGTCTTCGTCAACTCGCCCACGGTGTTCCGCATCGTGCGCGGCCTGACGCTGGACATCAAAACCCGCGACTATGTGGCTGCCGCCCAGACCCGCGGCGAGGGCCCCTGGTACATCATGCTGTGGGAGATCCTGCCCAACGCCCGCGGGCCGCTGATCGTCGATTTCTGCCTGCGCATCGGCTACACCACCATCCTCTTGGGTACCCTCGGCTTCTTCGGCCTTGGCCTGCCGCCGGAAAGCCCGGACTGGGGATCGACCATCAATGACGGCCGCAAGCTGCTGTCGATCTACCTGCACCCGGCCCTGCCGCCTGCCTTTGCGCTGCTGACGCTGGTTCTGGGTCTGAACCTGCTGGCCGATGGTCTGCGCGAAGAGAGCCTGAAAGACTGATCCAAACCGGCGGGACCGGGGGCCAGCCCCCGGACCCCCGGGATACTTGAGGCCAGAAGAAAGGGATCCGGTCCCTTCCAGCCTCAACAGGGAGACAAAAAATGAGCAAACTGGCAGACTATGACGGCCCGATCCTCGAGATTGACAAGCTGTCGATCTCCTTCTTCACCCGCCTGCGCGAAATCCCCGCAGTGATGGATTTCTCTGTGGCCGTGCAGCCCGGTGAGGCCGTGGGCCTGGTGGGTGAATCCGGTTGCGGCAAATCCACCGTGGCGCTTGGCGTCATGCAGGATCTTGGCAAGAACGGCCGCATCGTCGGCGGCACCATCAAGTTCAAGGGGCGCGACCTCAGCGAGATGAGCGCCGAGGAGCTGCGCGACATCCGCGGCAACGAGATCGCGATGATCTATCAGGAGCCGATGGCCTCGCTCAATCCGGCAATGAAAATCGGCAAGCAGCTGATGGAAGTGCCGATGATCCACGAGGGCGTCAGCGAAAAGGAGGCCTATGCCCGCGCGCTGGAAGTGGTGACCGACGTGCGCCTGCCCGACCCGGAGCGGATGCTGAACTCCTTCCCGCACCAGCTGTCCGGCGGCCAGCAGCAGCGGATCGTGATTGCGATGGCGCTGATGTCCAAGCCGTCGCTCCTAATCCTTGATGAACCCACCACCGCGCTCGACGTTACGGTCGAGGCTGCGGTGGTCGAACTGGTCAAGGATCTGGGCAAGAAATACGGCACCTCGATGCTGTTCATCAGCCACAACCTTGGCCTGGTGCTGGAAACCTGCGACCGGCTGTGTGTGATGTATTCCGGCGAAGCGGTGGAGCGCGGCTCGATCAAGGATGTCTTTGACGAGATGCAGCACCCCTATACCCAGGCGCTGTTCCGCTCGATCCCGCTGCCGGGCGCCGACAAGAACTCGCGCCCGCTGGTTGCGATCCCCGGCAACTTCCCCCTGCCCCACGAACGCCCGCCAGGGTGCAACTTCGGGCCGCGTTGCGACTATTTCGAGGAGGGGCGCTGCGATCAGGACCGGGTCATCCCGATGTCGCCGGTGCACGGCAACGACCGCCACGAGACCCGCTGTCTGAAGTTCGAGGAAATCGACTGGAACGCACCTATCACCGTGGGCGAACAGAAGGAAAAGACCGCGCCGGGCAAAGTTGTTCTCAAGATGGACAACCTCAAGAAATACTACGAGGTTGCTGCCAACGCGCTGTTCGGCGGCGGTGAGAAGAAGGTGGTCAAGGCCAACGAAACGCTGAGCTTTGAGGCCCGCGAATCCGAGACCCTCGCCATCGTCGGCGAGAGCGGCTGCGGCAAGTCGACCTTTGCCAAGGTGCTGATGGGGCTGGAAACCGCCACCGACGGCCAGATCCTGCTCGACAACCGCAATATCGAGCAGATCCCGATCGAGGAGCGCGACACCCGGACCGTCTCCGACGTGCAGATGGTGTTCCAGAACCCGTTTGACACGCTGAACCCCTCGATGACGGTCGGCCGCCAGATCATGCGGGCGCTGGAAATCTTTGGCATCGGCAATTCCGAAGCCGAGCGCAAGAAACGGATGCTGGAGCTTCTGGACCTGGTGAAGCTGCCCCGCGCCTTTGCCGAGCGGATGCCGCGGCAGCTGTCAGGCGGCCAGAAGCAGCGGGTGGGCATCGCCCGCGCCTTTGCCGGCGGCGCGCGCATCGTTGTCGCGGACGAGCCCGTGTCGGCGCTGGACGTGTCGGTGCAGGCGGCGGTCACCGACCTGTTGATGGAGATCCAGCGTAACGAGAAGACAACGCTCTTGTTCATCTCCCACGACCTGTCGATCGTTCGTTATCTATCCGACCGCGTCATGGTGATGTATCTCGGCCATGTGGTCGAGCTTGGCGACACCGACCAGGTGTTCTCGCCGCCCTACCACCCCTATACCGAGGCGCTGCTGTCGGCGGTGCCGATTGCCGACACTTCGGTGGAGAAGGAGCATATCGTTCTGGAAGGCGACATCCCTTCGGCGATGAGCCCGCCCCCGGGCTGCCCGTTCCAGACCCGCTGCCGCTGGAAGTCCGAAGTGCCGGGCGGGCTGTGCGAGCGCGACGTGCCGCCGGTGCGCACCCTGGAGGGCGGCCACCAGATCAAATGCCACCTCAGCGACGAGGTGCTGGAGCAGATGAAGCCGGTGATCAAAATCGCGGCGGAATAGACTCCTAGCATTATCAGCCGGAAAACCGGAAAAATAAAAGCGTCAGAGTAGCATCCGGCGCTTTTTTTCTAAGGATCTTGTGGCCTAAATCCCCTGGAAAATGCCTAGGCAGCTGTGAACTGCCCGCTGTAGGCTGCGTTTCTGTCCATTTGCTGCCACTCGTCAACCCAACGTTGCCCTCCTAGTCCTTCGACCAGCGGCTGCAGCTGCTTTTCAAATGATTTCCACTTGCCAAGTCCTTCAAAATTAATCTCTTTCCGCACTTGAATCTGTGAGGCGGTGTTAACGAAGCCGGTAGGGGCACCGGGAGTCAAGCAGGCCTCCTCCCACTCCAGGCCGCAATGCTCCAGCACGGAGCGGGTTTGCGTCTCCGGATTTCGGAGCAGTGCCTCGAAGGACTGCACACGCATTTGGCTGCCCAGCTTTTGCTGATAATCCGCCGCTGACCTGAAAACACTTGCCGTCATCCGGCCCAGCCAGTCCAAGCGGCTTCCATAGGGCATGGGTTCATCGAAGGCTATAGAGAAGATTGACAAGCCGACATCCAACGGGTGGCGGGACATGAAGATGAACTTTGCTCCCGGAAGCAAAACATGTGCAAGGCCAAGGTGCAGACAGTTCATCGGCATTTTGTCGACAACGACGGCCCCCTTATCATTGCCTTGCAAAGCTGCGGCGTAATAGTACTGGCGGAAAACCGAAATTTCCTTGTCGCTCAAGCTGCCGAACCAAGACCATAGATTTTCTCCGCGTCCCACTTCCGAACAGTATCTGTTAATCTCCTTCAGAGTATTTGTCAGCGCTCTGCTTTCTCCAATCGTTCCGATCTTGGAGTGACGCGTCAGAATGGTTTCCATCAAAGTGGTGCCAGACCGGGGAAGCCCGCAGATAAAGACCATCCTTGGCCCGTCCACCGGCTGTTCCTCCGCATCTCCAGCCGAGAAGATTGCGGTTTGAAGGTCAATTGCCAAGTCAGCTTCATCAGGGTCAAACTTGGCACCAAGCACCTCTTTGGATTTAGAGAAATAGTGCATGGCGGCCGCCGGTTTCCCCCGCTGCCTTTCTATCGCGCCTATGGTATTGAACACCACCGCCGCATCTTTAGGGGCAAGACCGGCCCGGCTCTCCAATTCGTAAAGCCTAGCAGCATATTCGCTGCCGGCTTCGTAAGGCTCAAGCATGTACAGCCCAAACAGCGCCCTGACCAGAAACGGGTCCAGTGCCAGTGCATCCTTGAAGTTCCTAACAGCGGCATCGCTGTCACCAGCCGCCATCTGCATGCCCGCAAGTTTTGCAGGGATTGCGGCGTTCTCAGGCATACGCTCCCGCATGATCTTCAAAAGCGAGATGGCTGTCCCCGCGTCTCCAAGGCTGAAAAAGCACATAGCTGCGCGCTCAAGTATCCTTGGGTCCAGATCCCCCATTCTCAGGCGAGGTGACAGGATCGAGAGCGCCCCTTTATAGTCACCCTTATTCCGCAACTGATCAGCTTTTGACAGCAAGCTTTCCACGGCGCCCGGTCCAGTAGTAGAAATACCCGAAATCTGCTTCATCTGCTCACTCACTCTAGGAGAACAGTTTCAGGTAAGCGCAAATTGGTAAACGCCCGATAAAGGGCCTGCAGCCGGGCTGCCTAGCAGTGCATCCTAGCTTACGGCGGTCAAGCCTGGGGTCAATTTGCAACTTGCCGCCGGAAATACGGGGAAACCCCCACAGTGACGGCGGGACTGGTTTGAGGCCGCGCGGATCTTTTTGCCCCCATTCCCACCCCTGAGGAAAAAAGCAACGCAGGAAACGAACCCAAACACCCAAGAGGGGTATCTGGG